>JAKCEX010000013.1 GCA_023539395.1 Candidatus Geocrenenecus arthurdayi | reverse complement strand
ATTTAAATTCTTGCGGGATTCTGCTCTAACGTGGATGATGTACTGCCAAATTCATTAATAATTAATCCATACTGGTTTATTCAAGGGATACGTGAACTACTCATGCTTATGTTAGGGGGTTATATAGAATGGTTCTAGTGGGAAAATATAACCCTATAGAAGTAGAAGAGGAAATAACTAGATGGTGGAGAGAGAACAAGATAATTGAGAAAGTTTTTGAGATGAATAAAGGTGCGCCTATCTTTGCTTTCCTTGAGGGTCCACCAACTGCTAATGGTTACATGCATGTTGGACATGCACGGGGTAGAGTCTACAAAGACATCATCTTGAGGTTTCATGGAATGAAGGGTTTAGATGTATGGAGGAGAGGTGGGTGGGATTGTCTAGGACTACCTACAGAAATAGAAGTGGAAAAGAAGCTTGGATTTACAACAAAGAAAGAAGTAGAAGAGTATGGATTAGATAAATTCGTTGAAGAAGCCAATAAACTAGTTGACTACTATATTAAGCATTGGAGGGAAGCTTCTGAAAGACTCGCAGTATGGCTAGATTATGAGAATGCATATGAGACTAGAAGAGAGAGATACATAGAACATGTATGGTGGTTTATTAAGCAAGCATATGAGAAAGGAGACTTAGTAGAAAGCTTCAAAGTTGTGCCATACTGTCCAAGATGTGAAACACCCTTAAGTAGCCATGAAGTAGCCCAAGGATACGAAGAAGTTGAAGATCCATCAATTTATGTAAAATTTCCAGTTGAAGGAAACCCAAACCTATACATCGTAATATGGACTACAACACCATGGACTCTAGCAGGAAATGAAGCTATAGCCGTCCATCCAGATGAATACTACGTAAAAGTAAGAGTAGATAATGAAGAATGGATCGTAGCAGAGAAACTCCTTGAAAGATTCTTAAGCGAAGTTAAGATAGAGAATTACGAAGTCTCAGAACGCTTTAAAGGATTAGCTATAGCTGGATATAGATACAAGCATCCATTGATAGAGAAGGTACCCAAGCATCTAGAACATGCTCCTCCAGCCCATACAGTAATAACCGCTGAATTCGTTACAATGGAAGAAGGGACTGGATGCGTACATACAGCTCCAGCACATGGTCCAGAAGACTTCGAGGTTGGCTTAAAGATCGGTCTCCCAATCTTCAACCCGGTATCAACTTCTGGATACTTTACAAGTGATGGAGGAGACTTATCAGGCCTATACTATAGTGAAGCAGGTAGGAAGATAATAGAATACTTGAAAGAGAAGAACCTCCTGATATGGGAGGGGAAGATTCTTCATAACTACCCACATTGCTGGAGATGTGGAACACCTCTACTTTACCTCTCAAGCCGTCAATGGTTCATAAAAGTAGATAGAATAAAAGAGATTATGATTAGAGAGAATAAGAAGGTTTCTTGGAAGCCTGCGTGGGCTGGATACCACAGGTTCGGTGATTGGTTAGAGAATGCTGAAGACTGGTGTATAAGTAGAACTAAAGTATGGGGGACACCTCTACCCGTCTGGATATGTACAAACTGTGGAGAAAAGAAAGTAGTTGGAAGTAAGGAAGAGTTACTTGGAGCAGAAGTTAAGCCTTCTGAAATAAGACTCCTTAGACCATGGGTAGATTATGTAATGTTTAAGTGCCCGAGATGTGGTAGATTCATGAAGAGGGATATATTTGTAATGGATACATGGCTAGACTCAGGGATGGCCCATACAGCAAGCATTGATGCTATGACAAACCAAGAACTGTTCAAGAAGCTGTTTCCATACGATTTCATAACAGAGGCCATAGACCAGACTAGAGGATGGTTCTACACATTAATATTTACTTCTTGCCTCCTCTATGGAAAAGCACCATATAAAACAGTCCTAAACCAGGGACACGTAATGGACGCTGAAGGGAAAAAGATGTCGAAGAGTAAAGGAAACGTAATATGGGCTATGGAGACAATGGAGAAGTATGGAGCCGACCCTCTTAGGCTATACTTAGTCTCTAAATCAGCACCCTGGGATAACATGAACTTCGTCCCAAAGGAAGTAGAAGAAATAATACAGGAGCTAAACATACTCTGGAATGTTTTCTCATTCGCTACAACCTACTTTGAGATAGACCAATTCAAGCCAGAAGAGATTGATATATATAAAGTTGAAAAGCATCTACAGCTTGAAGACAAGTGGATTATCTCTAGAATCAACAATCTAGTTAAAGTATTCACTAGAAAGATTGAAGAACTTGAGATACATTCAGCTGCTAGAGCATTGAGAGAATTCATTCTAGAAGACTTAAGTAGACTGTATATTCGTTCAATTAGAAGAAGGGTTTGGGTGGAAGAACAGACATGGAATAAATTAGCAGTCTATGCAACCCTATACTATGTCTTGAAGAAATTAATTACTTTAATGGCCCCCCTAACACCTTACATAGCTGAGAAACTCTATCAGCAATTAAAGTTGAGTGAAGACCCTGAAAGTGTACATATGCTTAAGTGGCCTAAAGCTGAAGAAGAATGGATAAATGATGAATTAGAAGATATGATGGAGATAGTTCGCCAAACATTATCTGATGCACTAGCCTTACGCCAGAAAGCTGGAAAGAAACTTAGATGGCCTGTAAAAGCATACATACTATCTCCGAACAGTCCGAAAGTCAGGAAAGCTTTTGAAAACTTAAAAGAATTTTTAAAGATGCAGCTCAACACAGTTGAATTACAAGTCTTAAATGTAGGAGAGAAGCATCCAGGAGTAAAATATATTGTAAAACCCATATATAGTTTACTTGGACCTAAATATGGAAAGAAGATAAAAGAGATAGTCGAGAGGATGAATATAATTGATGTTGAAAAACTGAGAAAATCGTTTGAAGTAGATGGATTCATTGAATTGATGCTTAATGATGGAAGCATAGTAAGGATAGAGAGTAGTGAAGTTGAGTTTGAAGAAGTGCTTCCAGAGAACATACGTAAAGAAGAAGGCAGATTCGCAAACATATACTTAGATATTACAGAGACTAGAGACTTGGTAGCAGTATCTCTCGCGAGAGAAGTCATTAGGAGAATACAGACAATGAGGAAGGAAATGAATCTACAAGTAACAGACTATATATCAGTAGAAATAATAGTTCCCGATGAAGAGTGGAGAGATTATCTAGAATCTAATAGAGAGTTTATTAGAGAAGAGACAAGATGCCGGAGTCTAGAAGTTAAACTTACAGGAATGGTTGAAGGATATGTAAAAGATTGGGAGATTGAAGGGGACGTGGTTAGAATAAGTGTGAGGAAGACGTAATGTCCCTTTTCCACACACTTAGAACAGTCTTTCAAAATTTAAGCGATGATCATTTTAAGATTTTGAGAATAATTGAGAGAAATCTGAAGAAGTATGAGATTGTTCCTCTTGAAGTAATTGAGAGAGAATCCAAGCTAGATGAACAAAGCATCGAGAAATTAGTGAGAAAACTTAATTTTTACAAGCTTATTTGGTCTCCCAAAGGGAGAGAGAAAGGATGTTTATTGAATTACAATGGGTTAGATCTACTTGCATTGAAGAATCTTGTAAAGAAGAATATCATTGAGAGTATTGGGAAACCTCTGGGGGTTGGAAAAGAAGCAGACGTGTATGAAGCATTATCACCTAAAGGTGAAAAACTAGCAGTTAAATTCTTTAGGATAGGTAGGACTAGTTTTAGAAGCTATGGGAAGAAGAGACCAACACTTTATTCTATCCATTCCTATCTCTATGCATCCATAAATGCTGCAGAAAAAGAATTTGAAGCTTTAAAGATTCTTCATCCTAGAGGTATTGATGTTCCAGAACCTATAGCTAGAGAGAGACACATAGTAGTAACCAAAATATTTAGAGGTGTAGAGATACCATCTGCACAATACATTAAAAACCCCGTAAAGGTTCTAGCTAAGATTCTAGATAATGTTATAAGATCGTATGAAGCGGGATTAGTCCATAGCGATTTAAGCGTTTATAACATACTCGTCACCCCCTCGGAAGACATAATCATAATCGATTGGCCTCAATGGGTTAAGAAAGATCATCCAATGGCTAAAATGTATCTGGAGAGAGACTTAATGAACTTGTTCAACTACTTCAAGAGGAGATGGAATATCAAGATTATACCGAGAAAATATCAGAGTTTTCTCAATGAAGTCTTAAGAGAAATCTTTAATACAAGCTAGAACAAGGTTTTGTTAAAAGGTGCTACCTAATGACACTCTTGATGATAGTAGGCATGATATTGAGTTTCATAGGCGTAGGATTAATACTTGGAATAGTATTTTACTATACTTTTCTCCCGATAAATGATCCTCTCCGAATATTCCTAGATACATCATACATAGGTCTCACATACTTACTGTACGTCATAATTATTGGCGCAGCGATTAGCGGTGCCGGACTATTAGTATATATCAGAGCAGTAAGGACAGGTATAACAATACCTGCTAGAGAATACTCTTACCCAACTCAGGCTTCAGTAATTAGAAGACCAGCTTTAAGAAAGGAAGCACCGAAACTAGCCGTAGAAGAAGCGAGTAGAAGCACTAAATCCAAAGGGGGAAACATTGTAGAAGAGATTGAGAAAGAGATAGAGCATATAATTGAGGCTGGTGAGAAACCTGTAGAAGAAAAAGTCTTAGAGATGAAATCTCCAGTAGAGAAGCCTACTATTGAGATTATCTCAAGAGCTTCAGACATGGTTTGCCCTCATTGTGGAAAACTTAACCCGATAGGATCAACTAAGTGCGAATCATGCCGAAAGCAGATGTTTATCCCAGAAGCTCCAAGTAGGTCATGCCCTGTTTGTAACGCGCCATTAGTATTAAGTCAAAGAATCTCAGGAGATCTATTCGTATGTGGAATATGCTTCTCGGAGATCCGTATCCCACCCCAGATGCAGGAGATACTTAATATAAAATAGTCTGATTAGATTTCTCTAATAGAGTTTCAATTTAGTAGCTATAATATAGGATTGGCATCTATGTCTACTAGGAGTAGTGTCTCTGTCTTAGTGAAAGACTATATGATATGTGAGTGGTATTGTTTTTAGCGAAAGATTTAAAACCTTCTTAGAAGTATGAAATAACGAAGAATTCTTGAATACCGTGGTGTCTTCTATGGAAGCTGGTAAGAGACCTCTAGCATTGATTACAAAATACCTCAATAGAAATATTAGAGTAACTTTAAAGAACGATTTAATGTATGAGGGAACTGTAGTTGAATGCGATAGCTTCATGAATCTAGTAATCGAGAAAGCAGTAGAATATCAAGATAATAATAAGAAGGCGATGTACCCTAGGATACTAATCCGTGGAAACAATATAATGTACATCCAGCTCATACCCGAATCAATAGAATAAGAAACCCATAGATTGCACCAAAGCTTGAAGAAATAACGGAAACATCTGTAGTTCTTGGAAGGAGTTAGCTATCCTACTTTTTGCTGGTTTAATAGTGTAATAGGAGTTAAATAGTCTATTATTATTGTAAATCTAGGTTTCTAAGATGTGGAAATCACAAATAATCGTAGAGAGAATAGATAAAGTGCCTACAACTTCTCAGCTGACTGAGTTTGTAGAACGTAAAGGTTTGGGTCATCCAGACTATATAATAGATTCAGCATGTGAAGCAGCTAGTAGAGCATTATCAAGATACTATAAAGAGAGGTACGGCTCTATACTTCACCATAACTTAGATAAAGGATTACTAGTAGGTGGAAGCTCTAGAACATGGTTTGGGGGAGGAGTAGTTGAACAACCAATCTACATACTCATAGCTGGTAGAGCAACCATAAAAGTAGGAGATGAGGAAATACCGTACAATGAATTGATAAAAGAAGAAGTTGAAAGATTCATTCGTGAAAACTTTAGATTCCTGGATCCTGACGAACATGTAATCGTTGATACAAAGATTAGACCTGGAAGCATAGACTTGAAGACTATTGTTGAAATGGATGGAAGCGTCCCTTTGGCCAATGATACATCTTTCGGAGTAGGATACGCCCCTCTAACACCTTTAGAGAAGATAGTCTATGAAACAGAGAAGATGATAAACTCTAGAGAATTCAAGTCTAGAATACCTGAAAGTGGTGAAGATTGTAAAGTAATGGGGCTCCGTATAAGAAACAAATACTATATAACAGTTGCAGATAGCTTAATAGCTCATTTAACCCCAGACCTAGACCACTACTTATCAGTTAAAGAAGAAATAAAGAATGAAGTTGAATCATTAGCTTACAGAATACTTTCAGAAGAGAAAGACGTAGAAGTAAATGTTCAAGTAAATACTGCTGACATACCTAGCAAGAATTCTGTCTACCTTACTGTTACAGGTACATCTGCAGAGAGCGGAGATGATGGAAACACGGGTAGAGGTAATAGAGTTAATGGACTTATAACACCTAATAGGCAGATGTCTCTTGAAGCTACAGCAGGGAAGAACGCTAGATCACATGTAGGGAAACTATATAATCTTTCAGCAAAAATGATTGCAGAAAGAATCTATAATGAGGTATCGGGGATAAAAGAAGTCTACGTTAGATTATTGAGCCAGATAGGTAGACCTATAAGTAGACCACTAGCAATCTCAATACAGTACATACCAGGAGACAACGTAGATGAGAGGACTCTAGCCTATGAAGCAGTTGAGATAGCGAAGGAAGAGATAGAGAAGATAGTAAAGCTTGAAGAACTAGTGCTCACATCTAAGATAACCTTATTCTAAGTTAATGTAATCATCTAAACCAGCCTTCTTCCTTAAAATCTCCATAGATTTCTTCGGGGTTAGACATCTAAACTCTATCTTATTCATTTGCATCACTCGGCTTGCAGAACGTTGAACTCCTGGAGCAACAATTATTGCTCTAGGTCTAACGCCGAACTCCCTCTCAATACTCTCAACATATTGAGTTAATTGTTGAATATCTTCGAGAGTAGCATTCCTTCTCTTAATCTCAACTACGGTTAATCTACCCGATGAATCTACACCAAATACATCAATGAAGCCTGAAGGTTTCAGCTTCCTTTCTTCTTCAATTGGTTTAAAACCTTCTTCAATTATAGATGGTTCAGCAAGTATAGCTTTCTTCATATCTTCTTCAGTTGCATACATGCTGAAAATAGCATCATCATGTAGTTTCCAGGATAGAATATGATAAATTTTATGAAATCTAATGATTAACATTTCTGATGGGTTTAACCTCCTAGCTTCAAGTATTAATATATTATCCTCGATTCTCAGCTCTATCTTTGAGTTGGGTGGCTGCCAGTTGGCTGGTTCATATCCGGTTGGTCTATGTATCAGTATACTCTGGTCAGATTTTATCATAAGAATTCTTTCCCCGAGACCTAGAGTAGAAGCAGCTCTACCTTCATAAAATACTTCGCATAAACCGATAATTATTATAACTTCTCTCTTAAGGAGAGCCTGCCTTATCTTCTCTACCACTTCAGTTAGCTCCATTCAGCTCGTCTTAATCATTATTCTCCTAGTTATTAAGCTCATTAAATAGATTTGATTATGAAATAGAAATTCTTGAATAGATTGAGTTTCTCATGAGAATCGAATGGAAAAGAAACTGATAATACTATAACACTGAGATATAGATTTAATTAATTTCTCAGTTAAATAGTAGTAAAGTTCTCTTACTGATAGAGGATTACAGATTTCACAATCCAAGTTAGCTAACCCCTATTCAGCGAATACTTCTAGGGCCTAATTCTATTAGCATGAGGTGATTCGGAATGAATCGAGATAGGGATCACTGGGTAGAGAAAGCTCTATACTCTAAGGCCTTACTAGAATCTATTCATTATGGTGCAAGCTCACCTTTCATTCCAATATATGGAATAGAACTTGGAGCTTCATCGATTGAAGTAGGTATACTTTATGCTTTAAGTAACCTATCCCTAAACTTTTTCCAGTTACTCTGGGGGTATGTCAGTCACAAGATAAAGAGATTTGTCTTTTTCATCATTCTAGGTGGAATCTTCTCAGCAATAATCATGATATCTTTACTATTCGTGAAATACATTATGGGTTTCATCGTACTGGTAATACTTCATTCGATAGCTAGCTCGATGAGCATACCTACATTCATAGCATATTCATCGCAAGTAATAAGTGAAGACAGGTGGAGGAGATTCTCAGAAAATATTAATTCTTTAAATTACTTAGGATGGGTGGCGGCAACCTTATCAGTTGGTCTATCATCATTCTTCGGCTTGAATGGTTTCACAGTTGGATTCCTGATAGCTGCTTCATCAACATTTATAGGGTCAATCATAGTCTTGATATTCTGCGAAGAACCAGATATAGATACGAAAAATGCTTACCCAGCTTCTTTAAAGAATCTTAAAATTAGGAGGCATGGTAAGTTCTTCAACTTCTTAGTTCTATCAACAGCATTCGGCTTCTTCTTATCTATGGCTTGGCCACTCTTCACTATTACGTTAACTAAGATATCTATGTTAAGCCTGTTCGAGATAAGCCTATTAGATATTGTTTTCGGATTATCAGGCGCAGTAGGATTAGCTTTGCTTAGAGAACGCTTTTCACTAGTGAAGACATCTATAATCCTTACATTAAGTAGTTCAAGTATGGCGTTAATCCCGTTAGTCTATGCCTTAGCACCTCAACTTCCCTTCCTAATCTTGATAAACATATTAGTAGGTGTTTTTAGTGTATTTTACGATGCAGCTTCTTTAACATATCTTCTAGAGAAGACACCGATGGAGGAGAAGGGGTTCTATGCAGCTGTATACAATTTATCACTTGGATTAGCTTTCTTTAC
This sequence comes from Candidatus Geocrenenecus arthurdayi, assembly GCA_023539395.1. GTDB lineage: Archaea > Thermoproteota > Nitrososphaeria_A > Caldarchaeales > Wolframiiraptoraceae > Geocrenenecus > Geocrenenecus arthurdayi. The sequence continues at coordinate 23,219 of JAKCEX010000013.1, read as the reverse complement.
TGGTTCAATGGTAGCAGGGTACGCCCTAGAGCTACTTCAGCATCTGTGGCCACTAGATTACGCATTAACGTTTCTATATATTATTATAGCAGTAGGTAGACTTATATTCGGGCTACTTTATAGACACCTCGATTAAAATTTATATTACCATTCTGAGTTAATACTCCTTGGTAGATAGAGAAAAATTGGTTAAGGGGTACGTCTTACTCGTAATTTTTGATCTAGCATATGGAATGAGAGCTGGTGAAAAAGCAGTTGAGATAGCTTCTTCTAAGAATTTAGACCTTTTGGTAGCCTATGTTTTCAAGAAGAAAACTATCGAGAGTATGTCTACACCTAGTGTAAGAAGAGGCGTAGGGGACCATCTAGCATTGATTTACTCTTTCTCCGAAAAAGGTTTTCAAGAAGAGTTGAAGGAAGCAAATCAAGTGCTAGAGAAGATACTACAAATGGCAGGTAATAAGAATATTAAAGCCAAAACATTACATGGAGAGTATGTCTCTCTACATTCATTAGTGCCTCACATGAGTAGGGCTGATTATATAGTAATTGGATACAGCCATCCTTATTATACAAAAATCACTGAGAGGATAAAAAAATTATTTGAAGAGAAAACCATGCTTGTCGCATAGTCTCCATCTAAAGATTAGAGATAAAGTGTAAATGGGCGATTGCATCTTATTCTGTCTCTACAATATAGTATGAGAAAATCTTCCTGAAAGCTTCACTATCAATTATTGTTTTACCTTCTCTCTCGATCTTCTGTCTTGCAGGAGGCGTCTCCAGGTATGATGGGATCCTTTCTTTGATTCTCTCTTCGAAACTTGGCGTGTGTGGATCTTGATAGAAAACTCCTATAGGTATTTTATCATCGTATTCTTGAGATTTCATCCATGCTTTAACAATTTTCTCTTCTTTTTCCTCAATCTTCTCTACTTTAGGGTTCCAGCCAGTATCTTCAAGCTTGTATACTCTCTTCTTATAGTATTCTACTGTGTGTATGTTGTCGTATGTTACACATGGTTGTAGTACATCTATGAGTGCAGCTCCCTTATGTTGTATGGCTTCTTTAATTAATTCTTTAAGGTGTTCAGTCATCATGGAATACCCCCTAGCTACGAATGTGAAGCCTGAGGCTAAAGCTAGACTTACAGGGTTAACAGCATCTTGAATGTTTGGTTTAGGTAAAGCTTTAGGTCTCAATCCACGCCTTAATGTTGGGGAAGCTTGACCTTTAGTTAATCCATAAACAGTATTATTATGTAGTATTATCGTCAGGTCTATATTTCTCCTCCCTAGAGCTACGAAGTGTCCTACACCTATCCCGAGGAGGTCTCCATCTCCTCCGTTTACGATAACTGTTAGTTCTGGGTTTGCAAGTTTTATGCCAGTAGCAAAAGGTATAGCTCTACCATGAAGAGTATGTACACCATTGACTTTAACAAAGTGGGGGGTCTTCCCTGAACATCCAATACCACTTACGATAACTGTCTTCTCAGGTGGTAGGTCAAGTTCTGAGAAGGCACGATACATTGCTGCAACGATGCCGAAGTCTCCACAGCCCGGGCACCAATCATTCCAAATATCGCTCTGGTAATCAGATGGTTTACGGGCCATAAGTTAACACCACTCTATCTTCACCTTTCAATATCTTCAAAACCCCGTCTACTAACTCATTTAAATAGATAGGTCTACCAGTATACTTTACAACCTCTTTAGTTATCCGTACCCCCGTATTAATTAGTATGGCTTTACCTGCTTGTGCAAGATAATTATGTTCAACAGTGATAACCTTTGATTTATCAAATCTTTCAAGCAATTTTTCTACCGACTTTGATGGGAAAGGTGAGAACATCCTTATGTGGAGATATGCTGTTCTTATACCTTTTACAGCGAGCGTTTTTAATGCATCTAGAGCTACACCTTTAACAAATCCCCATCCAACAAGCAGTACATCCGCATCTTCTGGCCCATAGTATGTTAAACGTTTCTCCTCTGGGATTTCTTCATCAGCTATCTTTATTTTCTCCATTCTTTTTCTATACATCTTCTCCCTATTTTCAGGGTCTTCATCTATATGACCTAATTCGTTATGTTCATCTCCAGTATACCACATGATACAGTTAGAGCCTATGAAAGCTCTAGGAGAAATCGTTGTAGATAAATTGAATCTCTTGTAATCGGCTCCACCATTATGAATAATTAATCCTCTATCGATATTTATATTAGATAGATCAGGTACGGGCAGTGTTACAATAGAGTTTGCAAGGAATTTATCAAGCAAATGAATTACTGGAGTTTGATATCTCTCCGCTAAATTGAATGCTTCAATAGCATCGTAGAATGCTTCTAGATGGTCTCCCGAAGCTAAAACTATTCTAGGAAATTCTCCATGTGATGCATAAAGGGTGAAGAGAAGGTCGCTCTGGCTACCTCTAGTAGGCAAACCAGTTGACGGGCCACCTCTCTGGTAGTAAGTAATAACCACGGGTGCTTCATTCATCCCCGCCCAGCCTAATCCTTCAACCATTAAACTGAACCCTGGACCACTAGTTGACGTTGAAGCTCTTGCACCAGTAAGTGCAGCACCTATTGCAGAGGTTATTGCAGCTATTTCATCTTCAGTCTGTAGAACAAGTATTGAACCAATCTCTAAACCATCTACTTCTAACTTTTCATAAGATTCTATAGTAAAGCTTTCATCAGCTGCTGGAGTTATAGGGTAGTAGCTTTGAAATCTTACTCCTCCGACTGTCTTAGCCATAGCAACTATATCGTTTCCACTAACTATCATCATCTCTCTATGGTTTAGTTTAGATGGTGCAAGTTCAAGTATTGGACCATGTTCTCTAACAACTTTATCATAAACAGTTTCTACTATTACTTTATTCTGCTGGGCAAGTTCAGGTCTATCATAAAACCTCCTAGCTAGAGAATACTCTATAGCTTTCTTCTTTACGTTGGTTAATCCTGAGACTGCACCTATAATTATTGAGCTAACGTATCTGGCAGCTTGAGAAGCTGGTAAAACAAGCTTCTTTGCAGCTTCATTAATAATCTCTGAATAATTCAATGGTACTGAATGGATTTTTTTATCTTCTGAGATGTATCGAACTAGGGATTTAATCGATCCATCTATTCCAAGTTCTTTGAATATTTTACGGAGTCTAATCTTTAAGTCTTCCTCCATGCTTGGAGTAGTATCTAGAGTCTTCTCTTCAGTGAAGACATCGTATGTGATTACTCCCCCTTCTTCTAAGCTATCAAAATGTGTGAATACTGTCTCATGGTCTAGTGCAGCGATTAATTGTACTGGATAAGTTAATGATGTTGGAATCTGCTCAGAGGAAATATTGAAGTGTACATAACTATGTCTACCTTTAATATTTGAGAAATACTCTCTATCTGAGATAACCCCATATCTTAAGTAGGCCAGAGAATATGTAAGTATCTGCGCACTTGTTTCTAGTCCCGCTCCTTGTGGACCTCCAATAATAATAGATAACCTGTTGAACACATGGTTTATTGATGAACGTTTCTAAATAACTTTTTTGTTTTACCCAAGTTACTCATAAGACTAAGGTTTGAGTTTTCTTCTAAGTGCTAGTCTCCGGAAGGCGCTTCTTCATAAGCTACCTCATCAGTGAAGAATTCAAATGGGATAAACTCGGTTTTATGCTTACGTAGTTCTTCCTCATTGAATATGGGTCTGCTACACTCAACACAATATAAGAATCCTGATTCAGATAACTGTTTAATTAACCTGTCCCAAGTCTTACTTACATAATTCCTACAGGCTTCTCTAGGCTGAGCAACCACCTGCCCTAAATCCACACATATCACAATGTACGGATAACTTGGATGAACAGTAAAATGAAGACACTTATTACATTCTACAGATTCTCCCAAGTCTCTCACATTTTTTATTTTGATTCCTGCTTATATCTTTTTAATTCCAAAAATACCTTAAATAACCATTTCGACTTCACTCACAATGATGTAGGTTAAAATATAGAAAGAATCATGTGGAGAGACTAGCCTGTAGATGATGTTTAGCCCTTCTTCTCATATCTAAGTGTTTAGGCTTGTACCCCGAAAAACTAATAAACAGGTAAATCCCTCATGCATTGATGGTTCGTCCTGTAGATTTTAAACCAAAACCTATTGATGTGGATTTTCTGAATAAACCAAGTGAATACCCAGTAACTGGAAGACATCAAGGGCATGAGGTTAGAGCTGAGGGAATCCAAAGGCTTGATGCAGAAGGTAAACCATACCCAACTAAACTAGGGATACATGGTACTCAAGTTGCAGTAGACTGGGATTGCTGCATAGCAGATGGTGCATGCATGGATGTATGCCCTGTCGACGTTTTTGAGTGGGCCCTGAATCCAGGTAAGAAGGGTACGGGGAATGATCTATGGCCTCTAAGCGGTGAGCTTTATGAAAAATACCGTACAGACAAGTCTGACCCCGTTAGAGAGCAGGATTGCATCTTCTGTATGGCATGCGAAGCTGCATGCCCAGTTAAAGCTATCAAGATAACTCCTCCATAAGCTAAATAGAAGATAAGAAATGCTAGTAGCCAACTCTCTCGATTGCTATAGGTACTTCTAGCTCTATCTCCCTCCAACCTCTAAATATTTTTAACCTGACTTTACCAAGTTCTATTGATTCTTCTATTATCCTTCTTAACTCACCTACGCTCTTTAGTTTATGGGATCCTGCATGCGTAATGATGTCTCCTTCTCTTATTCCATATTCATCTGCTGGGCTATCCCTCAATACTCTCAAGACTATTAATCCTTCACGTACAGGTAGCCCATAGTATCCAGCTATCTGCTCATTTAATGGTGTTGTAACGACTCCTATGTATGCTCTAATAGGTCTACCATACTTAGAGATCATTTCAATAAAACGTTTCACAGTATTTATTGGTATAGCAAAGCCTATTCCCTGTGCAAAAGGTATGATAGCCGTTGTAACACCTATAACTTCTCCATCCATGTTAACCAAGGGGCCACCACTATTTCCAGGATTTATTGCAGCATCTGTCTGTATCAAGTCTTCAAGTATAAACCCTTCACCTTCAATCGCTCTACCCTTAGCGCTTACAACACCTATACTAACGTTTGGACCAGGCAAACCTAGAGGGCTACCAATAGCTAGTACAAGCTCGCCTACACTCACTTTATCAGAGTCTCCAAGCTTAATGGGTTTAAGTTTTCCTACTTGAGTCTTCAGTAGCGCTATATCTCTTGATGGATCAAGCGATAATATTCTGGCTTGAAGAGTTTGACCCTCTATCAGAAGTGTTATAGATTCAGCATTCGCAACTACATGGCTGTTAGTTACCAGGTATCCATCTTCAGATATAACAAATGCTGATCCTACGCCCCTCACAGGGACAACTCTAAGGAAAGCATCTATCGTTAATGAAGTAGTAACTACACTTGCAACACTCTCTGATATGCCTTCTACAAGTTTCGTAATCTCACTTGAAAGATTCTTCAACAGACCATTTCTATTTGTTTTCTCCATGATTTTTCTAACATTATTTGTTTTATCATGGTTCATATTAATTTTTCCTTAGTTTAAGAGCCGCCTTGTATCCGTAGACTTGTATCCATAGATGATAGTATGAAAAGATAGGTTTCAAAGTTATAGATTTTAAGTCTTCTTGAAGATCATCCTCACGTTATTGTTATTGATAGAAATATTTACCAGTTTTACATTTTTCCTGTACGCTGCCTCGATAAATTCTGGATATGCAGTCTCATCTCCCATTAATGTTATAAGACACTCACTATACTTTAACTTAGCCAAAGACCTTTTAAAGATAGTAAGAGAGTACGGGTAAGCGACCTTGGTAAGATTTAAGAACCTAGTTTTACCATCTCTAATTTCGCATCCACAATCTTCTAGTTCTCTAATTATAGACCCTAGGCTCCTTCTGAGGATATATTTGTTTCTAGGTCTACCAATATTGCCGTTTCTCTCCCTTGTTACTGCTATCCAACCATTCTTCTCGAGAATTCTTAGAACAGCATAAAGAGACTTAAAAGAGCACTTTACATTCCTAGCTATCTCATAGATCGTAGCCCCCCATGAGCATCTTTCCAAGTATTCTAGGACTTCAAATTCTATCTTGGAGAACATGTGGGATGGTTCTTCAAGAATTTCTTTGAGAAAACTCATTGATCTTAAGATAGTTCAAGTAGTATAAGAGTGTTTCCAAGGTATATGTAGGAAAAGTACTTGGATATGTCTAGGCAGGTCATATAACAGCGTGTAGTATCCATAGGAAGTATAGTGGAATGAATACAAGCGAGATTGTGTTTAGTAGCTTAATCAGTATATGTAGTGAAGGTCCAACTGTATCTTTAAGTGGATCACCTACAGTATCACCTACAACTGCAGCTTGATGTGTAGATGAACGTTTACCTCCAAGATTTCCTGCTTCAATGAATTTCTTAGCATTATCCCATGTAGCTCCACCCCACATCATCATTATAGCTAGAGGTATGGTTGAGGCTGTGGCACCTATTACTAGAGCACCTACACCAGGTCCACCGAACAGGACACCAATTATCAAGGGTGTTATAATTATTAGGAGGGCTGGACCGGCCATGCTCTTTAATGCATATTCAGTACTTATTGAGACAGCGCGATAATAATCAGGCTTAGCGTTTCCATCTAGGAGACCAGGTATCTCCCTGAACTGTCTTCTAACTTCTTCAACCATCTGGAAGGCAGCTCTTGATACAGCTTTCAATGCAATCCCTGAAAATAAGTATGGAAGCAATGCACCTACGAGAACTGATATTATGATATCTGGCTTTAATAGGATTATGTAGTCTATGAATCTACCCATAGCTTGTAGTAGAGTGGAAGTATTTAATTCAAGTATTCCAACCTGCCGAGCAACATAATCTTGGATGAATGCTTGGAATAATAATAGAGTAGCAATAGTTGCAGAAGCCATTGCGTAACCTTTAGTTAAAGCTTTAGTAGTATTTCCTACAGCATCTAGAGGATCCAGATTAGCTCTAACCTTCTCTTCGAGTCTAGCCATTTCAGCTATACCTCCAGCATTATCTGCAATTGGCCCAGCACCATCAAGAGTCATAATAGTTCCAGCAAGAGATAGCATACCTCTAGTAGCTAAAGCTGTACCGAAAACCCCCTTAATAAAATCTATCAACCAGCCGTCAGCTACCCCAGGTAAAGGCATACTCTTTCCAGCATAGAATGCTAACCCTAAAGCTACAGTTATTATTATAATTGGTTCTGCTACAGCTCTCAACCCAACTGAAAGCCCTGATAAGATGTTTATAGCTGGGCCACTCTGAGCTGCTATAGCAACTTCTTGAACTAGCTTAGACTTCATTCCAGTATATCTATTAGTTGAGAGTACTACGAGTGTGGCCCCCATTATCCCAGCTGTTCCAGCTGCAAGCATGTACAACCATTGGAGAGGGAACAGCAAGTAGACTACGAGAGCATATGTCAGTATTGAGATTATTGCTGAAACGACTATACCGAATGCGAATGGTTCAAATGCTTCTCTAAACCTACGGTATGAGAGTATTCCAGCTAATCCTGCTATCGTAGAGATTACTCCAACAGCACCTATAGCAAGTGGAAGAACCATGAATAATGGCTGGCTAGTTAATACATACAGCACCCAACCAATAATCATTCCACCTAGTGTTTCCGCAGTAACAGATTCAAATATGTCTGCACCCCTACCTGCACAGTCTCCTACATTATCTCCTACTTGATCAGCTATAACAGCAGGGTTTCTAGGATCATCTTCAGGGATCCCTGCTTCAATTTTTCCAACAAGGTCTGCACCTATATCGGCAGCTTTAGTGTAGATGCCTCCACCAAGTTGAGCAAATAATGCTGAGAGACTTGCACCAAATGCAAATCCTGCTAATGCATCTAACGCCATTCTAAACTCGACTTCTTCTGTGAGACCGCTTGTCATCAAGCTGTATAATAGGAATAGTATGGAGAGTCCGAGTAGACTGAGACTATAAACAGAGAATCCTAAGACCCCTCCGCCGAGAACGGATACCTTCAATGCTTCTAATCCGCTTTTCTTACCTGCTTCTGTTACTCTTACGTTTGTTCTTGTTGATGCATCCATGCTGAAGAAGGCTGCAGCTATAGATGATGCTCCACCCACGAGGACTGATACTGCTGTAAGCATTGCTTCCTTCAAAGCTATATCGTAAGGTATATTCATAGTGAGTGTATAGATAGAATATATCATTACTAGAACAGTAATAGATAAGCCGAGTGTAAAAGACATTATAGTCTTAACCTGCTTAGACATATATGCTTTAGCCCCTTCTCTAATGGCATTCCAGACCTCAAGCATCTCTCTTGAACCTTTCGGATACCTTTGAACAAGATAGTATAGGAAAACTGCTATGAAGACTCCTACTATACCCGCTAGTATAGACAGTGTAGTAACTATCAGAACATCCTCCTGCATAGGTTAACACCCCCTAATTCTTCCACGTCCTTTAACAAATAAATCATAATACTTCAACATTAAGATAAGCTCTATGCATTAAACGTAGAAAGCATATAAAGGTAAAAATTAACTACACCATGACTATCTAATACATAGGAGTAGATTGAGTATTAGTGGAACAGCTGACCTCCCTCTACATACTGGTCATGTACCTCCATGGCTAATGGATAGAATGAAGAATCTTGCAGATGCAATAATAAAGGTTATGGTAGAAGAACTTGGAAGACGGGAAGTATTAAGGAGAATCGGAGACCCCTACTGGTTTCAAGCATTTGGATGCGTGTTAGGCTTTGATTGGCACTCCAGTGGTCTAACAACAGTAGTTACCGGTGCACTTAGAGAATCAGTTAAGCTGAATACTCATGGAATCGCTGTTATCGGAGGTAAAGGAGCAATGGGTATAAGGACTCCACAATTGATCCACAAAGTTGACATCTCTGAGGAATTAAAGATTAAGCTGATTAAAGCTAGTAAACTCTCAGCAAAAGTAGATAATGCTGTTCTCCAAGATGGATACAATATATACCACCACACTATAATATTCACTGAAAATGGAGACTGGGCTGTAGTTCAGCAAGGAATGAATCTACCAAGTAAGTATGCTAGAAGATATCATTGGATAAGTGAAAATATAGTAAGCTTCGTAGAAGAACCACATAGTGGGATAGCTGGCGATAGAGTAGAAGAAATAGTCCTTAACTTAACATCCAGGAAGAGTAGAGAAGCTAGAAAAATCTCAGTAGACTTAATCTCAGAGAATCCATCAAAACTAGTTAGATTAATAAATCTCTCACTAAATAAGCAGGAAACATTAACGAGATGGATAGATACCGATTTTGAAGTTCAGCTCCCCCCACATCTCGATATGCCTAGAAAGATAAACTGGAAAGCAATTAGGAAAGCATACGATATAAGACCAAGCAGATATGAAGAACTGCTCCAGATAGAAGGAATAGGACCATCAACCCTAAGAGCTTTAGCTCTAATCTCTACATTAATCTATGGGGTACAAATAGATTGGAGAGACCCCATAAAATTCACATTTGCTCATGGTGGAAAAGATGGTGTACCCTATCCTATTTCGAGAAGAAGAATGGATGAATCAATAAGATTTCTAAGATCGATGCTGGAATCGGCTAGTATAGAGAGAGAAGAAAAGCTCAAAGCATTTAGAAGATTAGTAGATCTTGAGAGAAGATTATACCTATGAATGGCTAACCTAACATAACCTAGGCTACATTATTCATAGAACTCCATATTTTTATTTCCGATAGAATTGAAATCTAGGATCATTCTAAGAACATACTGTACTGTAAGTATGAAAATTAGTTTAGAGATGAGAGTAGAGGACATCTTATAACTTCACTATAAGCACTAGAATTCTCTGAAAATCAAGAAGTTTGCTAAAGCTTTTAGCTTCTCCTTAGCTTGGGAACTTGGTAAAACCTTATCTAAGTCATTCCATGCTTTTGATAAGAGTTCAATACAAGTTCTTCTAGCATAATCTATTGACCTAGATTCTTTAAGGAGATTTACTGCTTCTTTAATCAAGTTTTCATTACTCGTTCTCATTTTTAGTATTTCTCTTAAGCGTTCAGCTTTATGAGGTGGTAGGTTTTCTAGAGCTTTAATTACTAAGAGTGTCCTCTTCCCTTCTTTTATATCTCCTCCAATCTCTTTTCCATATTTTGATTCTTCACCAATTATATTCAATATATCATCTTGGATTTGGAAAGCTACTGCTAGTGATTCAGAGAATCTTGAGATTTTTTCTTCAATTTCCCTAGATGCATCAGCCATTATACAAGCTATCTTGACAGAGAATCTTGCTAATGCTCCAGTCTTCAATAACGTCATCTGCATATATTGTTCTTCCGTTATGTCATTGACTAATCCTTTATGCCATGCAATGTCCATCGCCTGCCCAATACTCAATTCTACCATCGTCTTAACATATTCATCAAGTATCCTAAACTTCTTGTCATCCGGTAGGTTAATCTTTGAGATTATTAGTAGTGGAAGAAAATACATTGTGTTACCCATGTTTATCGCTATGTCTACACCGTAAATCTTATGGATACAGGGTTTCCCCCTCCTATAATCACTTTCATCTTCAACATCATCTACTACTAGTGTCCCATTATGTATAACCTCTGGTATGATTGTTAGTGGTAGGATATCTTCTATCTTCCCACCTAGGGCTTCATAAACCATAACCATTAGTGCAGGTCTCCACCTTTTTCCACCTCTACTCATTAAATCCCAGAAAGGCTCCAATACTGATTTGTTTATTGATTCTGGCTCATACTTGAAGAATGGTTTACCTATCAACTTAGATAGAGATTCTTCATCAACTCTTCTAGGGATAAACTTCTCTATCTCTGCTGTAATCCTCCTACCATACTCTTCTAAAATATCTAGTATGTTGATTTCCGCTCCTGCCATACTACTTCTATTTAACAAGCCTTAATTAAATATGTTACTCACTAAATTCTGAACATGTTGTCTCTAAGATACTTGATAAGGGTTTCATTCTCCTTCTCTATCTCTTTAGTTAACTCTGTTTTTGCTTTAATGTAATCTACAAATTTAATATCTTTACCAGTGTATTTCTTAACGTAGTTTTCATACTCCATATGCTTATCAAGAAGGGACATGAAGTTCTTTAATTCTTCATCGGCCGGCTCTCTATATGTATCTTCATGTAAGACAATGTTTAATGGGAGCCTCGGTCTTAATGGTGGAGATTCCCCTCTAACACCAATACATATCAATGCAAGTGGAACAACGCCTCTGGGAAGCTGGAATAATTCTGCAATACTTTGGGCATAGAGTAGGGGGCAATCAAGTATAACTGAACCTAGACCTAGAGATTCTGCAGCAATAATGATATTCTCTACAGCTAATGCAGTTTCGAATATACTGATTATAGTCTCAACTGGATGCTTATCTGAAGATAGAATATGCTTATGCTCTAGCATGTCCAGCATCCTAGAGAATCTTCTTAGGTCTCCACATGCCAATAAGATTACTGATGCATTCTTTACAGCCTCAACTCTACATAATTCAGCTAGCTTCTCTCTTTTCTCGAAGCTTTTAACCCAGATGAATGAATACAATTGATAGAATGGTGGAGCTCTCACACCAACCTCTATAAGTAACTTAACGATTTCATCAGGTAAACTAACAGGCTTAAAGATCCTAATACTCCTCCTAGACTTTAATAAATTAATAACACTTCTCCTCCTCATAAGACTCAATCCAGTCTCACCGTAACCGATAATTTAGCAAGTAGCCTACTCTTTAAATAATCTTCAAAGATATACCAATAAAAATACCTCTCCAATAAGCAAGTCAGCACTAAGATTTTTAAATAGCCTCTAATAATTCAATAGTCGGAGAAACATAGGTCTCGCCCGGGTGGCCGAGTGGTTTAGGCGGCGGGCTGCAGACCCGCTACACGGGGGTTCAAATCCCTCCCCGGGCTCTTCTATTAGTAGAGTATGTATGAAGTAACTTGGAAGAGGTTGGAGTTCTTTTTCCTACTCTGTATGATATGAGTTATGCGTATAGAATACTATCTCTCTGCGTCTTTGTATAACTTATTTGCTATCCTATTAACATACCTTAAAGCATGTATCTTAAATCTTTCAAGCTCTCCTATGAACTCTTTAACTCTGGCAGTATAGATTATTCGGGATTAGCTGGATCTTCATACATGTTTTTTACCCGCTTCTAGGAAATCGTGTAGTAGGGTATGAGTGATATTATTAGGGTTGGTGCTGAAGCTGTTATTTCAAAATTTAGTTTTATGGGGTTCGAGGTTGTTTCAAAGCATAGAGTCCCTAAACCATATAGGATTCCCGAGCTTGATAGAAAGGTTAGAGAATCTAGGATGATACATGAAGTTAAGGTGATTTTAAGCTTAAAGAGAGCTGGGATTCCATGCCCCGCAGTATTATTAATCGATAGAGAGGAGGCAACTATCTATATGCAGTATATTAATGGGGTAGAGCTTCGAAGATGGCTTAATGGGAAAGGAGAAGAAGAGATAATCAACGTTTCATATTCTCTAGGAAGGTTAGTTGGAAAAATGCATAAATTAGGAATTACGCATGGCGACTTGACAACATCGAATATCTTGATAGATAGTTCAGGTAAACTATACTTTGTAGATTTTGGACTAAGTATATTTACAAACGAACTTGAAGATCTCGCAGTAGATATTCATCTACTAGATAGAAGCCTAGAGAGCGGGCACTTCAGTGTAAGAGAGGTATTTATGAATAGCTTTCTTCGAGGATATGCAGAGATAATGGGGGAAAACTTTACAAGGGATCTAATATCCAAGATAAGAGAAATAAGGATGAGAGGTAGGTATGTGGAGGAGAGGAGGAAATGAGGTTTACGCTTGCTACGACAAATAAAAGTAAGATAAAAGAATTTGAAGCCATCTTTAAACAGTCTAATCTAAAATATAGAGTAGAGCTTTTGAAGACTAAGGAAATACAGTCAACGGATCTTAAAGAGATAGCGAGGGAGAGCGTAATCTATGCATATAATATTCTGAGGGAACCTGTACTAGTTGAAGATGCTGGTCTCTTCATTAGGTCTCTTAACGGTTTCCCAGGGCCATACTCTTCCTATGTATACAGAACGATAGGGGTGGATGGTATCTTAAAATTAATGAGCAATATAACAAATAGATCAGCAATCTTTCATTCTGTAATTGCATTTTACTCACCATATACTGGGGTTAAACTATTCTCTGGAGAAGCTGGTGGTGAGATATCTTACGAACCCAGAGGTACTAGTGGTTTTGGATTTGATCCCATCTTTATACCAGAAGAAGGAGATGGAAGAACATTCGCAGAAATGGAGGTGCATGAAAAGAATAAGATTTCACATAGGGGTAAAGCAGCAAGGAAATTCATAGAATGGATTACTGGTTTAAAGACTCTCCCTCCACCCTATGCATTCGTAGAGTAAGGATGTCGGACACGTTAGTCTATCATACCTCTACATCATACCAATTTTCTTCTCAAGATAAATATTGGAGATACTTCTAATCCATCTAAGATCGTTGAAGTAGAATGTTCTTATATCTTCTAGGTCATATAGTGCTAGTGCAAGGCGCTCAAGACCACCACCCCATGCTAGGACTGGATATTTTACACCGAGAGGCTGGGTAACTTCAGGTCTAAAGATCCCCATACCTATTAACTCAAGCCATGTATTCTTTTCTCTAAGATATACTATAGCTTCAGCTGAAGGCTCAGTATATGGGAAATAGCTAGGTCTAAATTTTACATCTTTTAAACCTAGACGGGAATAGAATTCTCTAATCAACCCAATTAAGTCTCTAAAACATACTCCCTTATCCATTACTATACCTTCTATTTGATGGAATTCAGCTAAATGCTTCCAGTCTACTTTCTCATTCCTGTATATTCTATCTACTGAGAATACTTTTATAGGCGGGTCTGGATGCTCAGCTAGATATCTTATAGTGGTAGCAGTTGTATGAGTTCTAAGGACTAGTTTCTCAGCTTCTTCCCTCTTCCATAGATATCTCCATCCAAGTGAACCTGTTGAACCTCCTTTTTCATGTACATTCTTTATTTTCTCTACTAGGTTTTCAGGTAGCTGACCAATCCTCGGCTGGTCTAGATAGAAGGTGTCATGCATATCTCTTGCAGGATGATCTTGAGGCTGGAATAGAGCATCAAAATTCCAGAATGCAAGCTCGACAACTGGTCCCCGTATTTCCTCAAAACCCATTTCAACAAATTTCTCTTTGACAATTTTTATCAATCTTTGGAGAGGATGCCTTTTACCAGTGTAGACTGGTTTAGATGGAGCACTAACGTTAAATTTACTAAATCTATACTGCCTCCAAGAACCCGATATAAGCATGTCTTGAGTTAATCTAGTAATTTCTTCTACTTCCAATTCTTCTTGTGGGATCCGTAAAGCTTTCTCAGTGAGTCTTATATAATACTTCTTGATTTCTTCAATCTCGATAACAGACTGTCTACTCTTTAAATTTAGACATGCTTTCTTCAAATCTTCGTCAAGGCTTTCAAACTCGATAGTTTTCTTCTCTCTTAATTGTTTAAGGATCTTTTCTTCACTTGTTTCTGGAGGATAATAGATAAGCTTAATAAATTTTTCAGAATTTCTAGCCTCTATTTGTATCCATCCATTCTTCTTTGCCCAGAGTAAACCTATCTTGAAGATGTTTTCCTCTAAGCTTTTCCTCAATTCCTCTATGTTGACGACACCACCCAAGTCTGAGAGCCGATCTACTAGCCTCCTCTCAGGAAGTCCTTCAAGAGAGTAAGCTTCTCCTTCTGGACCTAGTGAAACAAAGTGGATTGTTCTAGTTTCTACTTCAAGGAGCTCTTTCTCTCTAAGCCATTGAACAGTTTTGGCTACTGTTCCAACATCTCTATTGAGGAGATTTGCAGCTTCTTCAAAACTTAGAGGTTTATCTATTCTTCTCAGTATCTTGATAAGATTCTTCTCAAGCCAATGGAGCACGATCTCAGAAACAATAAGCTACCCCTCTAAACAATACTTATCGAACTCAGTTGGATTTAAATATATTTCTTAACGGTACTTCTAACTAAATTATTTATGAAGTAAATGCCACCAATGTTATAGTCTACTTTCTTAATCTCTTATTTTCCCAGATTGTCTTCTCAACCATATTTTCACATCTTAGTTTTTCTTGAAGCTTGTTTAGATATTCTCCTCACCATTATTTACATTATGTTTGCCCGTTATCATGTATTGACTTCCTTGATCTCCTAGGATAGGATTAAGCTTCTTCTTAATTTCTACATTAATGCTTCATCAAGGTATTTTCCACATTGGCATCCTCTTTTGTCAGGTATCTTTGGAATAGCTTTCTCTAGTAGTTTCCTAACTTTTTCAACATTCTCTCTCATGGTTTTTACAACTTCCTCGGCGCTCACAGGTTTCTCAGCCCATACATCATAATCTGTTATCATAGCTATTGTTAGATAACACATTCTAGCTTCTCTAGCTAGATTAACTTCAGGGATAAGAGTCATCCCAATTATATGTGCTCCCCAGCTTCTATACAGTTTTGATTCAGCTCTAGTTGAGAATCTCGGTCCCTGGATACAGATATATGTTCCACCCTTATGTATAGGTAGACCTATTGAGACTGCAACATCGTATACTATGTCTGTAAGCTCTGGGCAGAAGGGGTCAGCCATACTCACATGTGCTACCTGTCCTCCATCATAGAATGTTCCAGCTCGACCCCATGTCCTATCAATATACTGGTCTGGGAGAACGAGTTCTCCAGGCTTATACTCTTCTTGGAGGCTTCCGACAGCGCTTGGGGCAAGAACTCTTTCAACTCCAAGTTCTCTTAGGGCCCAGATATTTGCTCTATAGTTTATAGCATGGGGTGGAATAGTATGCCCTTCTCCATGTCTTGGGATAAAAGCTATCCTTATCCCTGAGTATTCTCCGACGGTGATGTGGGAGCTTGGAGAACCATATGGTGTATAGGCTTTTATCTTCTCTACATTCTTTAGAAGACCTGGGTCGTATATCCCCGATCCGCCAATCAACCCTATTCTACATCTTTTTTCTTCAACCATGATTATTCATAAATTACGGAAGACATCTTTAAGATAAATTTTACAGATACTAGCCTAGCATTTGGGCAATTTCTTTAAAGGATGCTTTGATGAAGCCTCTAATCTCTTCACCTCTAGATGTAGCATTGTATAGTTTTCTACTAGACTTCGATGCGTAAAGTTCAAGAAGCTTCTTACCTAAAGAGAGCTTCTTTTTCTTTGCTTTAAGCCATTCATCATCAGCCTCCTTAGTGTTCTTAGAATATTCTCCTACTTCTTCTCCGAAATCCATTCCTGCTAGTATTATCTTCTCAAATCCTAGAGTATCTGCTAGGAATACAGCTCTATCACCATCTGTGAATCCTCCAAAATTATAGAGGAAGCCAAATGGTTTACATTGTGTTGTCCCAAGTATCTTCTTATGCAGTAAAGGTACGAGTCTCTCTATTCTATGGATATTGTCTCCATGTGAATGAACAACCATCGCTAAACAATTCTTTGAAGCCTCGATTAATACTTCATCACCTCCATCAAGGTCTGTTACAACAATATCTACCCTTAATCCTCTCTCTAAGAATGCTTTTGAAGCTCCATCAGCCACGATAACGACTACATCATTAAGCAACTTTGAATCAATGAAGTTTGAAATATCCAGGGTAAGTGATGGTCCTGCTCCAAAGACTACTGCAGTAGTTCTATCACAGACTTTCTTTCTCAATTCGTCTAACGTGATAGCTCTTCCTGATAATAGCTTGTTTAATAATTGAGCTGATGAGAAGTCTTGCTCTATCGAGTAGCCCATTTCTTTAACTATTTCAAGGTATAGTGGCTTCCATTCTCTCCAATCCATTATTCGCCACCTATCTCTTAAGAAGTAATCTTGCTTTCCTCACATCTATATCGATGCATGCTGCAATATTTTGAGGGTGAATACTTTCGATACTTTCTACATAAGCGTAGATTCTTGAATTATCTGGAAGATTACTCCATCTCTCAATTATCTTTTTAACAATCTCTCTCAGAGTATCTTCAACAAATCTTGTTGATTCTAGTGAGTCTACTACTACTTTTGCTTCATCCACTCTCTTCAGGTGAGAGTATAATGGAGAACTGAAAGAGGATCTAACAACATTTAATAATTCAATTATATCTATCTCAAAGTTGTTAGAGAACTGAATGAAGACTTTGGCTTTCGTTCTCTGCATATGGGTCGCTTCTAATCCATGATACAGTGTTTTTATTACTTCTCTTGCACAGGGACATGCTGTTAATCCGTAAGTTTCCACTCCTATAGATTGTAGTATCTCAATTCTATCAAAATTATTGGCTGCTCTTATCCTTACGAATAAATTGAAGGGTTCATAAGAGATAGATCTTGTAATTGGCGACTCAGCTCTGTAAAAAACATTTGAATAAATATTAACGTATGCTTTACTAGAATGAGGATTATCTTTAAGAAGTTTCTCAGCAATTCTCCTTCCCATCTCTTCCAATTTCACAGCTTTTCCTGAATAATCTTTCATAATCTCCATGACTGAATGATATAGTCTTGATGTATGTACGGCACGTCTATCAACAGGTAGATCTACGTAAACATCAAACCTTGGTACTATGATTATTTCAAGACCATTTAAGAATATTCTCCCTGCAGGCATCCTAATATTCTTAAACCCAACCATATCTATCGGAATAGGTATCTCCGCTTCTTCATCTTGAATATTTGGAATCTCAGACATCTTCACCTATCCTCAGCTTACCTAAATAATAAGTTAATCCTATCAAAACAAAAAGATGAATACTCGGTCATTTTCATAATTTGTAGGAGGCGAAACTTGAAGATTAAGATAGATGCTGGCTCAAGAATTCATCTTGGATTTATTGACCCTTTAGGAGTCTCGGGACGTAGATGGGGATCCGTAGGACTATATTTAAACCAGCCTAAGTTATCGGTTATAGTCGAGAAGTCTTATAATCTTATTATTCATGGACCTAAATGGTTGAAGGATACTGCTTCAAGGATTTCAGAGAAGCTGAAGATAAATGGTTTGAAGATTATATGTGAAGAATACATCCCTAGACATGTAGGGCTTGGGTCGGGTACCCAAACTATCCTTTCTATAGGTTTAGCGGCTTCAAGACTCTATGGATTAGACTTAACATTAGAAGAAATAGCCGAGATATTCAATAGATGTAGGAGGTCTGGAGCAGGTTACTGGCTCTTCCAGAAAGGGGGTTTAACCATAGATGGTGGGAGAACCCCTTCCACTAAGCTTCCACCCCTATTATTTAGATGTGATCTTCCAAGTGAGTGGAAAATCTTACTAGCTATACCGACCATTGAAGAATTGGGATTGCATAGTAAAGTTGAAGAAGAGAGTTTTAACAAACTCAATGCAGCTTCTCTTAAAGATGCTTCTACAATCATTTTAATGAAACTACTCCCATCAATAATAGAAAAAGATTTCTTGAAATTCACTGAAGCAATAGAAGAATTAGATACTTTAACTTCTAGCTTCTTTAGAGATATTCAGCTTGGAGCATACCATCCATTATCTAGGGAGGTGGTAGAATTAATGAAGAATATTGGAGTACGTGGTGTTGGTCAGAGTTCATGGGGGCCGACAGTCTATGGTTTCGTAAGAGAAGACGAAGTAGAATATATTGCTGGAAGACTTAAACCTGTGAACGCCTTTAGGTATGTATTTACAGAAGCACGTAACCATGGTGCACAATTAACAGAGTTATAAAAAGTATTAGAGATTATATGTGTATAAACCGCTGAATGCTATTTTGTTTTAGCTGTTTTCTTAAGTATGTTTCTTATGACGTACTTTAGTATCCCCCCATGTTTATAGTATTCGACCTCTATATTCGTGTCAAGTCTAGCGATTACATTAAAGACTATTTCTGAACCATTTTCTCTTACTGCTCTTACTCTAAGCTTCTTTCTTGGGTATAATCCTTCTTCTATCCCCTCAATATGGAAGACTTCTCTTCCTGTTAGCCCAAGAGTTTTCCAGTTTTGTCCTTCTTCAAATTGTAGTGGAAGTATACCCATGCCTACTAGATTACTTCTATGTATACTTTCAAAGTTTTCTGCAATCACAGCTTTTACCCCGAGGAGGTGTGGTCCTTTAGCAGCCCAATCTCTTGAGCTTCCAGCACCGTATTGTTTTCCTGCAACTACAATGACGGGTATGCCTTCCTCCATATACTTCTGTGAAGCTTCATAAACTCTCATTAATTGACCTGTTGGCAAGTGTATCGTCCAGCCTCCTTCCTTTTCAGGTGTTAAGAGGTTTCTTAGCCTAATATTATCGAAGGTACCTCTAACCATTACTTCATGGTTTCCTCTTCTTGAACCATATGTATTGAATTCTTCTGGTCTAACCCCTCTCTCAATCAAGTATCTGCCTGCTAAACTCTCAACAGGGATTGATCCTGCAGGTGATATATGGTCTGTAGTTATTCGGTCACCTAGTAAAACCAGGGTTCTAGCATTTCTTATATCTCTAGGTTCTGAGGGTTCGGGAGTTAAGTCTTCAAAGAATGGGGGTTTCCGTATATAGGTAGATTTCTCATCCCATGGGTAAAGGTCTGTTGCTTCTACCTGTATCTCTCTCCATTTCTCGCTTCCCTCAAATATCTTACTGTATCTCTTCTTAAAATCAGATGGGCTAATCACCTTCTCTATGACTTCTCTAATTTCTCTATTACTTGGCCATATGTCTTTGAGATATACTGGCGCTCCATTCGGGTCTAGTCCTAATGGTTCATTGTATAAGTCTATGTCGAGTCTTCCTGCTAGAGCATATGCAACAACGAGTAATGGGGAAGCTAGAAAGCTGCCTCTGGTTAATGGGTGTATCCTGCCTGCAAAGTTCCTGTTACCACTCAGTACGCTTACAGCGTAGAGCTGATAGGATTTAATTGCATCTGAAATCTTTGGTGGGAGTGGTCCACTATTGCCTATACACGTTGTACAGCCGAATCCTACAACATGGAATCTCAGAGCTTCTAGATATTGGAGTAAGCCTGATTTCTTAAGATATTCAACTACTACTGGGCTTCCAGGTGCAAAGCTAGTTTTAACCCATGGTTTAGTAGATAAACCTCTTTCTACAGCTTTCTTAGCGAGGAGGCCTGCACCTATCATTAGTGTAGGATTAGAAGTATTTACACAACTCGTTATAGCTGCTATAACTATGCTTCCATGTGTTAATTCAGTCTTTAATCCATCGAATTCCAAGGATGCTCTTACAGATAAGTCTACGTTGACCCCCCTCTTTCTAGATTCTTCAATATACTCATTCAATATCTGAATAAATCTTTCTTTTACTTTGCTTAATGGTATTCTATCTTCTGGATTTAATGGGCCTGATATTGAAGGTTCGACTTCGCTTAAATCTATCGTTATTACATCTATGTATTCAGGTTCTGGGGATGACTCATCTCTAAATATTCCGATCTTCTTTGAGTATTTTTCAACAAACTTAACATGCTGTAAACTTCTACCGGTAAGCTGGAGGTACTTTAGTGTTTCAGCATCTATTGGGAAGTATGCTGTTCTCGGGCCATACTCTGGAGACATATTAGAGATAGTTGCTCTATCTGGTGCAGATAATTTGCCAACCCCCGGCCCAGTAAATTCAACTATCTTATCTACTAAGTTCTTCTTTCTAAGTATCTCTGTGATAGTTAGGACTAAATCTGTAGGTGTTACTCCTTCCCTCGGTTCTCCCATCAATTTTACTCCGATAACTTCAGGTATCGATATGTAGTATGGTTGTCCAAGCATCACTGCTTCAGCTTCTATTCCTCCCACACCCCATCCGAGAATCCCCAGGGAAGAAACCATCGTTGTATGAGAGTCAGTACCTATAACAGTATCTGGGAATGCTGCAAGCCTACCATTAAACTTAGTTAAATGTATGACTTGTGCAAGATACTCAATATTAACTTGATGTATTATCCCAAAACCTGGAGATGCAACCTTCAAATTCTTAAATGCTTTCTCAGACCACTTTAAGAATCTATATCTCTCTATATTCCTCTCAATTTCTACTTCCATGTTACGTTCAAGAGCATAAGCAGTACCATAGTAGTCTACCTGAACTGAATGATCTATTATCAAGTGTACAGGGACAAGAGGGTTAATAGTTTTAGGGTTTCCTCCAAGCTTCTTTACAGCATCTCTCATTGCTGCAAGATCAATAAGTGCTGGAACACCCGTAAAATCCTGTAGGATCACTCTACTGGGAAAGTATGGGATCTCCCTCCCTATATTGTCTCTCCAATTTATAAGTGCTTTTACATCTTCTTCAGTAACAACTTTTCCATCGAGGTTTCTGAGAGTGTTCTCAATAAGAATTCTTATAGAGTATGGTATTGAATATAGATCTACTTCCTTAATCTTAGTTGGATTCCATATTCTTGCATTCCCCTTATATGTTTTAAATATCTCAGTTACATTCGAGAATTCCATCAATCTTACATTCACTATTCCTTCCTTATATGTTTTAGTGCAACTATACAGAATGTAGCGTGCCCCGATTGAATTCTTCAAAAGGGTAGAGATAGATATTAAGATGCAAAGTTTTACAATACAGCCCATTGAATCTCTACCTCATGAGACTAAGAATATGCTGGAGGAATCCGAATCAACTCTACAATACAGTATTCTAAGAAGCTATACTGTTGAAATCCTAGATATTATGAAGAGGAAGTAAGAGGAAGAAACCTTTAATTAGAGATTGAGTAACCTTTATTGGGATGCTTTTTTCTCAGCTTGTACAGTATTATGAGAAGATTGAGGCGACGACTAGTAGGATTGAGATGACTAATCTTCTAGTAGAATTATTAAAGAGGAGTCCACCAGAAATTATTGATAAGATCGTCTACCTTACGGTTGGAGAGATTTATCCACCTTTCGTAGGAATTGAACTCGGCGTAGCTGACAAACTAGCTCTAAGAGCTGTTAAGTTAGCTTCAGGTCAATCAGATAAAGTCATTAAAGAAGAATATGGTAAGCTTGGAGATATAGGATTAGTAGCTGAGAAGCTTCTCGAGAAACGTAGTCAGATAACACTCCACATGGAAGAATTAACAGTTCAAGAAGTATACCAATCATTAGAGAAGATTGCTAAGACTACTGGGGAAGGAGCTATGGATGCTAAAGTCCAGATTTTAGTTGGTTTATTATCTTCGGCAACACCTAAGGAGGCTAAGTACATTCTGAGGATAGTTACAGGTAAGCTGAGGCTAGGAGTAGCTGACATGTCCATACTTGATGCACTTGCAATACTATATGGTGGTGGGAAAGAAGCTAGAGAGCTATTTGAGAGAGCTTACAATATAACTTCTGATATAGGTTATGTTGCAAAGATTGCTGTTACCGAAGGATTAGAAGGAATAAAAAATGTAAAGATAACCATCGGGAGACCTATTAGACCTATGCTTGCTGAGAGGCTTTCATCAGCTGAAGAGATACTCTCAAAGATGGGTGGATTATGCATAGCCGAGTACAAGTATGATGGAGAGAGAATGCAGATACACAAGAAAGGTAATGATGTAATAATCTTCTCAAGAAGACAGGAAAACATTACTTCACAATACCCAGATGTTGTAAGAATGGTTCAGGAGAGCATCAATGCAGATACAGCAATTCTAGAATGTGAAGCAGTAGCGATTGATAGGGATACAGGAGATGTTCTACCATTCCAGGAATTAATGCATCGTAAAAGGAAGCATGAGATAGATAAAGCAGTTGAAGAATATCCTGTAAGCTTATACTTCTTTGACGTATTATACGTTGATGGAAGAGACTTAACTCTCCAGCCTCTTGAAGAGAGAAGAAAAATACTTGAACAGATCGTTAAAACAAATGAGAGGGTTAATTTAAGTAGGGCAATCTTTACCGACAATCCTCTAGAACTTGAAAAATTCTTCCATGAAGCAGTTGAGATGGGATGCGAGGGGCTTGTTGTTAAAAGCTTAGGTAGAGAAGCAATCTATAGAGCTGGAGCTAGAGGATGGCTCTGGATAAAATATAA
>JAKCEX010000061.1 GCA_023539395.1 Candidatus Geocrenenecus arthurdayi | reverse complement strand
AAATCCCGCCCGCCGCGCTTTTCCACCCAACCCATTAGCCAACCGTTAAAGAATCTTGTTACTTTATTGTATGGTGTGTGGTCTTTCTAGTTTAAAGCGGTTTAAGAGCATTGAGTTTACTGTTACTGTTATTGAGCTTGAGGCCATTGCTATTGCAGCGTATATTGGGTTTAGTAGTATTCCTAGGGGGTATAGTGCTCCCGCTGCGATCGGTATTAAGGCTACATTGTAGATGAATGCCCAGAATAGGTTCTCTTTTATTTTTCTAACTGTCTTCCTGCTGAGCTGTATTGCTACTACTACGTCTCTCGGGTCGTTTCTTACTAGGATTATCCCACCTGC
Source organism: Candidatus Geocrenenecus arthurdayi (assembly GCA_023539395.1). Taxonomy (GTDB): domain Archaea; phylum Thermoproteota; class Nitrososphaeria_A; order Caldarchaeales; family Wolframiiraptoraceae; genus Geocrenenecus; species Geocrenenecus arthurdayi. The sequence continues at coordinate 6,379 of JAKCEX010000061.1, read as the reverse complement.
TTCTTTAGCTATATCTGTTCCACTTCCTATAGCTATACCTACGTCTGCTTGGGTTAATGCTGGTGCATCGTTTACCCCGTCACCTACCATGGCCACTGTTTTTCCTTCTTCTCTAAGCTTCTTTACAATGTATGCTTTATCACTTGGTAGAACTTCCGCGAAAACTATGTCTACTCCAAGCTTCCTAGCTATAGCATATGCTGTCCTCTTATTATCTCCAGTAAGTATTGCTACATCAATACCCATAATCTTTAAGCTGTGAACCGCTTCTGATGCACCTTCCTTAATAGTATCTGAAACAGCTAATACTCCAGCTACCTGGTTATCTAAAGCTAAGAGCATAACTGTTTTCCCATCTTCTTCAAGCCTACTAATCTTCTCTTCTATCTTGTCATGAATATTCACGTTGTGTTCTATTAAGAGGTTCCTATTGCCTAGCAAGACTCTATGTCCACTGATTATTGCTGATACCCCTCTTCCAGGTATTGACTTGAAGTCTTCTAAGTCTAGATTAGTTTTGATACCACGTTGTGCAGCTCCCTTGATTATAGCTTCTGCAAGCGGATGTTCTGAACCCTTCTCGATTGATGCAGCGTATCTTAAAACAAGGTTTTCTGTAAAACTATTAAATGCTATAACATCTGTTAGAGTTGGTTCTCCCTTAGTTATTGTACCTGTCTTATCGAAGACTACTATATTGATTTTTTGAGCTTTTTCTAACTGTTCTCCACTTTTTATTAAGATACCGTATTGAGCTCCCTTACTTGCACCAATCATTATAGCTGCGGGTGTAGCTATTCCTAGAGCACATGGGCATGCTATTATCAAGACTGAGATAAGCATTATGAATGCTATTCCAAATGGTAAGCCTACTCCTATATACCAGAAGATGAATGATCCTGTGGCCACGGCTACAACTGCTGGAACAAAGTATGCTGAAATCTTATCGGCTAAACGTTGTATAGGAGTCTTAGATAATATAGCTTCTTCAACCATCTTCACTATCTGTGATAACATTGTATCTAGCCCAACTCTTACAGCTCTTATCTTCAGTAACCCCGTCTTATTGATAGTTCCACCTATAACTTCATCATTAACCTTCTTCTCGACAGGGATACTCTCACCTGTAATCATGGATTCATCAACAGAAGAGTATCCTTCAACAACTACTCCATCAACTGGGATTCTCTCACCAGGTCTGACAATTAATAAGTCTCCTACATTAACTTCTTCAACAGGTATCTGTACCTCTTCTCCTCCTCTAATCACCGTGGCCATTCTAGGTTGGAGGTCTAGAAGTTTTCTAACTGCTTCTGAAGCTCTCCCCTTCACGATATGCTCCATGGTTTTACCCAGAAGTATAAACCCGATTATAAGACCTGACTCTGTAAAGTAGACTTGTGGACCTGATGTTGTGAGAGAAGATGGGAGAATATAAGGTAGTAATCCTATTTCTTGGAATGTGTATAGTGTACTATATAGCCATGCAGCTGATGTGCCTATAGCGATTAAGCTATCCATATTTGCTTGTCTAGCTTTTATAGCATCCCATGTTCCCTTATAGAATCTCCATCCTGCAATGAATTGGATAGGTGTAGCAAGCAGGAATAACAATAGATGGTTTGGTACGACCCAGTCTATAGGATAGATATATTCAAGAAATGCTGTTAATCCACCTAGTATAAGTGCGAAAGCAGTCATTATTTTCATATTTCTTAGTTCTATCTCGGGTGCAAGGAATGTTTTTAGACATGCCTCACTACAGAAGTAGTATGTAATCCCTCTTCTATTAACCTTGAATGGAGTCTTATTTTCATCAACATACATTCCACATACAATATCTTTAGCCACATACATCACTCCTAAAACTCGATAATCTTAAACCCAATCTTCTTTACAGCTTTCTTAACATCATCCATCGTTACTTTCTCAGGGTCATAGACTACATAAACTTTATCAGTAATATAATTGAAACTTACATCTATAACTCCATCAAGCTTGTATAGTGTCTTTAACATAGTTCTAGTGCAACCTGCACAATCCATATTCAATATACGGAAAACCCCTCTAGCCTTACCCTCGACCATGCTATCTCTCCACTCTCAAATTATAATGTATTAGTAGACCTATTTAGGTAGTAGGTATACCTTAGGTTCATTTGTAGTGGTTTGAATCTCCTTTAAAGTAAGCTTCGAAACCAGCATTATAGTGGATTTCAATCTAAGCCGTCATTATTAAAGAATACTAGCTTACACCCAAGTATAGTAGCCCGAGAAGGGTTATCCCTACTATTATCATGATGATGCCGAGGGTTAGCTTAGCTTTCTCCTTATTCTGTTGATGCCATCTCCTTACTCGGAGGATTACCGATTTGTTTGAAGCAATTAGGAGTATTGTGATCATGGGAGTTATGAAGAATAAATTATAGAGTATCAAGTATGGCAGCTTAAAAGTAGAATCAGATATTAAAGCTATGAATGTTGGATATATACCGCCTGTGCAAGCACATGGTAGGTTATGTGTTCCAACCATTAGACCAGCTATTGCTGAAGAAGTAAAACCTAACCTCTTCATTATTCTTACTGCTTTTTCACCTAGAAAAGAAGACAATCCTGTAGGTAGGATCTTCAATCCAAAGTATGATAGTATGTTGGCTAGACCGATTGTAAGCATAATGCTTACTCCAACCCTAGTAATAATATGAGGTATCGTGGGCAGATAGACCGAGAGTGCTAAGAAGCCTAAGCCTACTGCTAGATATGAAGAAAATACCCCCATAATATAGGATAAACCTAGAATTATAACAGTCCTCCTATCTAATTGTGCAGAATACATTAAAGAGATAAAAAGAGCAGTAAGACTAATATTGCAGATACTTAAACCGTCAATGAACCCCATTAGAGTAAACAATTCAACCATCTTATCCACCTAGCGGCTACCCACTATCTAACCCAGTCTTACTACTGTTGCTTTACTATCTTGTTCTGAAATTATCTGAACTCTATCACCTGGAGAGAGGCATGGTTGAGTAGACATATCATGTGTATACTTGAATTCTACTATGTCACCTCTATCTGTTTTAATTACTCCTGTACAAGTAGTGAGACCGTTACTTCCAGTTCTACAATCTCTATCAGCTATAACTATTCCTAACCCACTATAGTATACATTGTTTATTATATTTCCATGGAATTTATCTATTCCAGCATTATAGGTTGTCAAGATAGTATGCTGGCTGACAGATGATGGTATGTTAAGTGTGGTTAAGAAAATAAGAGTAAACAAAAATAAGAGTAGTCCTACTACAGCGATTGTCGTCTTATGTATATTTTTCTTTTTTCTAGATTTCACTCTGACAGTTTTCTTAACCATGATTATTACCCTGCTTTTCGGACTAAGCATCATGATACATGTATATTTGCAGTATGTGCTTGCTGTAATTGTTTGTAATCACAATATTTATAACAACGTTATATAATACTATGCCTGAAATGCTAGGACAATACTTGATAGTTTTCAGGGAATCCCTTGAAGCATCCCTTATAGTTGTAATAATGTTATCATATCTATCTAGAACTTTTAGGTCGGGTTTATCAAGATATATTTGGATTGGAGTATACTCAGCAATTATAACAAGCATATTGATTGGTGTCTCAATCTTCTTCACATATGGTATGCTGGATAAAGTCTCCCAGCTCTTATTTGAAGCTGTTGCAGCTTTTACTGCTGTTGTAGTATTATCGTATGTTGTAAGATGGATGGCTTTGAAGGGGAGGTATATAAGAGAGGAAGTGGAAAGAAAGATTGAAGAAATATCTTCACGTAGGTCAATTATTGGATTGCTCTCATTCTCTTTTATAATAGTCTTTAGAGAAGGTCTTGAAACAGTATTATTCTTAACACCTTTCTACATAACTGAAATCTATACAACAGTGGTTGGAGCAATCCTTGCACTAGCTTCTTCTCTTCTATTCTCTTATACAATCTTCATAATTGGAGTAAGGATGAATCTAAAAACATTCTTCTATTATACAAGTATGCTCTTAATCTTTATAGCAGGTGGATTAGCAGGCTACGGAGTACACGAAGTTATAGAGTATCTAGAGGTAAAGAATATCTCTCTTGGATGGTTAACTGAGCCAGCATACATACTAGACATACCTAGAGAAAACCTATTACACCACAAAAACATTATAGGCTCTATTTTAGCGGTTATGTTCGGGTATACTGTAAAAGCTGAATGGCTCAGATTAATAATCCACATAACATACCTGGCTATAATGCTTCCAATCACCTTCCTCTCATATAGAAAGAAAACCCTCTGAATAGTATAGACTCACTTGATAGATGTCTTTCCATAATTATAAGGAATAAAAATAAAATATTTTAAGGAACATCTTAAAGATGTGATAATGGATTGACAGGGGATCCAGAGAGTTCTCGACCTAGGTTAACAAAGATAGTTTTAGATGTCTTGAAGACCCATGTCCCATCCTTGGTTGAGTTTAGTAGTGAACTATCAAGAGTAGAGGGGGTATCAAGAGTAGAAGCTGAGCTAATTGAAGTGGATGCTGAAACAGATAGTATAAGGCTTGTAATAGAAGGTGATAATATAAGCTATGAGGAGCTTGAGAAGACTATAAAGAAGCTTGGAGCAGCTGTCCACAGCATTGATGGTGTAGTAGTCCAGAAAACTGGGAAGAGATAAGAAGAATGTTCAAGAAGACATTATCTAGGCTAGGGAATACATTTAAAAAGATATTCAGGTACTCTAGATCTGCTGAATACTCTAGAAGATACTTTGTGATAAATGCTTTTGAAGGTGCATTAACCATATGGGGGATAATACTTGGAATACACTTACTCGGGAGTAGACAAGTCTTTCATGTAGTTAGTGGAGGGATAGGAGCAATAATTGCAATGGCTATATCTGGTGTAAGCTCAGTATATATTGCAGAATCAGCTGAGCAGGAGAGGAGGATAAAAGAGATTGAAGAAGCATTATTGATGAGGATCGAGGGGACAGAGATTATGAAAGCTCATAAGAGAGCTGTAATAATGTCTGCATTAATAAACTCTCTCGCATCAAGCCTTGCAGGACTACTCGTACTATCACCATACTTAGCTGCAGCTTCAAACCTCATAGAGAGTGGCTATGCTTTTACATACTCTATGATTATACTATTCACAACACTTTTCATAATAGGAGTATTTCTCGGAAAAGTCTCAGGTCGCAGCCTAATTTTTTCAGGTTTAAAGACTGTTGGTATTGCAGGAGCCGTAATCGTAGTATTATATCTTCTAGACTTAATGAGCTAGCTCTTTTAATTCTTCTGGTTTATAGACTCCTTTCTCAGTAACTATATAGGATACTAGCTCGGGTGGAGTAATATCGAAGGCTGGATTGATAGCTTCAACCCCCTTTGGAGCTATCCTAACATTATCTATGTATAAAACTTCTCTTATGTTTCTTTCTTCTATTACTACTTCATCAACACTATGCTTGAAGTCGATACTTGAGAATGGTGCAGCTACAATGAATGGGATATTGTAATATTTTGCAGAAATAGCATGTGTTAAAGTTCCTATTTTATTTACTACGTGCCCAGTCTTTGCAATTATCCTATCTGCTCCAACTATAACCTTTGTTATCTCCCCTCTTTGCATTAAGAATGAAGCCATATTATCTGTAATAAGCTTAACAGGTATACCTTCTCTAATAAGCTCCCAAGTTGTTAACCTCGCTCCTTGAAGTCTAGGTCTAGTCTCTGAAGCATATACTAGGATATTCTTTCCTTGATTATGTGCTGTCCGGATTACTCCTAAAGCTGTACCATACCCAACAGTTGCTAGTGCACCCGCATTACAATGGGTGAGTATCTTATCTCCATCATTAATCAATCTTGAACCATTCTCCCCAATCTTCTTATTTACTTCAATATCTTCTTCCGCTATCTTTAAAGCTTCATTTACAACCTTCTCTCTTAGATCATCCTTAGATTGAGCTTCTCCAGCTACACTCAGTATTCTATCTATTGCCCAGAAGAGATTTACAGCTGTAGGTCTTGTAGACCGTATCGTTTCAGCGGCTTCCCTCAACCTCTTCATCAATAATTCTCTACTACCTGTTTTAGCATTTACTACTGCTAGAGCTAAACCCATTGCTGCTGCAACACCGATAGCTGGAGCACCTCTAATCGCCATCTCCTTGATCGCTCTAGCCATCTCTCTATAACTTCTAATCTTTAGATATCTTAGTTTATGTGGTAGGAGGCGCTGGTCAATAATAACTACATGATTCTTCTCCCACCAGATTGTTCTAATCTCCCCCACCATAATCACTCCATCCTACACATAGTCTAGGAAATAACCTTATACC
>JAKCEX010000012.1 GCA_023539395.1 Candidatus Geocrenenecus arthurdayi | reverse complement strand
TGAAGTCTTGAAGTCTTTTATTGAAATCTTAGAGATTCCTGCTGTAAATCCTTTAGGTGGTGGTTTAGGTGAAGTAAAAAGAGCTGAGAAGATCTTGAATATCTTAGCTAAATATGGTCTGGATAAGGTTGAGAAGATCGATGTTCCAGATAGTAGAGTAGAAGAAGGAGTTAGACCGAATATTCTAGCATTGATTAATGGTGAAGATAGAAGTAGAACTTTATGGTTAGTAGCCCATATCGACACTGTGCCTGAAGGTGATGTAAAGCTTTGGGAGACAGACCCATTTAAGCCAGTAATAAAGAATGGTAGAATCTATGGTAGAGGAGCTGAAGATAATGGTCAGGCGATTGCATCTATGCTACTTACAGTGAAGATCATTAGAGAGCTTAAGTTAACGCCGAAGAAGAATCTAGGTTTAGTTTTCGCAGCAGATGAAGAAGCTGGAAGCACATATGGATTAAAATACCTTGTTGAGAAGGGATTCTTCAAGGAAGAAGATGAAGCAGTAGTCTTAGATTATGGTGCACCAGATGGGTCTGAGATAGAGGTTGCTGAAAAACACATTCTATGGCTTAGATTCACAATACATGGAATACAAGCACATGCTGCTTTCCCCCATGAAGGTATTAATGCTCATAGAATCGGAATCCGCCTAGCATCAACACTCGACCAAATACTACATGAAAAATTCAGCAAGATAGACCCGATCTTTACCCCGCCGACATCAACCTTTGAACCTACAAAGAAAGAACAGAACATAGATAATATTAATACTGTGCCTGGAACAGATGTATTTTATTTTGATTCTAGGATAATCCCAAGCTATAGTCTGAGGGAAGTTCTAGATGTAATAGAGAAAACATGCAGAAGCTTCGAATCGATCTACGGTGTAAAGATAGATGTTGAAGAAGTAATGAAGTGGGAGTCCCCGCCTCCAACATCTACCGAATCTCCTATTGTAAACAATTTATCTAAAGCTCTCAAATTAGCAAGGAATATCGATGCTAAGATAATCGGGATAGGTGGAGGAACATGTGCTGCTTTCCTAAGAGCTAAGAATATACCAGCAGTCGTCTGGTCTACACTAGATAGAATGGCTCATAAACCAAACGAGTACTGCAGGATAGAAAACATTAGAAAAGATTCAGAAGTATTAACACTATTATCAATAACTTAGTAGAGTAGAACCAGCTAAAACAATAAAGTAAGCTCTACAATTACCTAAGTAGGTCAAGCAATTTTAATATAAACTTGCTATGGAAGTCTTAATGTGAGACCACGTCAACTCGAATTACCATCCCTCATCAAGCTCTTAATAGACGAGCATAAAAAATCAAGAGAAAAACTTTCAAGAATAGAGCAACTCCCATAAAGGGCGATTATACTGAAACGAGAAATTTAGTAGATGAATTAAGGACCCACATTGAACAGCACATAATTGATGAAGAAGCTATAATTTTAAAAGAAGCGCTGTGACTCCTCGGTAGAGAAGATTGTAAAGATGTAATTGAGGTTTTCCAGCAGCATAAGCTTATCATTAATTTTGTTCATCAATATATCAACCTACTGGACAGCCCTCAATCAGGAGTAAATATAATCAAGGAGCTTAGAAAACTCATAGACTTACATTATGAGAAAGAAGAGGCAGAAATCTTCCCTAGAATTCTAGAACTCTATCTTAGAGAAAAGTCAGGCTAGACTACTCCTGGTTCATAATCGTTAATTTTATCTTCTTCTCCTTTCTCCATGTTTCCATATTGGTGGGTATAGCCCCTTCTCCATGATTACTCTTTCTGTATCTACTGCTATCCCATGTTCTGCTTCTAGTATTTCCTCAGCATTCATCCTGCTAACTCCGAGAGCTACGAGCTCTCCTTTAAGAGACATGAGAGCGACTGTTCTACCCTTCTTCACACTATCTTCCAGCTTTGCGATTCCTGAAACAGCTAAGTTAGCACCATTACACACTGCACCTATAGCTGAATCAAGCAAGTATATCTTTGGTATATGTTTTACAGCTTCCTCAACAGGTCTAATGATCTCTCTTAACATAGACTCATCACCACCCCTCCATTTTTCTACTGCTTCATACAAATCAAGTAATGTTACAGCTGTATTCTCAGTAAAAGGTCCAGCTCTAACCCTTCTAAGCTCCTGCATATGTGCACCTATACCAAGATATAGACCAATGTCATAGCATAGTTTCCTAATATACGTTCCACCTGAACAAGCTATCCTCATTAAAACATATCTTCCATCTCTTTCAAGTAGGTCTATACTATAGATTGTTCTAACTCTAACTGTTCTCGCAACACTAGACCTTACCGGTGGAAGCTGGTATATATCCCCTGTAAACATCTTGATAGCATGCTTCAGCTCAACGTCTGAGATGTCACCATGAAGCTTCATAACACATACGTATTCTTTCCCACCGCTCATAACTACTCCAGAGCATTTTGTAGCATCATCAAGTAGGATTGGTAAAACACCTGAAACAGCTGGGTCAAGTGTTCCACCATGACCTGCTCTCTCAACAGCAAGTAGAGACTTAACTTTACTTGTAACGTCGTGGCTTGTAGGTCCTCTAGGTTTATCAAGATTTATCACTCCAAGCTTAATATGTCTATTAAGAGGTCTATTGTAGGGGTCTTCACCAAAAGATGGATTACTCTCTACATCGATCCTTACCAGAATCTTTGATTCAATCATCCAAGGTGGAACAATATCACTACTCATCTAGGCTCCATAACGCAAATACTCTAAGAACAATATTAATTATTCTAAAAATAAAGTGCTCTTCCAACCAATTCTAATTTCTATGAGTCTAGATGATTAGTCTCTCCACTATGATGTAGTCAATGGTAAAGCTTTAGGGTGAACCCGTACGTATTCGCGCATATAATCTATCAATCCTGCTTCTTCAAGCTTCTTTAATACTTCGTCATCGGTTGCATTCTCCTTAATATCTATCTTGTGAGGGGTGAATGCTAAATGGGATACGTTTACTCTCCTCCGCTTTACCCCGGTTAAACTCTTCGGACCTGTAACGAGAACGAAATTCTTGTCTACCACTGAGACTATGACACATTTCTTAGAAGCTTCCCTACCAGCAGTCTTCACTACAATCCTACCAATTTCTTCTTTCATCAATCCCCCTCCATCCATAAAATATTACTACTATTTCAACCAAAGCTTCTGGAGTCTTTTACAAGGCAAGCTTATTAAAATACTCTTAGATAAGAAGGGAGTAAGAGAACATTGCATTATATAGAAAGTAAGGTTTATTGTTAATCTCACATGATTTGAATATTAATATAATCGCGTTGAATTTTATTGAATATGGAGAAGAAGATAGTTATCTGTATAAGCGGTTTCGCAGCAACAGGTAAGAGTACTTTAGGAAGAAAGCTTGCGAGAGCTTTCAAACTCAAGTATGTCTCAGGTGGAGATGGGCTAAAAATGCTTGCTAAAGAGAGAGGCTACAATCCTATTGGGAAAGCTTGGTGGGAGACAGAAGAAGGTTTAAGATTCTTAGAAGAGAGGGTGTCCAACCCTGAGTTCGATAAGCTTGTAGACCAGAAGCTAATAGAATATGCTGAGAAAGGAGGTGTAGTGATAGATAGCTGGATACTTCCATGGCTTTACCCTCATGGATTTAATATATGGTTAAAAGCTTCTGAAGATGTTAGAGTAAAAAGGCTTGTTAAGAGGAGCCACGTTGAACCCGAAGAAGCTAGACAGCTATTGAAGAAGAGAGACATTGATAGTGCTGAAATATATAGAAGATTATATGGTGTAGAGATTGGGAAAGATTATTCACCATTCCACCTAGTACTCGATACAAGTAATCTAAGCATAATTGGAGTCTATAGGATAGTTTCACAAGCTGTAAAAGAATACTTCAAAATCTAATCTATGTATGAGTTGTCCGTTCACTGAGATTTTACCCACTCAAGGTATACTCTATCTCTAATCAATTGGTCTAAGCAATTCTGGCAGAGTACACCTCCATAGTATCTCTCAACGGTTCTCTCGCTATGGGATAGCTTGTAATCCTTCTCTCTCGGTATACCATGGATTATAGCACCACACCTCGCACAATGATGGAAGTCTCTCTTCTCATCTTCAAAATGCACAACGGACCTCCCACCTAATGTTCGAACATACTTCCTCTTCCTAGACCTAGTCCTAAGACTTCGCCTCATACTCTTAACAGAAGAATACGTTAATCCACTATTTTATTTTAATCAAATCGCTAATTCAATATTATGCTATGAGCTTAATGCTATTCTTTGATTTTCTTCTCAGCTTCTTTAGTTAGCTCAGGTACTCCACCCAAGCCTAGTATCTTTGATATTGGTAATCCAGCTGCTATTAGGGAGATTATGAACCATCCTGCAACTGTTAATTGGTTACCTTCAGATATGAATGGGATTATTAGATCAGCAGGTAGATTGGCTACGGAACCGTTTCCATAAACTTGTTCCAAAAGAATATATGCTAAGTAGAATACTGCCAAGGTTGCAAATAATGTTATGATGTTCTTTTTAGCTATCTGTGCATCTATCTTCTGATAATACTCCTGCTTTTTCATTAATTTCTGGATAAGCTTCTCATCTCCTCTCCTTCTAGCTTCGAGTAGGCTCTTCTTGTAGAGTTGGGATTCAGCCATCTTTAAAGTATCTTCTCTAGAGATTAATTTCCTCCGAATAAGGTTTGTGACTAAGCTTACCAAGACAGCTAATATGAGGATTTGAATGAGAGGGTCCATGCTCTCCTGCTTAGATTAGTAGTCATCTACTTAATAAACAATATTAAACGTTAGGATGATAAGATTATGAATATTTTATGAGGTCATTCTTCTCCAAGCAATCTTCCTAGAGCTGGATACATCTCAGTTAATCTTTCTCTTACCAGTATCTGGTAGTATTGATAGAGTATTCCAGTCATAAGGAGTATACCTATGCCTCCACCAAACACGTTGAAGAAGTCTCCGAAAACTGCTACTGTTCCAACTACTAAAGCTCCAAGTACAGTCACGGTGGAGATGTATCTCTCGATTATCTTAGCTATAGTGGATGGTGCACGCCTGAACCCTGGAACCTGCATACCAGCTTTTACCAATTGGTCTGCAACTTGTTCTGGAGATAATCTTCCTATGTCTACCCAGAACTTAGCGAAGAGTAGGCAGAAACCAATCATTATCAAAGCATATACAGTAGACTTGACAGGGTCATGCATCACACCGTATATGCTGTATGGTGAAGTAACATAGTATGCAAGTCCACCTATAGGCGTTAGCATTCTATCTTGAATATAGAGGGTAGAATTAAACATGCCGATGATGTTTAGGAACGGGTTGCTATTATCCATGTTAAACCTGCTCCAGACTATGCTTGAGAGATAGTATATATTTGTGAATACGGTGGAAGCAAAGATAACAGGGATATTTGAAACATACAGGAACTTGATTGGGTATTTCGCAGCGAAACCTGAGTATCTCGCATACTGGATAGGGACTTCCACTCTGATGGCCTCTAAGTAGATTATCAAGAATAACAGTAGAAACGTGCTCGCTAGCCCTAAAATATCTGGGAACTGTCCTCTCACTATTAGAGGTGTTATAGGCTCCCCTGATATGCCCGCCTGGATTAATGCTAAGATTATTCCTTGATAGTATCCATCTGGAAGTATTATTGGTGAGAAGAGGCTTACAATAATTGTTTCAGCTACGCCTACAGCTATAAATAAGCTTACACCGCTTCCCAGCCCCCAGCCTTTCTGTACAAGCTCATCCATTAATAATATCAATGTTGTTGCTGCAACAAGCTGTAGAAATACAAGTATCTGGGTGTTGAAATCCATATGTCCCAGCATACCAGAGAAGGTAAATACCGCTGCCTCAAACACGGTTACAACTACAGCGAATATCTTGCTTGCAGCTGTGAATACTGCTCTATCTTCAGATTTAGATAAGTCTAGTTTTATTATCTGTGCACCTACTAGTAGCTGGAGTATGAGACCTGATGTAACTATAGGTCCTATCCCAAGGGTTGTCAGTGTTCCCATACGTTGTGCGAATATTATGTTTAGTATAATCGGGTTTTGCTGTGAGAGTTTAGCAGCTTGTGGTACACCATAGAGGAAAGTATGACTCATCAGTACATATATGACTAAGACTAACCCAGTCCAGAGAAACCTCTCTCCCAAGCTAAGCTTTCTAACAGGTTTCGCAACCTCTGGGAAATACCTACCGATTTCCTTAACTAATTCTTTTGCACTAGGCAATCTCCTACACCTTTGCTTCTCCTGGTCTAATTATCTCTCCTCCAGCCTCTCTAATCTTCTCCTCGGCTGTCTTAGTCCAGTTCTCAACAATTACGACTAGGGGTCTATTGATTCTTCCTCCACCGATTATCTTTTTAACGCCCATAGAATTCAAGTCTACAACTATTCTATCATCTACGGTCTTCAGTAGACCTTGCTCCTCTAAGTTTTCTATAACAGTTGCTAATTGTAGCAGGTTCATAGATTTAACTTCTCTTCTATTTGGTCTGAAGAATCCATGCTTCCCAAAGTAGTCTCTATCATATCTTAGTACCCACGTCCACTTATGTTTATGTTTTCCAGCTTCTCCACGTCCACCCTTTGCTCCAGTCTTCCTATGCTGACCTATTTGACCCCAGCCGTGAGTCCTACTACCCCTCCTCTTCCTAACCTTCCTAAACCTTGTAGGCAATTATTCTCACCATCCTAACATCTCAGCGATTAATAAGAATTTCAAGATACTAGACTACACAGCTTTTTAAGACATCCTAATGGCAAGCTCATTTATCTTCTCTCCACGGTACCCGTATTCTCCTCCTGCATTAAAAGGCTTCTTGACTGTTTTCTTGAACCCCTTCTTTGGAGGGTGTAGTCTCAGGTAGGGTTTAAGTCCTTTATCTCTTAGCTTACTTAATGTTACCTCTCCTTTCAATATCTTCTCTGCAAGTTCATCCAGGCTACTGTAGCCTAGCTTGGCTATATTCTCACTCTTCAATTTTATTCTTCCATTGAATTCAGCTCTTTTTAAGAGTCTTTTTACAGTTTCTAGCGTCGGCTCCCCCCAAGTAACGTAGTGTACTACTTTCTTCAACATTCCTTCAAAACTAGGGTCTCTCGGAACAAATACAGCATAGTTTGCTCTAGGTAAGTTAAGCATTTTAAGAGTGTCTAATTCTTCTCGACTAGCTTTTACACTTCCCTTAATCCTAATGACAAGATAGCATCCCACGTTACTACTTGCCGACATACCTATACTCATCCCATAGAGCCTACAGCTAGATTACTGAAGTTTTTAATAAATTTCATTAGAAACAGTAATCTATTCTATATACAGATAGGAAGAATACATTTGCGGAAGTTCTTATGCTAGATGGAACGCTAACTAGGTGTTTTAGGCGCAGACTCCCTATCTTAAAGCTGTCTCCACAAGGTTGGGAGCACTATCTTGTTAGTATTTTTCAAGGCTACGTATGTTGCTCCTGCAAAAGATAGTGTTGTTCTAGTTTCACCGAAAGTTCTAGTCCAGACATCTTTTACTCCTGCTAACTCTAAAACTATCTTTGCTGTTTCTCCAGCGACTATCCCTAAACCTCTAGGACCAGGTAGAAGCTGTATCCTCACACTCCCCCATTTTCCTTCAACTTTAGTTGGTAGACTATGCTCTGTACCGCATGAGCACTCCCAGCTTCCGCATCCTCTAACAACTGGGATTAGATTCATCTTAGCATTCTTGATAGCTTTCTCGATTGCTGAGACTACATGAACAGATTTTCCCATTCCAAGCCCAACGTATCCATCTCTATTACCTACAACTACGATTGCTTTAAACCTGCTACGTTCACCTGCATCCGTCTGCTTCTGCACGAGCTTTATATCTATAACTTCCTGTTCCAATCCAGGTAGTAGAGCATCAACAATCTCTGGTTCAGCTATTTTCCAGTGGTTTGCAAATATTTCATCTATTGAAGTTATCTGCCCCTGAGCTACCATTCTACCTATCTTAGTCTTTGGAACCCATTCACTTGAAGTACTCATGCTCCTCCAACTCTCTGTGCAATCTTCTCTCTAACTTCTTCAAAATGCTCAGCTAATCTAGTATAGACATCTTCTGGAGATTTAGAAAACTGTATTGTCTCGATGTTCCTCTCCCTAATCATCTGATAGTATTCTTGTATATGTGTACCTTTTATTCTTTCCTCTCTAGGCAGTTTCTCACCGCCTACCTTTACATCTATACCTGCATCTGTGAATCCTTTAACAGCAGCAAAAATCCTCGACCCACTTACAGGAGTGTATAACCCAATATCGACTACAGCCTTCTCTACACCTTTCTTCTTAGCTAGTAGGCCTGCTAGAAATCCTGTAAGATAAGCTGCTGGTAGATTCTTAGTACCTGCTCTCCAACCATAATCTAGAAGATGCTTAGAAGTTACTGTTATAAGCGTCTTATCGCCGCCCACCCTAGACTCAACTAATTGAATTATTATGTATCTATTACTCTTCCTAATAACTAGCCTCGGGAGATTTGATTTAACGAGTTTTAGACGTACTCTATAATCTGTAACCCCTTCTCTCCTCCTTCTAGGAGGTCTCCTCTTTAGGATCTTTAATCTGCTCATAGAAGTGGTCTCCTAATAAGTTTATTTGCTTCCAAGTAGGCTAGCATATCAGATGTAGATTTGAATGCTCCTGCTTTAACCATCTTGTAGATCCTCCTATATGTTAAAACATCAATAAGCTTCTTCTCTTTCAATTCTTTTAATCTCCTTCTCTGAGCTCTAACTTTAAGCATCCACTTCTCTTTTCTCGAGACTATACTATATTTACCACCCTTCCTACTTCCGTAACCTCTGCTTCTCCCCTTCTCTTCTCTTTCTCTCGCTCTAACCCTACTTACTCCTTTTGAGTGAACTTTGTAGATTGCGCCATCCTTAATCAGCCTCTTAATATCTTCTCTAGTAATAGCTTCAGATATTTCATCTATCCTCTCCGTGTCGAATCTAACTCTAGTCTCACCGCACTTCAATAGCTTAGCTGCAAGTCTCTTTTGAAGTTCCAGCTTAGTCGTCATCTTACTTCACTTCACTACTTTCTTTAGTTTCTTCTTTAATCTCTTCTGGAGAGATTATCTCTGGTTTCTCAGCTTCGGGAACCGTTATAGTTATTGGATTCAGTACCTTTAAACCCTTCTTCTCAGCTTCCTCAATTATCTTGATCTTCTTCAATTTGCTTACTGAGCTTGCAATCCTCACAGCGTATATTGTGGGATCCAAGCCTTCAAGATCTTCAACTCTATGAATAAGTACTTCTTTGAATCCGCTTGGATGGAGATTCCTATACTTCCGTGGGGTTCTATATCCAACTCTTACGAGTTGTGGAGCACCACTCTTCTGGAGCCTCATCTTACTATCTTTCCCCCTAGGCTTCCTCCAGTTAGGCTTCAACCTAACATACTTCCAACTTTCTTGACGTGCAAACTCTGGACGTCTATTCTTCATTTCTCTAATCTTCTTAGGGATTCTAACTGGGCTCAATCTATACCCACCTTCTTTTCAAATAAGTATATTCCATCGAGGAATTTTCTTAAGTCTTTTCTTCTAACTCTTGTTGCAGCTTCTATATTAGCTGCAGTCTGCCCTACTGCTTGTTTATCTATCCCCGATACTATTATATCCTCGCCTTGGACCTTAACCTTGGTATCCGCTCCAACTATCTTAGCTTTCCTAGTATATCTTTCTCCAATAAAGTTTTCTATGATTACTGTATCTCCTTGAACTTTTATGTTTATGGGGAAGTGTGTTGATACTATCTTAAGCTTATATGTGTATCCTTCTGTAACTCCTGTGAACATGTTTTTTATCGATGAAGTAACAGTTCCAATCATCGATTTAGCTCTCTTCCCCTTCCCTAGATACTTGATTACGATCTTTCTTCCATCTAGCTCAATCCTAGCTCCAGTATGTGAAAGATTACTAACTAGTTCTCCAAGTCTTCCCTTAACCTTGATGATAGCTGGGCTAGAAACTTCTACTTGTACACCCTCAGGGATTTCTACTTCCTTTATTATGAGAGACAACCCCATTCATCACCTCTAGTAGACGTAACCTATGAGTTTCCCACCAATATTCATCTTCTTAGCTTCTAGGTGTGAGAATACGCCCTTGTTTGTTGAGACTATTAATATTCCGATATCCCTACTTGGGAGATATCTTTTCTCCCATTCATCATATTCATTTTTCTTTACACTATATCTAGGCCTTATAGGAGCAGAGCGGTTAATCCTACCCAGTAATTGTATCCTGAACTTCCCACCTCTACCATCTTCAATATATTCAAATGCACCTATATACCCATGCCTCTGAAGCACTCGGAGAATATTCGCTATAAGCTTACTAGCTGGGTAGATACACTCTCTATTCCTTACAGCTTCATTATTCTGTAATGTTGTGAAGAGCCCTGAAACCAAGTCTCTACTCATTTCATCAATCCTAAACCTGCAAATAACTGTACTATCTAATTAATTATTCGCTGCTAAAGAATGAAGAAATGAAAGAAGTTAAATTCTTCCTCAGTAGGGAGCTTGCCTAAAACTCTAGACATACCTATTACATAGATAGTAGGTCTTTAATGCTTACTTTGAGCCAGTTATAGTATGCAAAGTTTATTCATAGACTTTGAAGCCTAAGCTTGGTGCTACCTCATTGAAACATCTCCTACATAGATAGAGTTTATACTTTCGAATAACTCCTACAGTCGTTCCGCACCTCTTACACTTCACAACTCCCTTACCGAACTTCCTATCCTTCGGTGGCTTATGCTTCACCCCGCTACGAAACCTCCTTCAATCATCCCATCAAAAAGGACCAGCATTATTTAAGTAATATACTAAGTAATATACTTAGAGAAGAAAGGGGGGTTTCGCTTCAAGCCATATAACCCGCCGTGGGCCATAAATAATGCCGTGAGGTCTTGCTAGCTTACAACTCAGCTTCATTCCGAAAGAGTTTGTTTCAGAATATTTCATAGTCTGTATCTCACATGTATGTAGATTTTATGGATTGCTTGAAGTCTTTTTACCTTTTCCTAGGCTTAGGGGGATAGAAAAGAGATATCAAGGACATATATAGGAGGTGCTACTCAGTTTTAAAGATGCTTCTAAGAGCTAACTCAAGCTCTTCGATATCCATTTTCCCAGCTCCACTCCATATAATCCTGTGCTCTCTATCGAGTATATAGAATTTCGGCACACTTCTCACACCATACTTCGCGAATACTTTCCCATCATCTACAAGTATTATCGGTTTAATCTCATAAATGTCTTTCACCTCTCCCACATCACCGTAAGATATTATTACGAATACTATTTTATCTCTATACTTCTCGTATAGCTGCTCGACTATAGGTATCATGGACAAGCAGACTGGACAGTATGGTGAGAAGAACTCTAGGAATACTGGCTTGCCTTTAAAGTCTTCTAGCATTACAATCCTGTCTGAGCCATATTCTCTAAGCTGGAAGCTGGGTGCTTTTGGAAACTTTGTACTAGTCTCGGTAGCTACCGTTGTGGTCATGGAATCTGTTTTTACGCTGGTTTCAGTGATTGTATATGTTGCTTGCGGTAGTGCCTGGACAAAGCTTTGAATAGCTGTCTCTTGCCTTCTGCTAAACTCCTTATCTTCGATTAATGTTACCCTGTAGGGCTGGATAGCTTTTACTATATCATCAATGGTTATCTTTGATGGATCATAAACTACCTCACCAATACCCTGAAAATAGTTAAAGCTTGCGTTGACTACGCCTTCTTTCTGCTTTAATAATGATTCTATTGCATTAACACAGCTAGGACACGTTATTCCATATATCTCTAAGGTAACTTGTCTGAGTTTTTCTGAAGTTTGTATTCCTACATTTTTACTGGCGATACCATAGATGTGAGGGGTAATGGCTGGCAATAAAACGTAAAGAGCTACTACATAGAAGAGAACCATCGTTATAGCTGCTAAAGATATGAAGTTCCTATTTTTCTTTATTACATTAAGATTACAGCATCCTTGATTCTTTTTTCTTAAGTAAACCCAGATTGCACCAGCCATAAAGATGAAGCTTAATATGAGAAAGTATGGATTATACTGGGTTATACTGATGGCTACGCTGAGGCTGCTTAGCCCTAGTAGAATAATGAAAACTGGTCCTAAACAACAAAGAGAGGCGATTATTCCAGAAACTACACCTATACTTATTGCTACAGTTTTACAGTTTCTTTCATTAGAATTTTCTTGTTTCTTTGTCATTTCTTCAACAATGACTATCCCAACTTTTACTTAAGTTTTTTATTTCTACAGCGTACCCAACATTACCTTCTCATACTCCAACTTTAATTCAAAATAAAAGGAAGTATGTCTTATCTAGTGGGTGGTGGAGGGAGATGATGCCTCCATGTGAGATGATGGCTAAGACCTTCTTACCTGCTATCAGGGGATTGGTAGCTTATGAACTTTATTCTACAGGGTATAGCCAACTAAAGATTGCATCTATCCTAGGTTTATCCCAGTCTGCTATAAGTCAGATCCTTTCGAAACCTAAGGATACATATGTTAAATCACTAGTAGATATGGGGTTAAGCGTGGATGAAATAACTTCTTTAACTAAACTAATCACTAGAGATATTCCCCATGATCCAGTTAGAGCTACTCTAACACTGTATTCTTTCTGGTTAGATTCACTATCTAGAGGCGTCTTCTGCAATTATCATAGAGAGATGTATCCTCAACTTTCTACTTGTGAGATCTGTTTAAAGAAGATAGAGCTCCAAGATACTGAGAGAGCCCAAGTACTTGCTAGATTAGAGAGAGCTGTAAAGATGATTGAAGAAGCAAGATATTTTGTAAATGTAATGCCTCAAGTAGCTGTAAACATTGTTGAATCAGTTAAAGATGCTAAGACAATAGAAGATATTGCAGGCATCCCTGGAAGGATAGTAGTGCTACGTGATAGACCTAAGGCTGTTAGTAGACCTGAATTCGGGGGGTCTAGACATCTAGCAAGAGTACTATTGACAGTGAAGAAGTACTCACATAATGTGAATTCAGTAATAAACCTAAAGTTTGATGAAGTCGTTGAAGAAGCAGTAAGATCTCTTGGTTTAAGATATTCAGAGACGGAGAAAAATATTATTGTAGGTAGAGACATGGAAGAACTAGTTATAGAATCTATATCGGAGGAGTTTAAGAAAGCAGGCAGCCTAGATGTAGTATTTGATAGAGGAGGCTATGGTCTAGAACCTAATACCTATGTCTTCGGAGAAGACTCAATGAAAGTAGTTGAAAAAGCATTAAAAATAGCTAAGAGATACATTGAGATAAAGAGCATCCGAGGGTCTCCAACAATCTAGTTCTAATACAATATAAGGTTTCAGCCAATATAGTGTGTGCTTTCTCTATCAAAGTCCTTAACGATTTTCGTATCTCTCCCTATTCTTCCAGGTCCAATCATCTGTAATTCAGGATATAATTCAAACAATGAGTTTGTAGCAAGATGGTATGTTATATGATCTTCACCTAACACTTCTGTTACTATTCTCTTAACTAATACTCTTACTTCTTCTTCATCTACGTATCCTAAGCTATGAAGGTATTCGTGGAGAAGAATAACGAAAACATATGAGTTTACTTCAATCTTGTTCCTAGCGATCTGGAGAAATGCTTCTAGTAGAGCTTCATTCATTATAATCACGTTGCTTCCAACTTCATGCATTGCACCTATATTATTTGGTAGGTCCATTAAGACTAGTTCTAAACCAGCTCTATGAAGCCCAATAGTTTTCTTTACCGCTTTCTTTACAAGCTCAAATATCTCTCCGAAAGTACTTGCTTCTCCAAGCTTCTTCCTAAATTCCTCCATCATCCAACTATTTTTCTCCTCCCAAATATATAGGAGTATCTCAGGTAAAATTTTATGAGTTAAATTCCTATGAAGCATATTTTCTAGTACTGTAAGATATCAATCGTCAGAAGTGGCCATCTAAAATCATGTGGTCTCAAGAAGTAATACAGGTAGGTTCCCCGAAAATCTATCATAGTATCATTTAATGTAGCTTGCATCTATACATCACCCTCATAAATGAAAAGTAGTTGAACTTTATTCTGGCCACATGAACATATGTAATTAATTTGCTAAATATGCTCTGATTTTTCATGCTTCATCGAACTTACTATCTGCTCGGGTTTTATCACTGAGACCCCTGTTACTCCGCCCAAGACTTCTATCAATACAATGTAATCTGGATTCTTAAGGTCTACTCTCCTCTCGATTTTTTCTGCCACGGCTTTTATAATATCTTGGCTTGAGAGAGATGTATGTCTCTTCTCGACTGTTATCCTGAAAGAAGATTCTCTAGGAATCTTACTAGATAGTTTACCAGCTGCTTCTGCAATATCCTCAATTTTAGTTGAGACAACTTCTTCAACTGGTATAAATCTTAGAAGACTGCTAATCCTCCAAGGCTCACTCGATAATATCTCTCTAACCTTCTCTATAACGTAGAATGGGTCTAGGCTTGTTGAAGCTGTTATAAGACCTGAAATCTTAGTCATCTCAACTTCAGGTTCTTTATCCCCTAGATACGTCAGAAGGTCTCTAAGCTCAGAAGCTGCAATAGCTTCCTGCCTCCTAAAAGTTGTAACAATTAGATTGAATCTCTTCAATCTCTCCCCACATAATATTATCTAGAGGCTACATTTCAATATTATATCTTTTCTAGTTATAAGGACTATTGATATTACTGTGAAATTTTTTAACTTAGAACTATGAAACCTAGGGTAGATGAAGCAATGAAGTTGGAGATGGAGGGATTTAAGAGATTAACAAGCGTTGAGAAAGCTCTCCAAATATTAAGAGAGGTACTAGAGAAGCAGGAAAAGAAAGATACTGAAGTTCTTCCATTACTAGAATCGCATGGTAGAGTTTGTGGAGAAGATATCTATGCTCCATTCGATATCCCGTCTTTTGACCGTAGCGCTGTAGATGGATATGCAGTCATAGCTGAAGATACATTCAGTGCTTCTCCATCTAATCCGATAGAGTTAAAGATTGTAGGCTCTCTAATGCCTGGAGATGAGCCGGGCTCCCTCAGGATTGATAAAGGTGAAGCAGTAGAAGTGGCAACTGGCGCTCCACTGCCTCTTAATGCTAATGCTGTAATAATGGCGGAGGATACCAAGGAGATTAAACCAGGATTAGTAGAAGTGTATAAACAGGTTCATCCTTTCCAGAATGTATCAAGAAAAGGGGAAGACTTTAAGATGGGAGAACTAGTAGTGAAGCGTGGTACGAGGATTAAGCCTTGGCATATAGGTGCTCTAGCATCCCTCAATATTAGCCATGTAAAGGTTTTCTCAAAACCTAGAATAGGAATACTTTCTACTGGAAGTGAACTTGTTGAGCTAGGTTCAGAACTTAAGCCTGGGAAAATAGTTAATAGCTCAAAGATTATGTTGAAAGCGCTGATTAGTTCATGTGGAGGAGAACCAGTAGACCTAGGTACAGTTGAAGATGATGTTGAATTAATATCAGAGAAGATTGAAGATGGCTTAAAGAATTGTGATGCTTTAATAACTACTGGTGGGACAAGCATAGGTAGAAGAGATTTAGTATTCTTAGCTGTCAATCTCATCGGGAAAGTATTGGTACACGGGTTGGCTATGAGACCTGGTAAACCCACTGGCTTTGGATTAGTTAGAGATAAGCTTGTATTCATGCTCTCAGGCTTCCCAGTGGCAGCTTTAATAGGTTTTAACCTATTCGTGAAACCAACTATAGAAGCGCTGCTAGGTACCAGAAGTGAGCCATCCCCGAAGATTGTTGGAAGACTTAAAAGACGGGTAGCATCACTCTCAGGCATGAGGAGCTACGTTAGAGTAAGATTAGTAAAGTATGGAGATAGCTATATTGTTGAACCATTAAGATTGACTGGGTCAGGGTTAATCTCAACATTAACAGAAGCTAATGGATTATTAGTTATCCCTGAAAACCTAGAAGGATACGATGAAGGAGAAGAAGTAGAAGTAGAATTATTCGATCCAGTAATACATGGCAACCAAACTTAATTAGGGTGTAAAAAAGATTATTTAGGATATAGAAATATTAACCTTTTAAGATACTTTAAAGGTGAATAGGATGGCGTTAGTTTTCCATAAACTTGTATCTCTCGAAGAAGCTCTTAGAATTATTGATGAAAAAATGGGAGGGATTAAACCTCTAGGTATAGAGTCTGTCCCACTACACCATGCTTACGGTCGTATCCTTGCAGAAGATGTTTATGCACGTGTTGACTCCCCACCATTTGATAGGAGTACAGTAGATGGGTATGCAGTTATAGCTGAAGACACATACAATGCTGATGAAGCAAACCCTGCTAAGCTAAAACTATTAGGTAAAGTTGAGGTCGGAGACATACCAAATATAGAGATTTATAGGGGAACATGCGTAGAGATATCTACAGGTGCACCGATACCTCGTGGAGCAGATGCTGTAGTCATGGTAGAGTATACTAAAACTGAAGACGGAGACATACTGGTTTATAGAGGTGTATCTCCAGGGGAGAATATTGCGCAAACAGGGTCTGATGCATCTATTGGAGACTTGATATTGAGGAGAGGTAGAAGAATAGGTCCTAGGGAGATGGGTGCTCTAGCAGCTGTGGGATGCAGTGAGGTTAAAGTCTATGCTACACCTAGAGTAGCTATATTCTCAACAGGTAATGAGTTAATTCCCATATCAGAGAAGCTCAAGCCAGGCAAAATATATGATGTTAACAGTCATGCTATATCAGCAATGTTGAAAGATTTAGGTGTAAAAGTTGATTTCCACGGTATCTTACCTGACAACTATATAGTTATCAAGAAATCCATCGAAAAAGCATTAGAAAAATACGATATAATTGTAACTTCAGGTAGTACTTCGGCTGGGTTTGGAGATATAATCTATAGAGTATTCGAAGAACTTGGAGGAGTACTCATACATGGGTTAAAGATTAAGCCAGGTAAACCTACCGTTATAGCTGCTACAGAAGATAATAAGCTACTGATAGGTTTACCTGGATTCCCCCTCTCAGCTATGATGGTATTCATGGTTCTAGCTAAACCTATCATTATGAAGATGATGGGGATGCAGAGTTTTGGAGAAGAAAATATTGTTAAAGCAAAGATACCTATAAGAATTGAGACGGGAAAAGGTAGAAGACATCTCATCCCAGTCCAGGTATTAAGCTCAGCGGAGGGGCTCATAGCCTACCCAGTATTAGGAGATTCTGGTGCAGCTACAACATTATCAATAGCTGATGGCTTCATAGATATTGAAGAAGAGAAACAATATCTATCTGAAGATGAAGAAGTTGCAGTGAAACTATTCCAACCATTGAAGATTCCCAGCATCTCTATCGTTGGAAGTAATTGTCCAGCTCTCAGCATTCTTCTAGATGAAGCTGGATTATGGGATGCTAAACAGGTTAATGTAGGCTCATTCTCAGGTTGGAGAGCATTAAAGAGGGGTGAAGCAGATATTGCTGGAACGCATTTACTAGACCCTGAAACACGTAAATATAATATCCACATGCCTAGGAAGATGGGTTTAGAGAATGAGGTGGAGATCTACAGAGGATACATAAGAACAATAGGTCTCGTAATAGCTAAGGAAAACCCTAAGAATATCAAGAAAATAGAAGATATCTTAAGAGAAGACGTCATATTTGTAAATAGAGTAAAAGGCTCAGGTGTCAGAACATTTCTAGACATAAAGTTATCAGAACTTGGAGTAGGAGAACCTGAGAAGAAGATTAGAGGGTATACTTACGAAGTTAAAACGCATACAGCCGTGGCTTCTGCAGTTGCTCAAGGGAGAGCTGATGTAGGGATAGCTGTAGGATACGTTGCAGAACTCTATGGATTAGATTTCATCCCACTAGCAGAAGAATACTTTGACTTTGCAGTCAGGAAAGATAGGTTATCAAAAGAAAGCGTAGAGAGGTTTATAGAAACCTTGAGAAGCGAATCATTCCACAGGAAACTTGAAGAAATACCCTATTATAAGACATGCCCTGAGACTGGTCGGAAGATATTTGGGTAGGGTAATACCGTGACCTCAATGATTGAGTAAACAATATATCCCCTGGCCAACATATTTTCTATGTTATGGTAAAGGCAGGGGGATATGCAAATAGAATTGCCTGGGTAGACCTAACGAATAAGAAAGTTGAATATCAAGAAGTAGATGAAGAAGAAGCTAGGAAGTTTATTGGGGGAAGAGGGCTTGGAGGTAGAATAATTCTTAAGCATGCTGTCGGTAAAGATCCCCTCTCACCAGAAAATGTACTAGCAATAATGAATGGACCGCTAACTGGGACACTCACACCTATGAGTGGTAGGATATGCGCAGTATCCAGATCGCCTCTTACAGGCATCTTCGGAGACGCTCATGCAGGAGGATGGGCTGGCGCAACACTAAAATGGGCTGGATTCGATGGAGTAGTACTCACAGGCGCAAGCGATAAACCAGTCTACCTACTTGTAAAAGATAAGACAGTATCCATCGAGGATGCTTCGAACCTATGGGGTAAGACAACTGAAGAAGCATATCGCATGCTACGGGAGAAGCACGGTGAAGATGTACAATTCTATGGTATAGGACCAGCTGGAGAGAATAAAGTGAATTTTGCAAACATAATGCACTATGGCAGGCAGTCGATGGGCAGAGCCTCGGGTAGAACTGGTATGGGAGCAGTGATGGGGTCGAAGAAGGTTAAATGTTTAGCAATACTAGGTGAGGAAAAAGATATGCCTAAACCAGCTAGACCAGATGAATTTGAGAAAGCAAGACAGCAGGCTTTAAAGAAGATTAATGAAAGCCCTATTACTGGGCCTAAGAAAGGTGGATTATCCGTATATGGAACATCCGTACTAGTTAATCTTGTTAATGAGATCGGTGCATGGCCTACTAGGAATGCTAAAGATACAATGTTTGAATTCGCCTATTATATCTCGGGAGAAAACCTAAGAGGTACGATATTAAAGAATACACCTACATGCCATGCATGCCCAGTAGCATGTAAAAGAGAAGTACAAGTATTTGATGGAAAATTCAAACACAAGTCCGAGGGCCCCGAATATGAAACAGTATGGTCTCTAGGAGCAATGATAGGCGTTGGACACATTGAAGCAGTCTCCTACCTAAATTACTTAGCAAACCTCTATGGGGTAGATACCATAGAGCTTGGAGCTACACTCGCTGTAGCTGCAGAAGCTTCTGAGAGAGGACTAATTAAAGAGAGTATAAAATGGGGAGACATAGATAAATTTGTAGAACTCACTAAGAGGCTTACGTATAGAGAGACTGACTTGGGAAACACTCTAGCTGAAGGAGGAGCTAAAGCCGCTCAGTTACTTGGAGACCCAGATTTAGCAATGGCTGTTAAAGGTCAATGTATTCCTGCATATGATCCCAGGGGTTTGAAGGGGTTTGCACTGGGATACGCGGTTTCAAATAGAGGTGCATGTCACTTAAGAGCTTATACGCCTGCTTCTGAGATTCTAGGGATACCATACAAGACTGACCCGCTTGCAGTAGAGAATAAAGTAGAACTCGTACATTTATTGGAGAGGCTATTCGCATTCGTAGATAGCCTTGATCTATGTAAATTCAGTACATTCGCTCTTGGACTTGAAGATTACGCAGCCTTATTCTCGGCTTATACTGGATGGGATATAAGTACAGATGATGTTCTAGACATAGGTGAGAGGATCTGGACTCAGGAAAGATACTTTAACCAACTACATGGTCTATCCAGAAAAGATGATAGGCTTCCGAAGAGGTTCATGACTGAGCCATCTCCTAGTGGCCCGTCAAAAGGTCATGTAATAGATGAAGCAACATTGAACAAGCTTCTAGATGAATACTATAAGAAGCATGGATGGAACATAGATGGAACTATACCGGAAGAACGTCTCAAACAACTTGGAATAATCTAACCTTAACCCTCCCTTTTTTTCTAGTCGGTAAGAATAGAACATGCTGGGCATCTAGGAGACCTAGCTATAGGTATAGATGTAAATTCAAGATTCAGTCCATCAAATATCAGTATACTATCAGTGAATGGTTTACCTACACCTGTAATTATCTTTACTGCTTCAAGAGCTTCAAGGCACCCTATTACTCCAGGTATAGGACCTATAACGGGTATAGTATCATATTCTGGTGGAGCTGAAGGTATCAAGCATCGGAGACATGGACTCCTTCCAGGGATAACCGTCATTAATCTACCTTCAAAAGAATATATTGCTCCATGGATGAATGGTATTCTATACTCGATACACTTATCGTTAATTATTAATCTTGTTTTGAAATTATCCAATCCATCAATAACTAAGTCTATATCTCTTAGTAACTCATCTACATTTTCAGAAGTAATCTTCTCTGGGATAGGTTCGATGGTGATATCTGAATTAAGAGACTTGAGTCTTTCAGCAGCAGCTTCGACTTTAAGTCTTCCAAGATCCTTCTCAGAGTATGGTATTTGACGATTCAAGTTATTTAATTCTAGCACTCCTTCATCTACTATTCTAATAAATCCAACTCCAGCAGCAGCTAGATACATTGTAGCGATACCTCCTAATCCACCAACTCCAGCTACTAGAACTCTAGAATTTTTAAGCTTAAGCTGTCCCTCCACACCCAGTTCACGGATTCTTATCTGCCTATCATATCTTTCAATTTCCCTCATACTAAGAGCTTTCATAGAAAACCAGAAGAATCAACAAATTAAGATAATTTAAAATTATATTTCAGAATACATCTTCCACCTCATCTCGGATGAGAAACAGTAGATGCCGTAATTAGAGGAGCAGCCTCTAAATCTTACTGGGATTCGATTATTTTAGAAGACATCACGACTCCCATGAATAATTCTTCTATTATGCTAAGATATGAGTCATGATTAAAGCTCATGTAGAGAAGCGGAGAAATCAGTGTCATGCCAGGGTTAAATTAAATGTAAGAGGGTCCACCGTAGTTTTTCTTCATATAATCTATTCTTTGAAGATAGGTTTATCCACCAGCTATAGGTGGAATTAATGCTACTTCATCTTCATCCTTAAGAATTGTAGATAACCCATCTAGGAATTCTATATCCCTACCATTTACAAATATCTTTATAGTCTTCTTAGGCAGCCCATTATCATCTAGAACTTCTGAATTAAATCTTTCACCGAAATTCTTAGATAAAACTTCTATTAAGTTCTTCACTGTTACTTGTTCTGGAAACTCAAGTGATATTTTTCCAAATTCTCCTATAGCTTCCCTAATAGTTGCAAAGGCTTTAACAGTTATCCTAACCATCTAGATCCACCAGGGCTATTCAAAGCACACATTACATTCATCTATATCTACGAATGGTTCAACATTCTTATGCAGTCTACAAAGAACGCCGGCTTTCCTTAATTCTGTTAACATCTGATTGAATTCTCTGGTTATCTCTTTGGGGTCGCTCTTACCTACTATTAACTCTACAATCTTATCAACATACTTAAGAACTATTGGGTTGTTCTCCCAGTATATCCTGAACCCTCTAACACCTCTAATATAATTACTGATAGCTGCTTGTGTTACACCAACAGCTCTAGCAGCCTTCTCTTGAGTATACCCCTTCTCTAAGACAAGCTTCTTAGCTACTAATGCTCTAAGAGCAGGGAGAACGTATCTAGCTTCTATTTCTGAAGGAAGCTGCATCCCAATATGAAGAATTCATAGCTTTTATTTAAAAGCATTGTTTTAAATCAGGATCAGGTAATCTAGATATTAAACCTTAGTTATCTCTAAATCATGTCTTTTAAGCATGATGAGGAGTTCTCTTCTATGATCCGATGATACTCCCTTCCAATCTATTAACGCGTATGTTGTTTTTTCCACGTTCTTCTCTACTGCCTCCTTAACCATTACTTCATCTATAGGTAGAGCATACTTTGGGCACATATGGCCTATGATATACTCACCACTAGCTACAAGCTTTGTAAATGTGGGAGCGTAGTGGCCTCCTCCAAACCCTACAGCTACTTCCACATCCTTACGTATATCTGTGGTAGCAGCTTTATATGTTGCAGTGGCCACAACCTCTAGTTCCCTCCTAGTTAGATTGAAATCATCGCCTCCACCTACTTCTATAAAGACGGATGGGGTCTCTGTGTATGGACCATGATGTGTAACTTCAAGTCTCACATCCCACCCATGTATATGGAGTCTATCTGCCTCTTCCATTAGAGTTTGTAGAGAGTTTCTAAGCATTAAACCGCTAGTCTTAGAGAGTTTCCTAGGTATTCCACCATAGAGGGCCTCATCTTTCCAATTTCCAACGGGGTGGGTGAGAAAAGCTTGTATGCCTTTCTCAGATTTATGAGATGATGGAAATACTGCTAGGTCTATTCCAAGCTTCTCCCCGATCATTTCAGCGTAAATATGCTTCTCATCTATGAAGTGTATCTCAATATCTCCCCTCCTATAGACTCCTCCATTAAGCTTGAAATCAAATGACTCTATTAGAATCTGAGCAACACCCATCGATACAGGGTCAATCTTTGAAATAATGATACCCCTCCTCATCTATTAAATAATCATTGCTGGAGATAATAAATAATTAAGCTTAAGGGGATACTGTAAAATGGAGGATGCCTTGACGAAGAGTAGCCTTAGACTAGTCAGGTTTCACTGGGCTGGTAAGCCCACTTTGTGTTATCCTGTAATTTCAGAGATTCTTAAAGCTAAGGATTGTAAAGCTAAATCTATAGAAGTTTCTCTAGACTTGGGATTATCTAGAGAAATCTGTAAGTTAACAAGTGAAGGTATAGAGGTTAGAGGAGAGCTTATAGAATGGAGTAAGCTTGAGAAGATTGCTGATAGGGAGAGGGATATATACTACATTGAAGGTGGGGAGCTCTTACCAATACATATCGCTGAAAAACACTTCTATAAGCTTGTCTTCGTAAAATGGCTTCATCCACCAACACTAGAAATAGATGGGATACACATGCATAGAATCAGAGATGTTACCCCCGATATTGACGCAAAGATGAAGATATCGCTACTAGGGCGTCTCAAATGCTGTAGAGTTCTTGATACATGTATGGGTCTAGGATATACTGCTATAGAATCCTTGAGAAAAGGTGCATGCAGAATAGTAACATTTGAAGTTGATGAAAATGTATTAAGTATAGCAACTTTAAATCCTTGGTCTAAATGGTTGGAAGATGAAAAGATAGAGATATATCATGGAGACGTAGTAGAAGGTATTGAAGAATATTCAGAATACTTTGATATAATTATACATGACCCTCCGAGAATATCTATTGCAGGAGAATTATATAGTCTTGAATTCTACCTTAAGCTTGCTAGAGCATTAAAGCCTAATGGAAGGATAGTCCATTATGTTGGGCAGCCCGGAGTACATTCTGGAAAGAAGATATGGAGAGGAGTAATAGAAAGGATGAGGCAAGCAGGATTCCTAGTAGAATATGATGAAGCCTCAAGATGCGTTTACGGTAAGCGGATTAAGTAAACATAAGAACAAGTAGAAACAAATTTTTATAGAATAAGATGGGTGAAAGATTAGGTGGAATCAATACAAGAGGTAGTAAAGCTAGTTTAAATCCACCAGTAATAGGGCATGGTACATGGATAGATAAGATTGCATATGAGTTGATTAAGAGGGAGGAAGCGCTAGGTAGAAGTTTAGATATCATTAGGACTGAGAGTGGTCTCGGAGCTTCAGGTATACCCCACATAGGTAGTATGGCTGATGCTGTAAGAGCTTATGGAATAGTAATGGCCTTGAGAGAGATGGGGTACAAAGCTGAATCGATTGCTTTCACAGATGATATGGATGGTTTAAGAAGAGTGCCTGCGGGATTCCCAAAAAATCTTGAAGAATACTTATTGATGCCTGTTTCAAGTATACCTGACCCATTCGGATGCCATGGTTCATTTTCAGAGCATACAAGTGGAATGCTTAGAGAAGCATTAGACTACGCAGGCGTTGAATATGTATTCAAGTCTGGTAGAGAAGCTTACGCTACTGGAATCCTATCAGAAGCCATCCACAAGATACTATTAAACTCAGATAAGATAGGCAGGATTATAGCTGAATTCACGGGGCAGGAGAAATATCTTAAAGTTTTACCATACTTTGCTATCTGTAGAAACTGTGGAAGAATATACACTACTCAATCATACAAATATGATCCTGAGAAAAGAGTTGTATATTATAAATGTAATGGTGTTGAGATTAAAGGTAAATGGTATAATGGATGCGGATATGAAGGTGTAGCAGATATTAAGAGAGATGATGGTAAACTTGCATGGAAGACAGAGTTTGCTGCAAGATGGTTAGCTCTAGATATTAGGTTTGAAGCGTATGGTAAAGATATAGCAGACTCCGTTAAAGTGAATGATTGGGTTTCAAAGAATATTCTAGGATATGAACCTCCAACGCATATTAGATATGAGTTATTTCTAGATAAATCAGGTAGAAAGATATCTAAGTCTGCAGGAAACGTCTTCACTCCCCAGGAATGGTATAAGTATGGTCTACCTCAAAGTCTTCTCCTCCTCTTCTTTAAGAGAGTTGTAGGTACGAGGATTATCTCCTACGAGACGATACCTAGAATGATGGATGAACTAGATTATCTCGAAGACGTATACTTCGATAAAGTAAAGATAGATAACTTAATGGAGAGAGAGAAGCTTAAAGGACTTTACCTATACTCTAATCTTCTTAAACCACCTTCTAAGCCTTCAGCACATATCCCCTACTCGCTTATAGTTGACTTATCACTAGTTGCCCCTGAAGACAAGAAAGAAGAATTCATTATTAGTAGGCTTTCCAAATATGGTTATAGGATAGAGGAGAGAGAGCTTAAGAAGATCAGGTTAGCAATGAATTATGCTAGAGATTTTGGAGTAGTTAAGAAGGAACCAATTACTCTAACCAGCGTGGAGAGAAAAGCAATCCTAGAACTAATTGATGCCATCTCCCAAGCAAGATCACCCAATGAAATACAAAATACAATCTTCACATTAGCTAGAAAGCATAGTATCAATCCACCAGAATTCTTTAAGAAACTCTACCAGATATTCTTAGGAAGAGATTATGGTCCGAGACTAGGGCCATATCTATGGGATATGGGGATAGATAAAACTATAGAAACACTGAAAGCAGTTATCAGAGAATAGAATCTAGACAGTATGATATCAGCGTCAGAATAATAGTTTTCACTCACTTTCCTATTACTGTGGCTCTGTAGTATATTGTGGATAGGTTTAGGGATAATTTGAGGTTATGACTTCCTGTATATTGTTTCTGTTGCATAGCTTATGGTGGAATATTATCATCTTCTCCTTGATATGTCTGAAGAACTTCTCATGTCTATACTCTAATCTAAGCCCTCTCTAATACCTACGGATACTGTTGATCTTCATCAACTATGCACAGATATTCTTGAGGAGTGCTAGGCGTTTAAACAACTCCTGCCGTATGATGCCTCCAAGGCCAGTACCAAAAATAAGTAGAATGCTTATAGGTTGACTCTGAACATTTAATTCAAAATGAAGTGGAAAATTATTAACGTTATATGCAATGCATCATCGCTTGCTGTGGCTATATCTTCAAGCATGGATGATGCACCATATTCTATGAGCTAATAGTTTGTGGAGCTTAAAATATTTCTAAAAATCGTAAGAAATAACTATACTGGAGTATCATCTCGACTTCCTCGTAACTCTGCCAATTTCGTCTTTAAAACACCAAAGTCCCTCCCCGAAATCTAAAGCAACGATTCCCAGCTTACCGGCGAGTTTATCACTGATAAGAGGTTCTTCAGCTTTCTCAGCTATAGTCAATGAAGACTCAACTGGACCTATCATTCTGTCTTCTTCTACAGCGTAGACGGAGATTATCTTCGATATCTTTATGAGTTTTGAAGAACTACCATCTGCAAGCTTATACTCTTTTACCATTGCTCCTTGTGGGAGTTGAGGATACAGGGATAGGTTTCTCGCAATATCTGATGGTACAAGTATCTCTGGTTCAAGTGTTTCAAACCCGCTGTTAACCAACGCTGTAACTTCTACGCTGTTACTCTCTTTCACTAGCTTTAACCTTAACCTTATCGCCAATTTCTTCAACCTCATCAACGGAATGGATCCTGCCAATCTTCTCAAAAACAATTTCTTTCAAGAACCCTATCTTCTCCATGGATGCATACCAAGACATACTAAAAAGCTGGTCTTATATAAGGATGGACGTTGATAAAATGCTTACCCAGACACCACGCGTATGATAACGTAAACAAACATATTACCCATCCATAGTAAATCGTTATACTTTGATATCATGCACTATCTGAGAATATATTATTGTTGAAACCCTCGATTCAACTTAGAGTATTAGAGACAAAGTTTATCTTAGAGGTTCAGCTATCTCAAGAATGTAATGCTGGAGCTACAGAAATTCTACCTTCTGTGTATTGTCTTGGCATTCGCCTCTCTCGTAATCTATGTCTACGGATACTTTAATAGAGAATTCATAGTAACTGCTTCAAATATTATCTTTCCAGTATATGCTCTCATACCAGCCTTATCTGCTTATACAGCTATGAAGAATTATGGGTTAAAGAGTATAATAGGCTACTCTATGTTTACTTTCTTCTTAGGATTACTATTCTGGTTCTTGGGAGAAGTTGCCTGGGCGATTTACGTACTTGTATACGGAGTAGAAGTACCGTTTCCATCAGCTGCAGACATCTTCTATGTCTTGGGTTATCCACCATTATATCTTGGTTTAATCTCTTACCTAAACGTCTTTAAAGATGCATTCAATAGGAGGGTCATCTCAATATCATTTACAGCAGGGTTAATCGTAGTAATAGTTACAAGCTTATTGGTAATCCCTGAAGCTTTAATGTCAAGTAACAATCTTATTGAAGCAGTACTAGCAATCATTTATCCAATATTTGATTCAGTGTTAATCATCCTAGCCATAATGGGTGCAGTAATATTCTTTGGAGGGCGAATATGGATATCGTGGATGCTAATCTCAATAAGCTTTATCCTCCTTGGCATAGTAGAAATTTCTTATTACTATCTAGAATTACTAGGATTAATCTGGGAGGGTCATCCACTTGAATTAATCTGGCTATGGGTATATCTATACCTTGCCATGGCATTATACAGCCATGCAAAGCAGATCTAAGTATAACCAGAAGATTGAATCCTAGGATTTTGAAGACTCTCCAAAAATAGAGGAAAAGCATACAGGATGAGAGAGAATAATTGAAAAAGATTTGTGTGATCCGTTAAAAACCAAAATACTTAAATATTCTCTAAAACAAGTATAGCCAATTAATCGAGGAGTTAAGAATGGTAGAAAACTTGGTTAAGATAGGAGAGCTTACACCACGTTCACGTGGTGTAAATCTTGTTGCGAAAGTGGTAAGTAAATCGCCTGAAAGAATTGTTTCATCGCAGTACGATAGGACGGAACATAGATTAAGTGAAGCATTGATAGCTGATGAGACTGGAGCAATAAACCTAGTGCTGTGGGATGATAAAGTAGATAAGGTAAATGAAGGAGATGTAGTAAGAATCGTAAATGGGTTCATTAAACTCTTTAGAGGTAGAATGCAGTTAAACTTAGGAAGATTCGGGACTATAGAAACTTCTAGCGTAGAGTTGAATGAAGTAAATACAGAGAATAATCTATCTGAAAGACAGGTAGGATATGGGGAAAGACGGTCAAGACCATCAAGAATAACTGGATTTAGAAAACCTAGAACTAGAACTTAAACAGATAAATGGCAAGAACAAAAAGTCTATCAAAGCCTACTTGAAACTATAGTGTAATCTTCCAATAATACGGAGAGATACCTATGATAAGAAGGAGTCTAAGCAAGGAATAACATATAAATCCCACGGAGAAAACATATATTTGAGTCTAATTTTGACAGAGCAGAAGCAGGAGAAGGAAGTAGAGGAAAGTAAAACGCTCAATGAAGAATTTGATGTAGTTATAGCTATTCCTGAAGCTAGAAAGCCTGAATTATTCTTATCTGAAGATAGGATGAAAGAGTTAGTAGAGTTGCTAGATAGTCTAGGATGGGATAAGAAGACTCTTCAGAGATACATTAATCATGCTCTTAGATTAAGGAAGTTAGAGAAAGAACATCATAAGACATATACTACACTAGTTAGAGATTACGAGAAACTAAGCAGAGAAGAAGTAAAAACTAGGTATGCTATCCAGCAGCTAATAGAAAAGAGGAAGAAGATAGAAGAAGACTTAAAACTATACATGGAGCAGTACAATATCACACTTGAAACAACAAAGAACATAATCTCTATCATTGAAGAATTAAAAAAGAATGGTCTAGACTTAGAAGACTTGGATAGGGCCACAAAATTCTTGAAGAATCTTAGAAACCAAAAATATGATGCTGATAAGATAATCTCATATGTCTCTAAATACGAAGACCTATCTCTAGAATTAGATAAAATAAATAGAGAACTATTAGAAGCTAGAGAGTCTCTCCAGAAGATAATTCAAGAAAGAGAAAACTTAGATAACCTCTTAAAAGAAGAATACGGGCTTATAGATGGATTAAAAAATCTAAAGAATGATATTGAAAGATTATCTACTGAAAGAGATAGCATTCTCTCTGAGCTTTCTAGATACCGAGAAGAAGTAGATAGGTTAAGGAGGGAAATAGAAGAATTAATGAACATAAAGTTTGATATAAATGAAGTGAATCGTTTACTTCAAGAGAAGAGGAATGAGTTAGAGGATTTAGAAGAGAAGGTTGAAACATTGAAGAAAGAGTTATCAGAACTTACTGGCGTTGAAGCATCAACTAAAGAAATACTTTCTAGACACAGAGAACTTCTAGGAAAAGTAGAGATGTTAGAGAGAGAAATTAAGAGTAAGGAATCACTTATCGACTTACTTGATGGGGAGATGGCGGCAGCTTACTCTATCCTAAAGTTGTTACAAGATCCTGAAGGAGGAGCCATCGAGGATCTTGAATTACTTTCACAGCATATTCAGAAATTGATAAAGATTAAGAAAGGTGAAGCAATAGCTCAGAAGCCCCTTGAACCCTACTTCCTTGAAAGAGTTAGAAAGACCTTGATAGATCTTGTAATGCCCTATCTCAAGAAGGATTTTGTTCCAAGATGGGTTTTTGAAAGAGTAGAGAAGGAATTGAAACTATTAAGTGAGAAAAGGGTTGCTCTTGAAGAGGAGATTGCATCTCTCAGAAGAAGTATTGAAGAGAAAAGTAGGATAGAAGTATCTAGACCAGTAGAAGATAAGAAAATTGAAGCTCGGAGCATTCTAACAGCTATCTCTCCAGAAGGGGCTACAGTAGAATTAAAGACTACAGCTGAGGGTAAGAAGGCTAGAGTAACCTGTATCTACTGTAAGGAACAAACTATCGTGAATCTACCCTTTGAAAGCGAGCTTGAAGAATTATCTTCTAAGAATTGGAAGCTTAGATTTAAATGTGGAAAGTGTGATAAAACCTATGATATTCCAGCTGATATGATACTTAAGAAGGTTAGGGGTGAATGAAAATTGGGGAAGTCTGATAACCCAATTATAAAGATGCTTTCATGGAAGGTTAGGAAACTAACTATAGATGAAGTTGTACAAGTATTGGGTTCTCTATCCACTATAGAGAATAGAGTATTCACTTTAACAGACGTAGTTAATCTTCTTCCAAGAGACATCTCTGAAAGCCGTCAGAAAAGGAGGTCTGTTGGAACATTACTACAGAATCTTGCAGATCTAGGATACCTATCAAAGCCTAGTGAGAGGAAATGGGTTAAAAATGCTCCAACATTCAGCCATTATCTAAATCAATTCATTTTAGAGCTTTCTTCTTTGGAGAAGAGCTTCCAGCCTCAACGTCAGAGTGGGAAGGAGAAGATTGTAAAAGTTTTGGAGAAGCCTCGTCGACTCTTACGATAATAGGTCCTCTCCAATCTCTGGGGATTTCAATAAACTTCCATCCTCTATTTAGGAATCTAACTGCTAGAATTGGCTTAGCTCTAATCTCTTCACCACATCTTGGACACTTAACTATAAACCTTTTACAGAACTCTAAGAGTCTATTTACCTGGTCTTGATTAAGCATAACGTATTTTTTCCTCGTAGATTTTACTTCAATGGCTAGGAGCTCTCCATCATCCGTAGCGATTATGTCTGGTTTAGCCATTTTCCCAGTTCCGCTACCAGGAGTTCTAACAGCATAGAATCCATCACCTGCAGAGATAAACTTCTGGACAAGATAGTACTCACCTTCATAACCGACTCTAGCCTTATACTTTGCAGAGCTGGGAGACCTCGGATGCTTAGGCAAACAATCCACCCCTCATTTAAGATTAAAGTGAAGCTTTAAGTTTTTCATAAATCTCACAGAACAAACATCTTTCAGATTTATTTAGAGAGTAAATTGATAGCTTAATGTATAGAGTGTTACTGCTTCATCTTCTTCATTACTATTAGCTGTGAACGCCCTATCTTAACCTTCTCAATAACCCCATTCTTCTCTAATGCAGATAAGATCTCGCTTACCTTTGCTTTAGAGAATCCTGTTCTCTCAACTATCTGTTTTTGGAAAGCTGAACCCCCCATCTCTCTAAGTACTTCGATAACTTGATCAGCATCTTTCACGTTAAACCTTCTCTCTTTCCTCTTACTATGAAGTATAACAGCGATTATTACTATAAATAGTATCAGTATGATAAAAGAGTATGTTAGCATAGATTGCCAGAATGCTCCCAGTTCACCGAATAGAGGTGGCCTCTCAGAAGTAATGATTGTTGGAGAAACCTTAGAGATTTCAGTTTCCTCAGTTAAAGTTTCTTCAATAACGGTCTTAGGAGAAGTCTTAATATGCGGTGTCTTTTCGGGGAATAGCTTTTTCCCAAACCATGTAACTTCTCTGTAATCTTTCTTATCGGGCGGTGGATAAACTTCAACGATTAAATAGTCTTCTGGAATTATTATCGTTAGAGAATCACTTTCATATAAGTAGAATCCTCCTATAAACACATCTCCAACAATTAGTTTTTCATCTTCAACTTCAGAAAAGCTAACCCATCTAAACATATAGATTAATTTACCTAGTTTACCAGCCAGAGTATCTACAACCTGTACTGATACATTAAAGTCTTCAGCTCTCATAGGTCTATTAACGTATCTAGAAGCATCACTTACAATCTTCTGGATTCTCTGCGTGAAGTTTTCCAGTATCTCTTCTTTATATTTATCAAAATTTTTTACGTAACTCATGAAAGCCTGTAAATCTTCTTCGGAGCTAATAAATATTGATGATTCAATAATCCAAACTGCTGAACCATCTCTCATCAGTTTAATTATGTAAGTATTGCTTTCGAAGTTAGTAGAATATACTGGGCTAACGATGTTAGAGAAGTATGCCAAGCTGAGGATTATGATTAGTAGGGGTGTGGTTTTATACTTGACTCTCTTCATCGGGAATCAATTCTTATGGTTAGTTTATTAGTGTTATCTTTATTTATGAAGATGCTTTAACTATTTTCAGTGCGTCATGGTTTTTCTTGAGTGGTTTGTTGGCAGAATTGAGATATTCTATCATTGGTTTCATTCAACCAATTCGATAGTATCTCTATCTTCATCTCTAATCTTTCAAGCTCCTTCTCTGAGAATTCTAGCTTCTTTTCTAGCAGAGACTTCGTAATATATGTTTTAATTACCGTTTTATTTCCTCCGCTACATTTTTCCTTAAGCTCTCTTATAATTCTAGATACTTCTTCACGTTCCCTAATCTTCTTGCCAATTTCCTCCATGAAACGTTGTGTAGCATTCCTTAATTCTTCTATTGCTTTAAGATGCTTCTCAATTCTATTTCTAACCTCATTCATTAATTCATTAAATTCTCTTCTTCTCTCGTTTAACTTATCGATTTCCTTGAATAGTTCTTGAAGTCTTCCCCTAATTTTCTCTCTCTCCTTATCTCCGCCGATATTAGCATTCAATCTACCTTCTAATTCTCTTCTTTCAGTATCCATTCTTTGAAGCTGGTTCTCAAGCTCGTTTATTGTTTGATTGATCTCTTGCTGTCTCTGCCTAAATTTATTTAATTCCTCATGGAGCTGGCTTAGTTTTTGTAGTGATTCACTTCTAGTCTTATTTAAATTAAAGATTTCTTTTTCTAATATATCTAGTCTTAAGGTAAGGTTCTTAAGAAGTTCTTTGCATCCACCTGCAACTAAGGGAGACTGCTGTA
>JAKCEX010000011.1 GCA_023539395.1 Candidatus Geocrenenecus arthurdayi | reverse complement strand
CTTAAATAGTCTCTGATTACAGACCATTATAGTAGAGGAGGAGAAGATCTGCTTAACGGGTTCTAGTAGGGTAGGTAATCGAGGGTGAGGATCTAGTTGAGTGCAGGTCTACCAGCTATAAAGTATATTATTGAAGCTAAGATAGAAGTAGATGGAATAGTTGATAGAAACGATATTATTGGAGCAATATTCGGTCAAACGGAAGGATTATTCAGTAGTGAGCTAGATTTAAGAGAGCTCCAGAAAGCTGGAAGAATAGGTAGAATAGAGATCTATACAAGCACGCATGGAGATAAAATTATTGGAAGAATCACTGTACCATCAGCATTAGATAAGTATGCAACAGCCTTAGTAGCAGCTATGATTGAGAGCGTTGATAGAGTAGGACCATACCCAGCTAGAACAAAGATAGAGAAAATAGAAGATGTAAGAGCAGAAAAGAAAAAGAAGATACTGGAAAAAGCTAGAGCAATACTTTATGAATGGGAGAAGAGTAAAGTCCCCGAAGACGATCAGCTATTAAAAGAGCTTGAAGAAGCAGTATTGAAAGCAAAAGTAGTAGAGTATGGTCCAGAAAAGCTTCCAGCTGGACCTGAAGTTGAATCAAGTGAAGAATTAATAATAGTTGAAGGGAGAGCAGATGTAATAAACCTTCTCAGGCATGGATTCAAGAATGTAGTTGCCGTTGAAGGTGTAAAGATCCCGAGAACCATACAATCTCTCGCAAATAAAAAGAAGAAGGTAATAGCTTTCTTAGATGGAGATAGAGGAGGAGACATGATACTCAGTGAACTTTTAAGAATGGAAGTCAAGATAGACCAGGTTGCTAGAGCACCACATGGTAGGGAAGTTGAAGAACTTACAGGGAAAGAGATATTTGAAGCATTACAGAAGGCAGCTCCAATACAAGAGGTACTTAAAAGCTTAAAGATTAAGCCTAAAGTAGAAGAATTAGAGTTACCACCCCAAGTCAAGGAGTATGTAAGAGAAGTTGATGGGAAACTATTATCTATATTGTTAAATGAAGACCTTGTAGAGCTTGCCAGAGTACCAGTAAGCGAGCTTGCTCAGAAGCTAGAAGAATTAAAGAATGAAGTAAAATACGTAGTCTTCGATGGAATAATAACACAACGCTTAATAGATATACTCTCAGAAGCACCAAGAGAAGTATACATGATAGGTGTCAGAGTAGGAGATGTAGTAAACCCATCACCTAAAATTCACATGCTCATCTCCAGTAGAATATAGATTACATTCAATCCGAAGATAGTTAAAATAGAATCTAGAAATGGTAATATATTAAATGGTCTCTTTATTCTGAGTATTAGTTAATCTTGCTGGATAGTATAATGTGGCCACTATTCCTCCTAGTCCACGTATTTTTTCTGAAGCTTCTAATCCGTCAAGTATAACTCTTAATTTTATTCGTCCATGCTCAGCTTCATCTAATAGAGATGATAACCGTTCATCTACAATGTTCTCCCATAAGAAGCTCTCTGAGACAAGAATCTTCTCTACGGTCTTCATCTTCATAGCTTCTAGTACTTCTCTTAATCCAAGTGCAACCTTTTCAGGGTTCTTAGACATTTTCTGAATAAAATCTTCTACTTCAAGTGAGTCTTCAACTGGTTTGATCTCCTCAGCATATTCTTTCAGCTCCCCACTTCTAAGAGCTTCCCTTAACCCTTCCTCTCTACCAGTAGATGTGTAGCCTTTCTTCTTGATCTTATTCAGAATGTTCTTTATGTTCCTCTTTTTTAGATAGTTTATAAATTCTTCAACAATAATACCTGAGCCTAGTATTGCTACTTCTACATCTTCGTCTTCTTTTAAGATATCTAGCACCAGCTTAACTACTTCACTGAATCTATCATATATTAAGTCTTCAACTGGTTCTTCGTACATCTTTATCCTAGAGGGAATATTCTTGGAATACAGTGTCTTTAATCCTAGGTTACTAAATTCTGAAACTGCGATTCCTTCGTCATCTATGGTTATACATAGAATCTTCTTACTCTTCTTCTTTGGATAGCTTAATGAGAAAGAGTATAGTCTATCGAATCTCTCCTTACTCTCTATCTTTAACTCTAAACCTGGGTGTACATGGATTGTATGGTATTTTCCAGTTAAGCCTAACTCTCTACTTTCGTAGACTATGCGTCCTGTAAAGCTTATCCTCTTTAAGAGGGAGTCAATAGATTTCTTCTCAACATCTACCCCTAGCGTTACAAGTACTCTCTCACTATCATATCTACCGTCCGCACGTTCCTTCTTAACTTCTCTACTAGTCTCAGAATAAATGATGTCGCCTATACTAACGAGCCTGAAAATATTTAGTAGGTCTAAAGTATTCTCAGGAAGCACCCTAATAAACTTCTTTAATAAATCGACCTGCTGAATCTTCACTCTGAACACCCATTACCATCTACTGGATAATATCAGAATAAGGGAATAATAAATATCATTGAGTGAGACTACGTATAGTGGATGGGAGCTTGGAGGTAAAAGTCGTTTATAGCGAGGATAGATGGGTGTTGTTAAAGAATCTTAGGAGTAAAGCTGAGAAGATAATGAGTATCTTAGCGGCTAGAAGTATGGAGTCGATAGTTTATGGGAGTATAGCTCGTGGAGATGTGAAACCTACAAGTGATGTTGATATCTTCATACCTTACCCAGTCAGCTCAACACTACTACAAGTCTATCTAGAAGAAAATAATCTCAAGATATACAGGAAGGTGCTAGTTCAAGCTACTCCAAGCTATGTTCCTAAAGCTTATATTTATCTTGATGAAGAAGAATTGACCTCGGTAAGCTTTCCATTAGCCAAGATGAGAAAAGAAGAACTTGAATTCTATAGACTAGCAGGTCAGCTCGATTATAATATGTTGAAAGAAAATAATAGAGTCCCTGGAATAAACAAAGAACTAAAATTAATAATCCCAGTAGAAGAAGGTCATGTAGAAATACCTTTAAAATCTAATGTAGAATTAGCTGCTAAAGTTATAGGTCTCAATCCTCAGACGATAAGGAATAGGATAAGAGTATTGAAGAAGAGAATGGAGCATGGGAGAACAGGAGTCTACAGAGAGGTGGATGTATCCAGGGAAGAAAGCTTTGAAGAGATTCTTAGCTTTCTAGAAGCAAGAGATCCAGCTCTAAGAAGAAGACTTAGAGTATGAAAAAGGTTAGGATGTTCTTTAGTAGTTGTAGAATATTCATGGTGAACTTTTTAAGTAGGTTATCGGGAGGATCGTTTAGAAGTTAGAGTTTAGTTTAGAAGTGGTGAGAGAAATGAGTGAGGATAATTACATGAAGAGGATGACTGATGCATTGAGGAGTGGAGCTAAGATGCTTTCAGAACATTGCCCTATATGTGGTAGCCCAATCTTCGAGATTAAAGAAGAATTATGGTGTTTAAGATGTAATAAGAGGGTGGTAAAAGTTAAGTCAGATGAAGAAGTAGGTTCAGCATTATCAGTATATACTCTAATGAATACAGCATCTATTATATCAGTGAAAATAGAAGAGTTAACAATACTTCTCTCTAGAGCTATTGAAGTAGATGAGATAAGAAAAATCTCGGAGACTCTTGAAGTATTACTGAAGACTCTTGAGCAAACGCTTAAAGTAAGAAGGCTTCTGAAAGAAGAGACCTGAAGATCGTAGAGCATTAACTTGCATATCTTCCAATCTTTA
The DNA here is from genome assembly GCA_023539395.1 of Candidatus Geocrenenecus arthurdayi. GTDB lineage: Archaea > Thermoproteota > Nitrososphaeria_A > Caldarchaeales > Wolframiiraptoraceae > Geocrenenecus > Geocrenenecus arthurdayi. The sequence continues at coordinate 28,734 of JAKCEX010000011.1, read as the reverse complement.
TAATGTGGCCAATTAGGAAAACATGTCATGACAGTATTTATTCATTCTATTTGGGAATGATATTCACCCCAGATTAAGAATAAGATTAATATCTTAGACCTTCTGAGAAATCCTTAGAATTAGTGAAAAGCTTTACACATTACATCAACTAGGGTTAATATCTACGTATTTCTCTGAAGCATACCATCGGGTGACCTGTTTATGGTGTTTAACAACATGTAGGAAGCTGTAAAGTGAGTCTAGCGAGTGATGTGGCCATAACAATAACCATATCCTGAGTACTCATACTACATCATGGTATAGATATGCTTAGAAAATGGTTAAAATAATCATTCAAGCATAATCCGATTAAGTTCAGCCCATGTTTGTTTATGCGGCTCTCAGCACTTCACATTGAAATAAATCGATATGCTGAAGATGCTTTTATTCTCCATTGGAAAGAGAGGGGTTAGCCAGATTTCCTGTGAAGAAGCTTTATCTAGTTACTCATCATCTAGAAAAGCTAGAATAACGTTTTTTGATGGAGATTTTACATCTGTGTTAACAGATTGTGAAGTATCTTGGGTTCCACTGGAACGCTGGATTGGATACTCTTCCACCCCTTTATTTCCATTGGAAGCTTAACAACCTTTAACTTATCTAAAATGACAGGTTTCCCGAATAAAGTAGCGAGAGAAGTATAATTTTCTAGTGAGCCAGTTTCTAATTTCTCTAGGGGAAAGATCTATTGGGGGCTAAATAATGAAAGAAAATACAAAAATTGAAGATAAATCATTTCGGGGGCTTAATCTCCAATTGAAACAATGGGGTTCGGAGGACCCATTACAAGATGTTGTTAGGAAGGCTCTCCAGAAACCAAGAATTTTCAAGGACAGGAGGGTTATGCGTTCAGATTATATACCTGGAAATCTCCCCCACAGGTCTGAGCATATTAGAAGGCTTGGGGAGATTCTCTCTCCATCGTTACGTCTTTCTAGAGCAAGTAATGTCTTCATATATGGGAAGACTGGTACAGGTAAGACGGCTGTCGTAAAATACGTATTCAATAGGTTTAGAGAAGCTGCTGAGCTTGAGGGTCTTCCACTACAATTTACATATATTAACTGCCGTATTGCTGGAACAGAATACCGAGTATTAGCTGAGCTATGTGAATCGATAGGTGTTAAAGTTCCTTTTACAGGTTTATCAAAAGCAGAAGTATTCAATAGGTTTAGGAGTTCACTGAGAGAAAAGAATACAATCTTGATAACATGCCTTGACGAGATAGACATACTAGTTAAAAATTACGGTGACAACCTCTTATATGAGCTAACTAGAGTTAATGAAAGCTTTGACACAGGAGGCTTAAACATAGTCGGTGTATCAAACGACCTACACTTTAAAGAATTGCTTGACCCAAGAGTATTAAGTAGTTTAAGTGAAGAAGAGCTTGTCTTCCATCCATATACAGCACCAGAGCTAGTGGACATATTGATGGAGAGAGCAACTATAGCCTTCTATCCAGGGACAGTCCCAGAAGAAGTAGTTAAACTATGTGCAGCACTTGCAGCACAAGAGCATGGAGATGCTAGGAGGGCCATAGACCTATTAAGGGTTGCAGCTGAGATAGCTGAGAGAAGCGGTGCGCATATTGTAGAGGAGAAGCATGTTAGGTTAGCTCAGAACATGATTGAGAGAGGTAGAATATTCGAAGCATTATCTACACTTCCCCTCCACAGTAAGCTTGTCTTGACAACACTATACCTTTTAGCAAGAAACGATATACATAATCTTACTTCTGGCCCCCTCTACGAGACATACCGTGAGATATGTTCTCTACTGGGTATAGAGCCTCTAAGTGATAGGAGAGTTAGTACTCTCATCTCGGAGCTTGATATGCTAGGTGTATTAAAGAGTGAAGTCGTAAGCCTAGGTAGATATGGTAGAACTAGAAGGATAACGATTATGACCCCTCTTGATGAAGTACAGCAAGTAATAGAGAGTGATGAACTACTCAAATCTCTTTTAAACTATAAACCCATTGTAAAAGATAAGTATAGTTTGTAGAGTCGGTAAAACTCTTAGTATAGCTGTATCATTATCTTGGATAGTGTATAGGTTATGGAGCTGTTGAGGAAGAAGATTGTTGAAGAAGCTTTAAGAGAAGGATACAATCTAACTGCTGAGGCCATATCTATAATCGAGTCTCAGCAGAAACCTCTAGAAACACTTAGACAGATTATCAATTATCTGAAAATAAGTAGACCAGAAGTTATTGTAGTTGATTCAAGCCACATCATGGAAGTAGGTTTAAAGACTAATGAAGCTGGATACATAGTCTCCGATATAATGATTGAGAAAGAGCCTCTAGAAGAATGGGCTCCGAAGATTGAGGTGGATGATAAATTCTTGAAGAACTACAGAATTGAAGGGAATATAACAGAATTCCAAAACTATTTCAAGAGTCGATATATGAAGTTAAAGAGCATCCTTGAGAAGAGAGGAGAATCTTTCTCGAAGATAATTGATGTATTAAAGAGTCCTAAGGGAAGTGAATCGACATTAATAGTTATGTTACTAGAGAAGATTGAGAAGGAACAATCAATAATACTCCAAGTTGAAGATGATACTTCTACAGTTAAGCTTGTGGCCCCTAAGAGGGATAGTGAGCTAACAAGGAAGATTGAAAGACTTCTAGTAGACCAAGTCTTAGGAGTTAGAGTAGTTAAGGTCAATAATGTTTTGTTTGTTAGGGATGTTTTTATGCCAGATGTACCTTTAAAGTGGAGGAGCGTGAATGAGAATGCTCCAGAAGTCTATATAGTCTTAATCTCAGACCTCCATGTAGGTAGTAGAAAGTTTAGGAGAGACCTTTGGGAGAACTTTCTAGATTGGTTAAGTAATACACGCGACGCTGAAGTTAAGAGAATTAGATACATGATTATTGCAGGAGATATTGTTGACGGTGTAGGAGTCTTTCCTAAGCAGGATAGAGAGCTTGAATATACCTCGGTTACACAGCAGATGGAAGAAGTAGCTAAACTTCTCTCTGAGGTACCTAAAGAGATCAAGTTGATAATCTCTATTGGAAACCACGACCCCGTAGTGAAAGCCCTTCCTCAGCCTCCTCTACCTAAAAAATATAGAAAGATACTGGAGAAATATAGAGAGTATATCTTCGTGGGTAACCCTGCAGTGATCAGGGTTGAAGATAGAAGAATACTCGTATATCATGGTCAAAGCTTAGATGATATTATACAGTATCTTCCAAATACATCATACTCTATACTAGATAGAGAGATTAGAAATGTTCTTGAAATGCTAATTCAATGTAGGCATCTTGCACCAATATATGGTGAGAATACACCTATCCTACCTACTCCTGAAGACCTACTGGTCATAGAAGATATCCCAGATATACTCCATACGGGTCATGTACATGTTGCATATGCTGGGAATTACCGTGACGTAGTCTTAGTTAATAGTGGAACATGGCAGGAGCAGACAAGCTACCAGAGGGAAGTAGGATTAGAGCCAACGGTTGGAACAGCAGTATTAGTAAACTTGAAAACATTATCGGTTAAGCTAAAGAAGTTTACATAAATATGTTGTGGTCTTAAGCTTACTTTTTGAATACTATCTCTACGTAGCTTGTAATTGGTTTTATCTTCTTAAAGGGTGTACCTGTTCCTTCATAGAATTTTGTAAAGAACTCGTATAAATGGAGCCTGAGAGCTTGGATGAATACCATTAACCCTTCTAGAGCCATGATTCCAAGATTACCTATTATTAGGATGGGTAAGCTATTCCATCCTAATGCATGCCATGAAGCGTTAAGTAGCATCAGTAGTGCTGAGTGAACAAGCAGGAGTACTGTAATCCTAACATAGCTAAGACTATTAGACATAAAATGTATAATATTCTCTAATACTTCAAGTAATCCTCCACCTATTAATCCAACTATTCCCCCCTTCTTCTCAAGTACACCTTCTATTATCCCTCTACCTAAGATTATTATGAGTATACTTGAGATTGCTCCTCCAACTGCTATTGGTGCAATATTCTTTGTTGGGATACCTAGGTATGGTACGGGGTTCTCTGAAGACATTATTCCACTCATGTCTCCACCTGCTCCGAAAAAGCATAATGCAAAAAGTATGCCGAAGATATACATGGTTATTGTTGGAAGCTTAGCAGTAAATGCCTCGATGTATTCTCTATGTTTTAAGGCTTTCTTAAAGCTTAGAGTATAGCCTGTTGTTAAATGTATGGCCCCTAAAAATAATGTAAACTGTATAAGCTTGAGGACTTCAACCATGTTAAACTGGGTTCCTTCACCATGTTCTTCAACTAGATGGAGTACTTCAGGCTTAGGGAATGGGAAATGCACCTTAAACCCGAAAGCTTCTCCAAGTATGAATCCTGCTATAGCTGCAGAGATGCCTAGAATAGTGAGGAGTTTAGCCCACTGCTTGAGATTCTCTTCAGAAACCCTCCTATACATGAATATCCCAAACAATGCAAGCACTAAACCTTGACCTAAATCTGCAAACATTATACCATAGAATATTGAGAAGAATACTGCTATGTATGGTGTAGGGTCGACTTCATTACTTCTAGGATACCCTTGAATCAATGTAATATTCTCAAAACTCTTAACCAGGCCATTATTTTTTAAGAGGGTTGGAGAATGGTCTTCATGCCCTCCATCTTCTTCCTCGAAGAATACTCCATATCTCTCTCCAAACCTTGACTCAAACTCTCCCTTCATATCTCTCGGAATATACCCATTTATCAGTTTAAACCTCTTTAACCCGCTCTTTCTTCCAAGGCGGTCTAGAAGTTCTTCAACTACTTGAACAGCTTCTCTTAATGCTATAATCCTCGGTCCAGACTTTTCTCTAATCTTAACAAGGCTTTCTTCAGCCTTCTTCAAATCTTCTTCAAGCTTCTTCTGCTTCTCAATAATTAGATTATATGCTTCATTGATATTCTGTGGAAGGTCTAGAGGTATAGTGAAAGGCTTAACACCGAACCCTCTTAAAACTCTATCAACCTTCTCTTCCTCTTCTCTCAGAGATATTATTAAGAGTGCAGAGTAGTTCTTACCGATTGGAGTATCTATAGTATAGGATGTAAGTAGACTCTTCTTAATCTCGTCAACGCTCCTACTCTCGACTACCGTGAAGACAGCATAGAATCTCTTAAGCTTCTGAAGTCTAGATGGGTCTATATTGAAGTCTAGTAGAATCTTAAGAGTAGAATGGAGAGCCTCAATCTGCTTAAGTTCTTCTCTTATTCTTCTCTGACTCTCCATAGACTCTCTAGCTTCACGTATAAGTGGCTCAGCATCACTCTTTAACTTCGAGATTAATTCTTCAATATCTTCAACTTCTATCCTCTCTCTATATACACGGTAACTCTTAACAAGCTGATTTATTATCCCAGCTTCTACAGATATATTGAGTGAAGATATCAATGTATCAAGCTCTAGACTAAGCCTCCGTAGAACATCATATGCTCTGCTAATTTTTTCATCTAGCCCTGCCTCCGCTTCCTCAACATGAAACCACTCAAAATCATAAAGCTCCCTAATAACCTCGGTAAGCCTATGCTCAGGAACAACCAGTACAGTCTTCACAAGCTCTGTAAGCCCCAAAGAAGACCTCCCTTAACCCCGTTAAATCGATCTAAACGTATGCACAATATAAACATCAACAATACATCAGTAAGAATATTTTGTGAGTAGCATCGAGTTAGTAAATTTAAGGGAACTCTGGGATCTACCCAACATAAGAATACATTCTCTCTAAAAATATAGATTTTTATAAGAGACTAAGATTCCATGAATTAGAATGAGGAGATTAACTAATGTTTGAGCATCTTATATTGAAAGAATTTGGTGGAGTATATTCATGTAGTGAGAGGTTGAACTTCCATAGATTTAACGTTCTAATAGGCCCTAACAATTCTGGGAAAACAACAATCATGATGGCACTGTTCTTACTACCCTACCCACCTCAATTATGGGGGTTACCTATACTAAAAGAAGACAAATTTATCTTCCTTTCTAAGTATCTAGGAAAGCTTACTCAAGCTCTCATCTACCGTTATTATGGGAAGGCTACAGTAATATCCAGTATAAACAGCTTAGAATTAGAATATCAGATTCACGAAGATGGTTCATTCCATCTGTATTCTAACAAAGAAGAAATAACAAGCTCGGATTCTTTTTATTCTTGGCTTCCCACAGTTTCTAATGTTTTTGAGATAGAAAGCATAGAAGAAGCGGAAACAAAGTTGCGAGGATACGTCATCTTCATACCAAGTAGCGATTCATTTAGGTCTACTCTTGAATATTGGCTTATGGAAAATTGGGAGGCAATTGAAAGAACTGGGGTTCACGTTTCTCTAGTGAGGGAATTATCTGGGAATGTTGTAAGCGATAGATTTACAGAGTTACTCTTAAAACGTAATGAGTTAGTTTTAAGAAAAGAGCTTGAGAAGGATGTAGCGTATATTAGGTTAAAAGATTTAGGTGATGGTGTTAAAAGATTCTTAACTACAGCTTTTTGGATCGAGGCTGTGAAGCCGAAAGTTGTTCTCTGGGATGACATTGAATCTTCTGCTCATCCAGCCTTAATACATTTCTGTATTAAATGGCTTGCAAACCATGATTGGCAAGTAATCATCTCTACACATTCAATTGATGTATTACATGAAGTCCTCATGGTAGAGCCTGAAGATACTCGAATAATCCAATTAAATAAGAACCAATATGATGTCTTATCCTACAGGGAATATACTCTTGAAGATTTAGAGAAGATGTTTGAGGAGGGTCTAGATGTAAGAAGATTGTTTGCTCCAGTGAGGCAGGATGAAGTTCACGCCTAGCTTTGAGGGTGGTGAGCATCAAGTATTATTAATATTTGGAGACGGTCGTAAAGATGAGAAACTAGTTAGATTAGTTGCTCCAAAATTTAATGGTAAGAGTTTATTCTTATGTAGTATATCTCATCCATTACCTAGAAGAAAACCTACAGGAGTCTCGGCACTAGAAGGATTAATCTTGATAATGGATAAAGGGTTTGCTGTTAAGAAAGCATTATTTTATGTAGATAGAGAACATATCCAGTCATTTGAGGTAGTAAAGGAATGGCTTAAAGGTCATGGATTTACAATTGAAAAAGAGGAGAGATTGGGTGGTGATGCAGTTTTCTTATCTTTAACCCGTGGATATAGAAAGTTAAGCCTTTACGTCGCACTAGCAGGTAAAGTTAAGAATCTAGATGAAGAAGTAGGAGACCTAGTAGAGAGAATTCTAGGAGAAGAAGCAGCAAAGAAAGCTTGGAGATACTTGAAGACAGCTATCAACAGAGCATCCCAGAAAGATATACTCATCTCAATAAAAGGATTATCTATTGTAATTAAAGCTCTTGAGCAGAATTAAAAATTCAATTCTTCATTTCTTCTTGGAAAGGGAAGATTTAGAGAAACTCCCATACAAATAACCATAAATATAGATAATCTCTAGAAAGTCTCGAAACAACTTGAAGGTTGTAGTTATTGGTTCTAAGCCGTTTGTTTCAGGTTTTAGGCTTTCAGGTATTGGAGGGATAGAAGTGGGTACACCTGAAGAGTTGATTAGGGAGGTTGAGAAGAATATTCTTAGAGAAGATATTGGGTTAATCATAGTTGATGAAGATCTTTCTAAGCATGTTAGAGATAGAATAAACAAGATTAGAGCTGAGCGTGCAGTTCCACTAATCTATGAATTATCTGGTATTAAACTTGAAAAAGAGAAAATAGATTATAGAGCAGCTCTTAGAAAGATACTTGGAGTATAGAGCTAATAGTACCGATGTATTGAGTATAAATTGTAGCTTTAGTACATGGTTTTGGGAGCGTGTAATATTGGTTATGCATGGTTTAGCTAAAGTAGTTGATGAGGTTGCTGGGAAGATCATTGAAAGCCTTGATTCTTCTTTTCAGGAATTATCTAGAGATGTTAGAAAGATTATTGAGAGAGAGCTTGAAGAGACTCTGAGGATTGTTGATGAAATGGTTGAACAAGCTGAGAAGAAGAGTGAGATGATAAAGTCTAGGATACAAAGCTTAACCCAAGTAAAGATCAGGGGGAAGAAGCTTGAACAAATTGAAGAATGTATAGATGAATTAATCAGGAAAGTCTTGGAGTTAGTAGGGGAGAAAGCAGTTAGAAGAGAGCTAGATAAGTATCTTGAGAAGATTCTTGAAGAAGCTATAGATATAGTTAATGTTAGGAATGTTAAGGTTTACACTAATGAGCATCTTAGAGAGAGCTTAAGAAGAATATCTGAGAATTTATCGAGGAAGAAGAATATAGAGATAACAATTATGGATGAGCCAGTTGAAACAGTATTCGGGGTCATAGTTAAGAGTATAGATGGCTCAATAAGCTTCGATAATAGGATTGAGACAAAGCTGGAGAGAATAAAACCACAGATAAGGAAAACAGTGGCCACACTCATATCATAGAGTGGTATGGAAATTCTTAATAATTCTAAGAAAGATGTTTAACCGAAATGAGTAGTCTAGGGGTGAAACGGAGAAGTAGTGTTATACTTGAGGGTGTGGAGCGTGCACCTCATCGTGCTCTCCTCAGAGCTTTAGGATTAGCAGATGAAGAATTCTCTAAGCCCTTAATAGCTATAGCCAACTCGTGGAATGAAGTCGTCCCAGGTCACATCCACTTAAACACTATCAGTCGAAGAGTTAAAGATGGTGTAAAAAATGGTGGAGGTACTCCGTTTGAATTCAATACTATAGCTGTATGTGATGGTTTAGCTATGGGTCATGAAGGTATGCGTTTCAGCCTTGCTAGTAGAGAAGTAATAGCTGATAGTGTTGAGATAATGATTGAAGCACATAGATTTGATGGATTAATTGTATTATCAAGCTGTGATAAGATCGAACCTGGGATGATGATGGCTGTGGCCCGCCTTAACATACCCTCTATATTCTTGAATGGTGGACCAATGTACTCGGGGAGGCTTGGAGATAGAAGGTTGAGCACAGGAGACGTATTTGAAGCAGTTGGAAGATACTCTGCAGGAAAGATAACCCTTGAAGAATTAAAGCTTATCGAGAAGTATGCTTGTCCAGGTCCAGGGTCATGTGCTGGATTGTATACTGCGAATACTATGGCTATACTCTTTGAAGCTCTTGGAATGATGCTTCCAGGAGCTTCAACTATTCCTGCTTTAGATTCTAGGAGGCTTGAAGTAGCATATAAGACAGGGTTAACTCTTATGAAATTGCTTGAAACAAGCTTAAAACCTCTAGATATACTTACATTTGAAGCATTTGAGAATGCTATCGCAGTAGATGCAGCTATGGGTGGATCGACAAACGCTATCTTACACTTACTAGCTATAGCTAGAGAAGCAAAAATAAAACTAACATTAGAAGACTTTGATAGAATAAGTAGGAAGACACCATACATTGTAGACTTGATACCTGGAGGTAGATATCCAGTAGAAGAACTTGATAGAATTGGGGGGCTACCAGTAGTAATGAAGAAGCTTCTAGATGAAGGTCTCATAAATGGTGAAGCATTAACAGTAACAGGAAAAACAGTTAAAGAAAACCTAGAAGAGTTTAAGCCTCCAGTAAGAGAGGTAGGAGAAGTAGTTAGAGAACCTAGTAACCCAATATCTAAGCATGGGTCCATAGTAATCTTAAAAGGTAACCTAGCACCTGAAGGAGCAGTAGTAAAGATAAGCGGTGTAAAAAACCTATACCATAAAGGTCCAGTGAAAGTTTACAATTCAGAAGAAGAAGCATTTAAAGCAGTAATAGATAAGCAGGTAGAAGCTGGAGACGTAGTCGTAATTAGGTATGAGGGACCACGAGGAGGACCTGGTATGAGAGAGATGCTCTCAGTTACAGCAGCTATAGTAGGTCAAGGTCTAGGAGATAAAGTAGCACTAGTCACAGATGGAAGATTCTCAGGGGCCACGAGAGGCTTAATGGTTGGGCATGTATCCCCTGAAGCAGCAGTAGGTGGACCAATAGCAGCTCTAAGAAACGGGGATACTATTATTATAGATGTTCCAAGCAGTAGGATTGATGTAGAGTTAGATAAGAATGAGATAGAGAAGAGGCTTTCAGAATGGTCTCCACCGAAACCAAGATACACCTCTGGGATACTTGCTAGATACGCTAAGTATGCTCTTTCAGCATCTCTTGGAGCAGGACTAGAATAGCTTTCTATTAAGAATCTTAGCTGAGGCTTTACTGACTCTATCTAGATACTCCTTCATAGTGTATACTCTAAGGATTTCATAGATTTCTGAAGTAAATTTAAGGAGTGGGGAGATGTATTCTCTCAGTATTGTTTTTCCATCTTCTTCTACGTAGAACTCTATCCTGTCTTGGTTAACGTACGGTAGAGGTGGAATGTATGGTGTATCTATCCAGACATATTCACGGGGGACTCCAGCTTCTCCAGCAATCAATTCTTCGATATTCTTGATTGCTTCAGCATCCCTAATCAATTCAAGGTGTTCTCTTCTTTCATATACTCTATACTCGTATGCAACTTTCGGCAGTATCCTCTTCTCGATTTTTCTTACTACTTCTCTTGTCTCTTCATTTTGATGCATGAGACACCATACTGTAAAGTCATCATGACTTAGATACTCTTCAATACTCATATGGGAGAAATCAAGTATATCTCTAAGCATCCTAACACCTCTCAAGAACATTGTTTGTACAGCTCTAACAGTATGATGGAAGTAGATATTCATGAAGCTCTGATATCTTGCTATAGCTAATTCCTCCAGAACCCCTAAAGCCCTAGTACTTAACGCAACTCTCCCATTGATCAGTCTACTCGTATATATTATTCTAGCAATATCTATTACACCATAGAAAGCACCCGTGAAGTAGGAATCTCTAAGCAGGAAATCTAGCTTATCTACATCTACCGGACCACTAATAATGCTTCCAAGAGGATCCTTCTTCTCAAGTATACTTTTAACATCTTTAACTGATACACCGCACTTCTCAATACTGCTGGATACCTCGTTATCTTCTTCTAGTATTCTCAAGGTCATGTCTTCATGGGTTAAACCCTTCTCTCTAAGCAACGCCTCTAGGAGATGAGAGTATGGTGTATGACCTAGGTCGTGGACCAGTCCTGCAATAGTTAAGACTCTAAGCTTATACTCATCTAAACCAAGCTTTTCCCCAAACATCCTAGCTAGATGCATACACCCTAGAGAATGGTCAAATCTAGAATGCCTAGCTCCTGGGTAAACTAAGTAGACGAAGGGTAGCTGGCTAATCCTCCTAAGCCTCTGGAAAGCAGTTGAATCAACAATCCTTAACATATCTTCATCTAAAACAATATATCCATGGACAGGATCCTTAACAAGCTTAAACTTCTCCAACCTAGACCAAAAATAGTATCTTCTAGAAGATATAAAAGAATACTCAAGTACTCTTTTATATGAGGTGTTAAAGAAGCATTACAAATATGTGAGAGGTTGGTGCGTCCAGAAAGAGTATTATTTAATATAAAGCATGGATTAACGGTAGAAGATGAGGTATGTATTTCGCCTAGAATCTTTAATGCCACACTTAACAGTAAAGCTCCAGTTAAACCCGTGGCCCCTATACGAGAAAGTATGGTTAAAGAAACACGTAGGATTATAGGAGAGATGAAAAATACAGGTAAGCCATTAAAGAGTACACTAAGGGAGGCAGGATTAGAAGAGTACATTAAAGACATCTAGTAAAACTGGTTAAAAATCTTAACCATATATTTTTTATCTTTTACTAAGTCTATTTTTCCAGAGCTTCCTCGGAGGGTTAGTGTTATGGCTTTACCTCTTGAAGGTATTAGAGTATTGGATTTTACTAGGGTTATGTCTGGTCCTTTTGCAACTATGCTTCTTGGTGATCTTGGAGCAGATGTAATCAAGATTGAACCTCCAGGTGGGGATGATACTAGGGGATGGGGGCCACCATGGATAGGTGGAGACTCAGCATACTTTATGAGTGCTAATAGGAATAAGAGAAGCATAATAATAGACTTGAAGAAGCTTGAAGGTAGAGAGATCGTTAAGAAGCTAGTTGAGAAGTCTGATGTAGTAGTAGAAAACTTTAGACCTGGAGTAGCTGAACAACTAGGTATAAGCTATGATAATCTCTCAAAGATAAACCCTAGAATAATATATTGTAGTATATCTGGGTTTGGGCAGAGTGGACCATACCGTGATAAGCCTGGATACGACTTAATCGCTTTAGCGATGAGCGGGCTTATGAGTATTACGGGTGAGCCTAATAGACCTCCAGTAAAATTCGGTGTACCTATAGCAGACTTAACCACAGCATTATTTGCAGCTCTCTCAATAGTCTCAGCACTCTACTGGAGGGAGAAGACGGGTAGAGGTCAGTATATAGATATGGCCTTACTTGATGCTCAAGTCTTATTACTGAGTCATCAAGCATTCAACTATTTCGCAACAGGTGAAGAACCGAGGAGGATGGGTTCAGCGCATCCAAACATCGTACCATACCAAGCATTTGAGACAAGCGATGGATACATTATAGTAACAGTTGGAAGTGAGAAACTCTGGGAACAATTCTGCAAAGCTATAGGGAGACCCGACTTAATCGAAAACCCTAAATTTAGAACTAACGCTGATAGAGTAATCAATAGAGAAGAACTCATAGAAGAATTGGAGAGGGTCTTCAAACCTAAGCCTACACGTTTCTGGATAGAAGAGTTGGAGAAGGCTGGAGTACCTGCTGCACCAATCTTAACGGTAGGTCAAGTATTGAATGATGAACATGTAAGATATAGGGGGATGGTGCTCGAGATTGAGCATCCAGAAGCAGGAGTAATAAAGATGCTTGGAACACCTTTCAAGATGTCTGTAACCCCTGGCGTGGTTAGGAGTCCACCGCCAACCAGGGGTCAGCATACTTTTGAGATACTTAGAGAGCTAGGCTTCGATGATGAAGAAATAATAGAGTTGAAGAGTAAGCATGTAGTAGAATGATTCTACCCTCGATTGGGTATGGTTGATGATTAAACATTTACTAGCTTATCTTTTAGGCATTCTTGGACTATGCTGATTATTTCATAGAATACTTCTTCAATATTCTTTGATGCATCAATTATCTTTAATCCATCTTTCTCAGCTAGCCTTAAGTATTCTTGCCTAACTTTCTGTAGGAAATCTTCTTTCTCAAATCTTGTCTTACGCTTCTTAATCCTGCTTAACCCAATCTCTGGTTTAACATCTAAAAGTATTGTTAAGTCAGGTTTATGAGCAAATTTATTTATCTCTACAACCCATTCTGGGTCGCCTATCGCTACAGTCTGGTATGCTAGAGAAGAGTAGACATACCGGTCTGAGACGACTACATATTTCTTCTTAACATATGGTAGGATGACTTTATTCAAGTGTTCAAGCCTATCTGCAGCAAAGAGTAATGCCTCAATCCTAGAGTCTACATTCTTTTGTCTAGCCATCTTCTTCAACATCCTACCTATGGCACTATCTGTAGGCTCTCTAGTATAAAGAGACTTTAAACCATGTTTACTTAACCATTTAACTAGTCTTCTCGAATGGGTTGTCTTACCTGAACCATCAATCCCCTCAATAGCAATAAAGAATCCTTCATTCCCCATCATACATAAGCAGAAACGTTATCCAAGTATTTTAGAGTTCTAACCATAGGATTCATTAAATCCATTAATAAAGAGTTTACTTAAACCAATTTTTTCTTTCACGTCTCTATCCCTTCTTAATGCATCTAAGAATTCATCTAGAGGTGAATGTGCTACACATACATATGTATCCGCTGCTCCATAGTATACCATTAGTTCTCTATCTTTTATTATGGCCCCGCATGTGTATGTTACGCCTGGCTTAAAACCTGAGTATTCATATGGTTGATCAGGTTGAATAACTGGGAAACTTGAAGCATATAATACTTCTTCTGGCTTCTCTAAGTCTAGAAGCATAACACCTATCTTATACTTCCACGGCTCATTCTTACTTAAACCATGATAGAATAGAAGCCATCCTTCATCAGTTTTAAGCGGTGGGGCTCCAGGGCTCTTAACTCTGCCCTCCCATCCATTAGGGTTAGAGTTGGGGAAATGGTAGCTCTCTATATATTCTCCATCATTGAATTCAAGGTCATCGAGATAGCTTACCTGGATTCTAGGTGATATGCTATGTAGTATAGCGTATCTACCATCGATCTTCTCTGGAAATATTACAAAGTTTTTATGAACTTCACTAGGATTCGATATTATTTTTTCTTCTCTCCAGTTCCATCTTCTATTTATGAAGTCATTTATATCTATAGATGTGAAAGCTACCCTCAGCTCGCTTGGTCCAAAAGCATTATAAGTCATATAGATTTTACCGTCTTCCCTCATCACTACTATTCTTGGGTCTTCGCATCCACCATATCCTCCACCTGAAGGAGATGGATAATATGAAGGATTATTCATCTTACGTTGATATATTGGGTTTGGTAGTCTTTCATCTATCTTGAATCCATCGTTTGAAACTGCATAACCGAATCTAGATATTCCATCAACACCGATAGCTCTATAGATTATATGGACTTTCCCGTCTAGAAGTAGAATTCCAGGATTAAACGTTTGGTAAGCTTCCCATGGATATTCATTTCTAGGTCTAAGTATCGGGTTTAATGGAGATTTCCTTAGCAATAGCCTTCTAGATTCCTCCCACCTATAAATCTCTGGTATACTTTCTTCAATAGTTTTCATTGATACTTCTTGAGAGATTTCTAGTTGGAGTTTTTCGAACTCCATCTTCTCGGCTTTATAGTATTTCTTTGGAATATAGTGGGCTCTAGGTCTTCTTGCACTACTCCTCTTTTTAGGCTTCTTGGATTTCTGCTTCCTCATTTTTAGCCTCTAGTCTCCGAGTCACTGGCTAGATATTATTCTGCATATACAAAAACTTTTTATATCCACCCACATAAAATATACATCATTAAATCAAACTAACTATTTATACTATGAAATATTGACGCATCCATGAAAGGCTGAATATAAACTAATCTTTCCTTAGACATATTAATAAGTATCAAGAGATTATAGAGAGAGATTGGCATATGAGGAGATGTAGTAGTAATCCTATACTGTATCCTGTAAGAGAACATTCATGGGAAGCTTATGCAGTCTTTAACCCATCCGTAATTAAGAAAGGTGGATACTACTATATGCTTTATCGTGCTGTTTCTTCTTCTGACTTATTGAAGAAGCAGGGTTCAAGCTATAGCTCAATAGGTATAGCTAAGAGTAGGGATGGAGTACACTTCTATGAACGTAGAAGGTTCATTATACCTGAGAAAGATTGGGAAATATTTGGATGTGAAGACCCTAGAGCAACATATCTTGAGGGTAGATATTATATCTTCTATACAGCTATATCTACTCTTCCACCAACTGCTGAAGGAATTAGAGTTGGTGTAGCAGTAAGTAGAGATTTAAAACAAGTTGAAGAAAAATATCTAGTAACTTCTTTTAATGCTAAAGCTATGGCCCTCTTCCCCGAGAGAATCAATAAGAAATTAACAGCAATCCTCACGGTCCATACAGATAAACCCCCAGCATACATTGCTATAGCACAGTTAAGCGATGACCCTTCTCAATGGATATACGAGATGAATGAATGGTATCGTGAATTCATGAACTATGTACTTACACCTGATCCTAGAAGGTCACCGCTAGACCATATTGAAGTTGGAGCACCACCTATAAAGCTCAACGATGGATGGCTTCTCATATACTCCTATATACAGAATTATTTCTCACCTAGAATAGAAGATAGAATCTTCGGGGTAGAAGCACTACTCCTAGACTTAGACGATCCAAGGAAAATCATTAAGAAGACTAGTTATCCATTCATGGTTCCAGAAGAATTCTATGAGAAGTATGGAAACGTACCTAATGTAGTCTTCCCTACATCTGTTATCCGAGGGAGAGATACTATAAGATTGTATTATGGTGCAGCAGATACTACATGTTGTTTATTAACTGCAAAGACTAATGAGATCATTAAAATCATGGATGGAGAATTGAATAGAGTTTTTGAAAGATATTCTGGGAATCCTATCATAAAACCTAGACCTGAACATGACTGGGAGAGTGTAAGTACATTTAACCCAGCAGCAATAGAGCTTGAAGGAAAAATATACATCCTCTATAGAGCTTTATCAAGTGATAAAACCTCAACTATAGGTTTAGCAGTAACAGAAGATGGATTTAATATAGTTGAGAGATTAGATGAGCCAATATATGTTCCACGTGAAAAATTTGAGATGAAGTTAACGCCTGGGCACTCGGGATGCGAAGACCCAAGAATAGTCAAGATAGACGATAGATTATACATGTTTTATACAGCTTATGATAATGTTCACCCCCCTAAGGTTGCTGTAACCTGGATTACCGTAGAAGATTTCTTAAATAGGAATTGGAGGTGGGCCACTCCTAAGATAATATCTCCACCAGATATAGATGATAAGAATGCATGTGTAATCCCAGAGAAGATAAATGGTAAATATCTGTTTATTCATAGAGCAGGAGGAATAAATATATGCTATGATTATATTGAATCTCTAGAATCAGTTAATACGAGTGAGCTACTAAGCATAACTCTGCTGGCTCCTAGGCAGGGTATGTGGGATGGAAAGAAGATTGGTTTAGCAGCTCCACCTATCAAGACATCTCAAGGCTGGCTAGTCTTCTATCATGGTCTCTCACATGATAATGTCTATAGAGTTGGAGCTTTCCTACTAGACTTAGAGAATCCTGAGAAGGTCATCGGTAGAACGCTTCACCCACTTCTAGAACCAGTAGAATACTATGAGAAGGAAGGATACGTAAAGAATGTAGTATTTCCATGTGGTGCAGTAGTTAAAAATGGTATAGTTTACCTCTACTATGGTGGAGCAGACACATACGTGTGTGCAGCGAGAGCACCATTAAGAGAAGTCCTTTCAAGAATATCCTAGTATAAAACCCCGAAAATAAATCCTCTCCAATCAAGATCATGTTTATATAAGCATCTGAATTCTTTAAGGTTAATGCAGACGTTACAAGTCAGGGTTAGTAGATGGGTTGCTGGAACATCTCTTCTAGCTTCAACAGCAATAGTTATATCTCTACTCCGCTTTAGATTCCCCTACCCTCTTCTACCATTCCTTAGTTTTGACCTCGCAGAGATACCCACTGTTCTTGCACTCTTAGTATTCGATTTTAAGTCAGCTTTCATTGTAGCTGTAATCCATTGGTTAACACTGAATTTCGGTAAACCATACCATGTTCTAATAGGTCCATTAATGAAGTTAACTGCAGTTATCTCTATGCTGATAGGTTTCAGGATAGTATTTAATAAATCTAAAGTAACCTTGGATAGAAGAAACCTATTATACATGATTATTTCTGGAAGCCTGGTAAGAGTAGGATTAATGTCTCTGGTAACCTTCCTCCTATACTATGTATTCTTTCCCGAAGTCTATCTTCCAACATCTACGCAAGTATTAAAGAATGTTCTAGGGCTAGAAGTAGAATCAAGCTTCCTAGTAGCATTAATAACAGTAATTCTTACAGCTTTCTTCAATCTCCTACACGTCCCCTTATCCCTTCTTCCAGCAGCATCAGTATATGCTCTCTACAGAAGAATAGTAAGATAAGATTAGAGATTAATGGTCAGCTGAGATTCTATCATGTAAAAATTGAGAAATAAATCTGTTATCCTATCTACTATTTTTTCCTTAGTATCTCTACTCCAGGAAGAGTCTTCTTCGAGATGTATGTGATTAAAGCTCCTCCACCAAGGCTTACGTAGGAAAAGTTAGCTGGGCTTAAACCGACAAGCTCTATAGCTGTCGAAGAATCTCCTCCACCTATCAATGTGAATGCTCTACATCTTGCTAATGCCTCATATATTATCTTAGTTCCCCTCCTAAATTCTTCTCTCTCATATGCTCCAGCTGGACCCTTAACTATTATTACATCTTTCTCTGAAGTATCTAGGATTAGCTCAGCATATTTCTTGGCTGTCTTTTCTCCTATATCATATATTGTTCCAGGTGCGGGAAGCTTCTCTACATCTATCTCTACTCTCCTACCATTTTCCTCATAGGCTACATCTAACGGTGTTTTTAATTTTTCTCCTAAGGCTTCACGTATCCCAGCTAGGCGTTCTAGGTACGTATCAAATTTCTTCTTTTTAATATATGATTCGGAGGGTTCTCCAAGATTCCTCTTCTCAGTCATCAAGAATAATTGTCCAAGTATTCCAGCAGATAAAACATACTTAATGTTTTCAATGTTTTTAGACATTATTCCATTTATGACTTCGATGCATTCCTCAGGCTTATTTCCACCCATAACTAGAATTATCTTTCTATCCTCTTCAAGAACAGTTGTTAAAGCTCTAAGCTCTCTCTCCATTATCCTTCCAGCTACTGTAGGTAGTACATGTGAAAATCCTACAACAGATGCATGTGCTCTATGAGCTACAGAGAATGCATCTAATATGAATATATCTGCTAAAGGTGCAAGAGTAGATACTAGCTTCCCACGGGAGTGCTCTTCAGGAGAGGCTTCCTTCGTTTCTTCATCAAGTATTCTAACATTTTCAAGAAGGAGTATCTCACTATTCTTTAATGATTTTACTGCTTTTACTGCTTCTTCTCCTATTAAGTCTGGCACATACTTAACTTGCCTACCAACATGTCTTGATAGGAGTTCAGCATGGTCTTTCAGTGGAAGAAAGTCTGGATCCCCCTTTCTTCCTTGATGTGCTAGGAGAACAATTTTAGCATTCTTCTCAGATAATTCCCGTATCGTTTCAGCATGAGCTCTAAGCCTCTCATTATCTCTAATCTTCCCAGTCTCGGGATCTATAGGCGAGTTTAAGTCAACCCTTACGATAACAGTTTTACCTGAAACATCTACATCATCTAAAGTCTTAAACCACATCTTATCCAACCCCAATCATCATGAAACATTACTTGAAGTATCTATTAAGATTTGAATCTTAAAAAATAATTTGAGGAACCACTCATTAAATTGATGTATTCAGAGCTTCTCTGCAATCATGTTTACTATGTCAACGAGTCTGCAGCTATACCCCCACTCATTATCATACCATCCGAGAACTTTTACTATATCGCTTCTCTCTCCGATAGTCATTATGCTCAATCCATCAATAATACATGAATGTGGATTACCTATTACATCTGCTGAGACAATCGGGTCTTCTGTATACTCTAGTATCTTCTTCATCTTACCTTCAGCCGCTGTTTTATATGCTCTCCTAACTTCATCTACTGTTGCTTCTCTCTCAAGTATAGCTGTTAAATCTGTAACTGAGCCATCTGGGACAGGTACTCTAAGGGCTATCCCATCCATCTTCCCTTTTACTTCAGGGATTACTAAGTGTAGAGCAGATGCAGCTCCAGTAGTTGTAGGTATTATTGATAGAGATGCAGCTCTAGCTCTTCTTAAATCTCTATGTACTAGGTCTAGAAGCCTCTGGTCATTCGTATAAGCATGAATAGTTATCATGAACCCCTTCTTTATTCCAAAGTTGTCTAAGAGTACTTTAACCATTGGTGCAAGACAGTTTGTTGTACATGAGGCCCCAGAGATAACATCATGCTTAGATAAGTCTAGCATGTGATCATTTACACCTGGAGCTATCGTGACATCTGCGTCTTTACATGGAGCTGTAACTAGAACTTTCTTAACAGTGTCTCTAATATGTTTTGAAGCATCTGCTTTGCTCGTAAACACTCCAGTTGCTTCTACAACTAGTTCAACCCCTTCTTCTTTCCAAGGTATTTGAGATGGATCACGTATACTGTAAGCTTTAAACTCTCTTCCATCTACTATAACACTTCTATCTGTATATGATACATCTCTATTCCATCTTCGATGAACTGAATCATACTTTAAGAGTAGTGCAGTAGTCTTCGTATCTGCAAGCTCATTGAAAGCTACAACCTCGAAATTCTTACCATACCCTGGGTCTTCCAATGCAGCTCTTAGAAACAATCTACCAATCCTACCCATTCCATTAATTCCAACTTTCAGAACCATGTTCAAACAAAAATAGTAGAAGCTATCTTTTTAGTTTTATGCATAGACAAATTTTAAATATCATTATAAACTTAATCAAGGACATAGGTGTATTTAAGCATGTCTGATATAAACGTATACTGTAATATTATTATCTTCCTTGACCTGGCTCCCCGATCATGTCTACAGCATATATGTCTCCTTTATCATCCTCTTCTACCAAGATCTTCGCTAGAGGCTTTGCAGCTGGTCCTTTAACTACATTTGCATCATTACTAGGGTCGAAAATACTTCCGTGGCATGGACATACTAGCATGTCTGTGTTTTCATCATACTTAACCTGGCATTGTAGATGAGTGCAGACTAGGTTATATGCGTATAGATCGGCTCTCCGACCCATACCTTTTCCTTCTTTTCCTCTGATCAAAATATTTACATGATATCGTTCAGTCTCAGTAGGCCAATTAAATACAATATACGATCCTGGTTTAAGCTCAGAGATATTCAGAATCTTTTTCTTTTGATATCTAGGCTGGGTCAACGTCTCAGTATGAGTAGGAGTTTGACCTCTTATACTAGGCTGAGTGAACCATGTAAAGAATGCTGTTATAGCACCTCCTGCAACTGCAAAAATAGTTATGAGGAGATTACGCCGTTTCATATTTTCTTCAAGATGGAATTATAATTTAAACATGATAGATAAACTTGTTATTTTGTAATTATGCATCTATATGCTCTAGACAAGTATAACTTGCCTAGGATTATGTAAAAGCTTCTCCTAGATGGTCTAAATTCTTCATAATTTTCCATGTAGCTTGTTTAAGCTCTTTCACTCTTTCTTCTGGTACACCATCATATGTAAAGATCCATGCACCCCATTCTATTCCTGCAGCATACTTAATCCTATCCCTTGAGATATATGGAGTGTAGAATTCAATGTGTAATCTATAATCATCGTATTCACCTACTGGTGATTGATGGAAAACCATCATGTACGCACAATCTTCTCCAAACATCTCTTCATACACCGCAACAGCCACTCTAATTACATCTGCAAGCATTAACGCATCTTCTTGATCTAGTTGATTCAATGATTTTATACTTCTCCTGGGATAGACGTGTACCTCATAGGGCCACATAACGAAGAAAGGTAAGAAAAGCATGAAAGACTTATTTCCATAGATAATTCTTGTACCTTCTTCCAATTCATTTCTCAAAATGTCTTCAAATAAGTTTCCATCATATTCATCTCTATATCTTTGAGCGGACTCTATTTCCTTCATTATTCTAGGAGGAATGAATGGTAGAGCATAGATCTGGCTATGGGGGTGGGTTAATGAGACACCTATAATTGAGCCTTTATTCTTAAATGGAATAACACATTTCACATAAGGTTTAGATTCAAGTATTCTAGTACGCTCAGAGAGAAGTTTAACATATAGAGATACTTACTCTATTCGTCTACCAAAAGAGCGAGCGATCTACAGAATACAATTGATGATTTTGAAGTCTTTGAGGATAGCATATCTCCTAACGACAAACCCTGCTGGCCGATGAGTAGTAAAAGCTGTCAGCTGGTAGGGTTATGCTTAGACTCCTAATAATAGGGTTATATGTATGTTCCCCGCAAGCCACAGCTACTATGGCTCATCGGCCAGCCACTCTCCCTAAATTTTTGTTATGGCTTGGTGGTGTCTGAGTTGGGGTTGTGTGGACATGGGTTTTACTCTGTTTTATCTTCCTAGAGAGTGGTATGTTGTTTTATTTTAAGGAATGATATGGCTGAGAGTAGGGATGAGTAGGAGGCTAGTGTTTGGACGGGGATGACCAAGCGTGGAGGAGGCTACGAAGATAAGTATCTCTGGGCTGTGAGAGGTTAAGGGGGTGGGTTATTAGACTTCCCCATAAGGGGAAAGCTACTCTAAACAGTATTAAAATAGTTTGGAGACTAGCTCTCTTAGAAAATAGGACCATAAAAATATTTATTATATACACATACAATTTTTTAATTAAGGTGTGCATGATGTCTAAGCATAGAACGAGTATAGAGTTTCCTATTGAGGTTTGGGATGCATTAAAGAAGCATGTACCCGCTAGGAAGAGGAGCTCATTCATTATTGAAGCAGTTAGAGAGAAGTTGATGAAAGAATCATTAAAATGTGTTATCTTATGTGGTGGTAGAGGTACGGGTTTAACGCCTCTCACATACAGTATACCTAAACCGATGATACCCATAGGCTACAAGCCAATAACTGAGCATATCATTACATACTTGAAGAAGCAGGGAATCTACAACTTCATATTAGCAATAGGATACCTAGGTGAACATTTAATAAAATATTTTGGAGATGGTAGGCTTTTAGGTGTATCAATAGATTACTCTATTGAGAAAACTCCCCTTGGAACAGCGGGTGCGGTAAAGAATGCTGAAAGGAAATTGGATAGTACATTCTTAACTGTTAATGGAGACATAATATTTACTGGGTTAGATATATCCAGCTTAATCAGGTATCATAGAGAGAAGAATGGTGTTGCAACAATTGTTTTAACGAGAGTTGAGGATGCGAGAAGATTCGGGTTAGTCTCAGTAGATGAAGAAGGAAGGGTTATAGCATTTAGAGAGAAGCCTAGACAAGCTGTTCCAGGATTCGTTAATGCTGGAATATATGTATTTGAACCTGCAATATTCGATTACATACCATCTGATAGACCTTCATCTCTAGAAGAAGATGTATTCCCGGAGCTCGCAGACCAGAATAAACTATATGCTTACCTCCATAATGGCTACTGGATTGATGTAGGCGACCAATCAGATTATGAGAAAGCTGTTAAAGACTTCTTCAACGGTTTACTATCATGATATAAACTTATAATCCTACTCATTTTTTTGTAGATACTCAGGTTTAAGTAATAGTAGAGCCAGCTTATATACGTGCCTAGAAATTCCGAGGCTAGAATATCCCTAGTAATATCTATTTCAACAGTTTTCGGAGCTTTTTCAGCAGTCCTAGCAATGATGCCTTTCAGCTTCTCTTTTCCCTTAATACCCTATTTAAAGTTCGATATAGCTGAGCTACCCGTGGTTACAGCTTTCTTAGGTTTCGGTCCAGTACCTGGATTTATCTCTGCACTGACTTACTGGCTTGTTCTCAATGTATTCGGGGAGTGGACGCCTATCGGTCCAGCGATGAAGTTTATTGCAGTAGCTTCTATGCTATTAGGTTTATGGGTAAGCTATAAGCTAGCTTTAAGATTTAGGATACCGTACATCTCAGTATTCATATTCGGTAGCCTGCTGAGAGTTCTAGCTACAACCGTCTCCAACTACCTAGTCTTAGTAGTCATTGCACCCTTCTTCCTAGAATTTGCTGTAAAATCTCTATCGATAACTCTAGGCTTAGAGATGGAAGCTGGGTTAGGAGGCTTAATCCTAGTCTTAGCCTTCACCGCAGTCTACAATGTATTACATGTAGCATTAAGCTTGTTCCCATCAATATTCCTCGTAAAGAATCTTTCTAAACAAGGACTATTCCTAAATCTCAAACAACCATGGATAATCGCGTTAATCAAGCAGAAGAAAATTTAAGGTCTTTCATAGGAGATTTTCTCAGCTTGTCTTAATGCTTTCTCAAAAAGCTTACTACTTATGATCTCTTCATTAAGTGCTTGTTCAAGAAGCTCTCTATCAATTATTTTAACTTCAAGATTTGGGAGATAGACTACGTCTACTTCTAAGTCGAAGTAATGTATCTGATCGGGATAGAATGCAACGGGTGTGCAGATATTATAGTATGCACCTTTAAAATTTCCTGAGAAGCTGTAATAGCTTGTCTTAGTCCACATCTCTAGTTTTCTAGCTTCTGTAACAGCATAATCTCCAACTTGCTTCGGTATACCTAGTCCATCATATATGCCAGAGCTCATAATCCTCCTAAGAACTTTAATAGTTTCATTACTCCTCCAGACGACTTTACCTGGTCCCAGGATAATCCTTCCACCGTGAAGTTTTACGTGAACTATCCTAACCTTGGAACCCAGTTTTGGAGTGAACTGTCTGACTTGTTCTTCAAACATCTTGTTCATTTCTTCTGGGGAAACAAGCCCTCTCTCAACTAGGTCTTCAGCAAAACTAACCATACTTGAAAGTGCTTCCCCGCCTGCTCTACAATAATGATGCCATGGAACAGTATACGTTACCATAGACCTTAATTCGTCAAGCTTCTTCATAGCCTCAACTGGGAAACCTACTCTAACATATGAATTATTCATATCTTTCATTCTCCACAAGATAATCAAGTCTTCGAAGAAATTCCTTATCTCACATACTAGAGGGGTAACAACTTCTAGAGCTCCCCTCACTTCTATGAAGTGTCTATCAGGTGAATCTGTAATTACTGCATCAGGCTCTACGACTAGATTTGTTAACCCGAATCTTTCAATCTGAGACTTAGTAGGTTTAACGATCTTAAATCCTTTATCTATCAATAGCTTAGCAAGAGCTGTAGAATATATCCCTCTAATTGAGAGCTTCAATTCTCAATATATTATGGTTAGCTCTCCTATAACTATAACGTTCAACTAGCAGGTACTTCAAGATAAAACAATATTGAGTAATAGAGCTAGGTAACTGTCCTCGGCGGTTGCGGTAGCTCTCTTATTCTATCCTTTACTTCTTTAGGCCAATCTTCAAAATTGAAGCCATGTCTAGCTAGGAAGCCTGCAGCCCACCTTGTTAATCCATGACCTACACATCCAGTCCATATCTCTCTATTCTTTGCTTCTCTTATCTTGAATGCTTTAACATAATAGTCTCTATGAACTGTTGCAGCTGTTATCTCAAGCCACTCAGCTTTATCTCTCTCCCCCCTGTAAGGTAGATAGACTTCTATATCGAGTGTAGGTATCTTATCAAAGCTGGATACATCTATGAGGCGTTTAGAAGCTTCCTCAGGAGATAGGAAGAAGGGTGCTCCAGCTACTAGCCTCCACTCCATATCTAGAATCTTATCAACTAATTCTAATGATTTTTCTACTACTTTATTTCTTATCTCAACTACTTCTTCTGGGCTTGCTAAGAAGACCATCTCCATCCTCCAGAACTCATTTGTTCTAACAATACCTTCAACCCCTCCAGCTTCATTCCTCCAAGTCCATCCACCTAGAACATCGAAAACCTTGATGGGTAGGTCTTCCAGCCTAACTATCTCTCCTGAGAAATATTGATAGAATGGTGGGCACTGTACAGCTTCTAAAACATATCCAGGCTCTTCTAAAACATTCTTTAGTAAATCTCTTCTTAACTCTCTCCTCAATGTATATTCTCTCTTGAATTCTTCAAAAACTGAGGGATCCCTAGGTGGAGCACAGACGTAGAATAACCCTTCTGGTAGATGTTCTATGTATGTTGAAAGTTTCTTGAATACTTCGAAAGGCATTAAACGTGGAAACATCCATTCTTGAAAACCGAGAGGTCTTGCAACATAATCTATCAGCATCTCAGATAATGTTCTAAGTAGTGCAGTCATAGGGCTTGTGAAGATCCATTGACCTCTACCTGGGTAACGTTTAGCCCAGTTAAGCCTCTCGGCTTCAGCGGAGATCTCGCCACTAAACGTAAATGGCTTCTCTACACCTCTTATTAAGACTGTGCCGAATGGTGCAAGTTTCTCAGCTTCCTCTATGGATTTCTCTTCAATTCTCACTAATCTTATAGCTCGGTCTACTACTCTATCACGTATATCGTGGTCGGATAGATTTCTAAAGATTAAAACTAATGTATCATCTTCAGTTGATACTTCAGCAACGCCTTTAAGCTTCTCCTCTGCAATTGGTAAGCTTACATGTTCTCCAGCAACCTTGACTGTAAGCTTGTCTACGAATATCTCTCTTACACCAACCTTCATTGATGGTCCAAGCTTCTCTACCAATATATTCTTAAACCTAAGGAATGCATCATGTGCTCTAAGCCTACCTCCAGAAATTATCCTAACTTTTAATCTCCTTCCTTCTCCACTATACTCTACGATTACTGCTGCTTCAGAAGCTTCCCTCCCCTGAACACTCTCCCTAAACTTTTCATTAGCTTCTCTAACCAACTCAGATATCTGGGATGCTAAATTACCTACATCCATGGTTAATTCAAAGTATCCCTCTAGCTCAATCCTCAACTCCATGTCACAACGCCATGCAATCTAATACTTTCTATCAAGCTTAAAAATAAATATTTTAATTGATTCCTCCATAAAGTGGAGATGTCTCCTTTGCTGTTTAAGGTACCCTATATTGATGGATTATTGAATCTAAGTGAATTTTATTTTTAAGGGTTTTGTAATAGAGAGTTTGACTCTACGTTTACTCAGAGTAAGACAGAGGAATTTCCCAACCTTCTTCCTAGAGTCAACTTTTTTAATCTCCAATATAATCTTCAAACTGGAGAGAAGATGTCTTTTAGGATGAGGTTGCCAAGTGCAGATTACTTTTCAGATTTAATAAAAGCTGTACATGCTGTAGTAGATGAAGGAACATTCAAGATTACCGAGGAAGGCATTAGGTTGATAGCGATGGATCCAGCCCATATATCTCTAGTTGATTTCGAGTTAAGTAATTCAGCTGCTGAAGAATATGAGTGTAGTGGAGAGCTTCAGATGACTCTCAGCATATCTGAGATGATGAAGTTTCTTAAGAGGATAAAGAAAGGTGAGACTCTAACAATAGTATATGATGATCAAGCGAGAAAGCTTAACATAATATTAATGGATGCAACCAGCTCAAGAGAGAGGATGTTCACTCTGAATACTCTAGAGACTGTTGAAGCGAGGAGTACAACGCCTAAGCTGTCTTTTGATGCAAAAGCAAGATTAAATGTAGATGCAGTGATAGATGCTATAAAAGATAGTGATGTCGTAAGTGATTATGTAAAGATAACTATTAACCCTAATGAAGTAATATTCCTAGCTAGAGGGGAGCTTGGAACGGTTCAGACAAAGCTTACTAAAATGGGTGCAGCAGTATATGAGATAGAGACTGATAAAGAAGTATGGGCTAACTTCAGCATAACATACCTCGACAAGATTATGAAGGCTGGAAGCGACCTCTCAGAAGAAGTAATCATGAACCTCTCAACTAACAAACCTATAAAACTAGGCTTCCCAATACCCTCGGGAAAACTAGAATACCTAATAGCACCAAGAATAGAAGGAGCATGATTATCCACCCATAAATTGGTCTTAGAAGAAGCTTAAGTTAAGAAACGCTTATTAAAGGTAATACCTTAAAGACAAGATACTTATAAATTGGTAGGTTTCTTAAATTAGAAAAATAAATAAATCCCCACTGGATATCCTAGATGTAGCCTGTGATAGCTGGCTTGGTGAAGATTTATGGATTATTATTGGAGTGGCTTCTCCAATCTATTACTTGAGATGCTGTTTTCCTGGATTAATCTTCGAGAGGTGAAACTCTGAAAGCAGTTATTGTTGGAGTAGGCGCTGTAGGCTCAGTTATAGCTAAACATCTCGCGAAAAGTGAGGAAGTCGAAGAATTAATACTTGCAGATAAATATTATGATAGGGCTAAGAGGGTAGCTTTAGAGATAGGTAGGAGGAAGGTCATCCCAAAGAGAGTAAATGCGGCGAATATAGAGCAGGTTGTTAAACTTATTAAGAATTCAGATGTATTGATTAATGCTACTCTCCCTAGATTTAATATACAATTAATGAAAGCTTCTCTTAAAGCTGGAACACACTACATAGACTTAGCAAGCGATGATCCAGACCAGCAGTTAAAATTCCATGAAGCATTTAAAGAAGAAGGATTAACAGGAATAATATGTATGGGTGAAGACCCTGGGCTATCAAACATCTTCGCTAGATATGCAGCAGACCAATTAACAAAAGTCGAGTCAATAAGGATTAGAGACTGTGAAAGCAGTATAGTTAAGGGTATGAGAAGCCATCTAACACCATTATTCTCTAAAGAAGTATACTTCGCAGAACTATTCGAAGCTGCATACATCTACCAAAATGGAAAGTTCAAGAAGCTCCCACCTCTAAGCGGATACGAAGAATACGAATTCCCTCAACCTATCAATAGACTACCAGTATACGCTGTCTCACATGAAGAAGTTTTTACGATCCCCAAGTACATTAAAAACGTAAGATACGTAGACTTTAAACTCTTCATACCTAAAGACGTTGTCCAGATACTTAGAGTGCTAAAAGTAATCGGGCTACTTAGTAGGAAGAAAGTTAGAGTAGATGGGCAGGAAGTCTCACCTGCTAAAGTTCTCTACGCTGTTTTACCGAATCCAGAAGAACTTGCTGGAAAAGTCTCAGGATACGCTGGAATAGCTGTAGAAGTTAAAGGGAAGAAGGGTAGAAAACACGTAAAATATACTATCTATACATTGATGAGCCATGAGGAAGCATATGAAGAATTCGATACGACTGCTACATCATACCTAACTGGGACACCACCAGCAGTACTAGCAGTAATGCTTGGAGAAGGAGAGATCAAGTCGAGGGGGGTCTACCCACCCGAATATCTATCCCCGACCCCGATACTCCAAAACCTAGGAGAATACGATATAAGAATACACTCAGTAGTAACAGAAGAAGAACCAATAC
>JAKCEX010000060.1 GCA_023539395.1 Candidatus Geocrenenecus arthurdayi | reverse complement strand
TTTGTTAAAGTTAGGTTTAGAATTTATAATCCTGCTGATAAGAGTAGATTTGTAGATGTAGATGGTGTAGTAGATACAGATGCAATATATACTGTTGTAAATAGAGGTTATCTTGAATCGATAGGTCTTAAGCCAGTAGAAAAAAGATTGTTTAGAGTATTTGGTGGCGAGGTCGAAAGAGAAGTAGGTATAGCAGAGATAGAGTTAATGGGTAGGAGAGGTGGGATAACGATAATATTTGGTGAAGAGAAGGGTATTTCTATACTAGGAGTAACTGCTCTAGAAGCACTTGGTCTTGAAGTAGACCCAATAAAGAATACTCTAAGAGAATCAGAACTACTTATGTTATAGGTCTGTCTAGGAGATGGGGCTCCGTAGGTTGGAACCAATATGAGTAGCTCGCAGATAAGATTAGGATGATAACATAGGACAACGATTTTCAATCTCTACTTAGTACTTCCAAGTATACTCTAAGATATTTTAATGCAATATTTTCAGGAGAGAACTCTTTAGCTGATTCTCTAGTTTTATTCTTCATCTCCTCCCTTAATTTCTGGTCTTCTAATAGTAGAAGGATCTTCCTAGAGAGTTCCCGCCAATCCCTAGGATTAAATGAGAATCCATTTACACCATCTCTAACAATCTCTCTTAATCCACCTATTCTAGATACTATTATTGGTAGACCAGAAGCGAGTGCTTCAGCTGCAACCATGCCGAAAGGTTCATAGATGGACGGTAAAACGAAGACTGCTCCTTCTTCGAGTATCTTCTCTATATCTGGTCTAAAACCATGGAACTCCACATTATCTGATATAGATAGTTTTTCAGCTAATTCTTTTAGTTCTTTTTCTTGACTACCTCCACCAACTAGTACTAGCTTGACATCTGGTTTCTTCTTTAGGACTTCAGATGCAGCGGTAACCAGAGTCTCGATATTTTTTGCTTTCTCGAATCTAGCTATACAGACTATGTTTAAGCCATGAGCTGTAATGCTTGAAAACCTTTCATAATCTATAGGATTTGGTATGCCTACAGCTTTGAAACCATATTTCTTCAAGTGCTCCGCCATCCAATTACTACAACCAACAATCTTGTCAGCTAATCTTAACCCAATATTCCATGAAAATTTTAATAACAATTTATCAAGGAGACCATAACTATGAGGTGAGATAGATATCTCAAGATTCGGGTCGCCTTCAACTGTATAAACCAGCTTTCTTCTGAGAAGTTTAGCTGCTAAACCAGCTACTAAAGCTTCCTTAGTCCCATGACAATGTACGATATCAATACCGTATTTCTTAATTACTCTGAGAGAAGAAAAGAATAGCCAAACCCAGTATGGTAAACTCTTAAAATAAAACTTTGATAATCTTATTTTGACGTTCTTCTCTCTAAGCCTCTGGTAGAGTCTTAGATATTCTCTTCTGGGGGTTGTGGATAGGAGGACTGGCTCGATACTCAATGATGTCAGCCCAAGCATAAGGTGAAGCATAGCCATGGTTGCTCCACCAATATGGCTACCTGAAGCAGTAAAGAGAATCCTTATCTTCTTCATCCCTAAATCATCTCTTCATCCTTATCCATTAACATAAATCTAACTCATACTATCTATGAATCTTAAACTTGTTTATATAGAGCAGCTAATTTACTGTTAAGATAGAATGATTAGAGTAATGACTTTCGTTAGACGTATAGCAGGGCTTCTTGAACCGTCACTAGAATCTGAATTCTATGAAGAATTCACTGAACTCTCAAAATACCTAGAATTAATTGTTGTATCAGATATTGTAGATTCTCTAAATCATAGGTTTAAAGTCTATAGAGCATGGACGATCAAGTTTCCTAAAGTATATGGATTAAGCAAGATACTATCATATTGTTATGCAGTATTCAAGTTTAGGAAGTCAGTAGACGTAATATATGTTAGGACGTTTAGTCCTCCTGAAACTACGGCTCTATGGTTAGGTAAGAAAGTTTTTAGAAAAAAGACTATCCTATTACTCCCATCAACATGGTTCTTTGAACCTCCAAGCTTAAAGAATAGAATCTACAAGTGGATATTAGCGAAAGCAGTTTATGCTGCAGACTTAATAATTCTCTATACACCCTTAATGCTTCCAGAAATAGAGAAGAACTTTCCAAAAATTATGAAAGAAAAAATAAAATATCTACACAACGGTGTAAATACTGAGAGATTTACACCTGGAGAACCAGATATAGATATAGTTAAAAGATATATATCATCTGAGAAACTAGAGAAGCTACTACTCTATGTTGGTAGAATCTCAAGAAAGAAAGGAGTAATAAATTTAGTAAAATCATTTTCAAAAATCGTTGAGAAGGAACCTGACACAATTCTAGCTCTAGCAGGAAGAGAAGAGAAATGGTATGCAGATGAAGTCAGGAGAGTTATTAAAGAATTGAGAATAGAAGACAATATAGTTTTCCTAGGTCCTGTTCCAAATAAAGATGTAATACATTTAATGAGAGCATGCAGCCTGTTTGTTTATTCTTCAATAGGTGGGGAAGGCATCCCTCGTGCAATATTAGAAGCGATGGCATGTGGTAAACCTGTTGTAGCGACAAGAGTTTCAGGGATCCCTGAAGCAGTTAGAGATGGTGAAACTGGTTACATTGTAGAAGTAGGAGACTATGAAGTTTTCTCAGATAGAGTTTTAAGAATTTTGAGAGATAAAGGATTAAGGGAAAGAATGAGTATGAATGCGAGAGCTTTAATTGAGAGAGAATTTAATTATGAGAAAATAATACCTCAACTGGTTCAACTTATAGAGGGACTATGTGGAAAAACAAGAGTGGTTAATAAATGAAAGTATTAATGGTTGGGAGAAGCAAATCTATAGCTTTCAAGGAGCTCCAAAAATACTGGGGAGAAGTTAGCTTCGTTAAACCTCCTCAGCTAGTTAAGCTTAAGAGATACGATTTAGTAATCGGTCAAGAGCCTACTCTTAGGATTGGTGTTTACGCATACCTACTCTCTAAAATTACGGGATCGAACCTAGCCTTAGAAGTACATGCTGATTATCTAGAATCAGGTCTAACCGCTCTCCAGAAGAGGATTGCAGAATACTTGCTTAGAAGGTGTAGTTTAGTTAGAGCAGTTAGCTGGAAGATTGCAGAAGATGTTAAGAAGCTAGGCGTGAAGAATGTTGTTATGATCCCCTCAATATATGTAAAAACAGATACATTTAGACCATTAAGAAGTCATTCATCTAGGAAACCGATAATCCTATCAGTAGGAAGATTAGTAGAACAAAAGAATTTTCCACTACTACTATATGCATTTAAGAAAGTTAAAGAACAGATACCTGAAGCGGAACTAGTAATACATGGAAGAGGACCACTGGAGAAAGAGATAGTATATCTGGCTAGAAAACTCGGATTAGAAAATTTCAAATTAATTACTGACTGGCTACCTGAAGAAGAACTAGCCTATCTATATAATGAAGCAGCATTGTTGGTAATTACATCAAGGTATGAAGGTGGACCGAGAGTAGCTTTTGAAGCAGGCGCATGCCATACACCCTTCGTATCAACTAGGGTTGGAATACTCGTAGAAGTAGCTAAACATGGTGTACATGGATTATTCGCAGAGAGCGTTGAAGATTTCTCTGAGAAGATTATTATGATGATTCAAGATGCAGATTTAAGAGAGAAGATGGGAGAAAATTTTAGAAGATTAATTATTGAAGAGTTTGAATGGGGAAAAGCAATAAAAAGATACGCGGAATGCTATCTTAATTATCTTTATGAACGAGATGTTAGATTTCGTTCATAGCTGCATTCATTGATTCTTTACTCTGAAACAATAATGGTTCATGGTAGTATGTCATAGAAATCTCCATATTGGTGAAATCTTAGAACCATTATTAATATATGCTAGGAATAAGTTGCCCAGTAAGTTTAGAGTAAGGAGTATTATGAGTAGTAGTGAGCCTCCGCCAATTCTATAGAAGGGCTTCTTAGATAGTTGAGTTATCAGCTTGTTCAGCCCGTATCCACACAAGTGTATTATCCCTGGTAATGCGATAATCGCAACTCTAGGCTCATAGATGGCTGGCCATAGAATAGATAACAATAGTGGAGGCAAAGCGATAAAGTGGACTATCTTGAATCTTTCTTCATTTTCATCTAGTAGAATCCCTACTAATGCTAAGATAATCAATACTGGGGTAAGCCCAACAATTAAATAACCTACCACCTTGATAGGGTTATAGAATACTCCACTATACTTCACTGATAATGAAAGACCAGTAGAAAGCTGAGTCAGGTAATTCATGTTAAACTGGATTGTTGTAAATAATTGCCAAATAATCAATACTGTAAAGATAGAGAATAAGTAAATCCCTAATTGTCTATAAATCTTCCTGTAGAAAAGTATAATGCAGATAGCGATTACCGATGTTAAGACATTCTCTCTAACAAGAATGAGCAAACTAGTAAGCAGACCGTATATCAACCATTTTTCCCTAGATTCTGTAACGTCTCTCAACTTACTGTAATATAGGTATAATATTGTAAGATTAGAAGCAATGCTTGGGCAGTCAGCCATTGGCGCCGAAGAAACTAGTATTACTGCGAAATTCGTTGTTAAAAGATATGAAGCAAAAAGCGCTGATTCTTCATTATATAATTCTTTTGTAAATTTGTAAGAAAGATAAACGGAAGCTAGATAAGATATTAGACTAATAATTGGTAAAGATTGAAGAGGATCTTGGGGAACAATATATGCCAGAATAAGTAAGATAGGTCTAACCGTAAAGAGCATAGTCTGGAAATCATTATTCTTTACTGATTTAGCCGATAAGATAAGATCGCTTTCAGCATATTTCTCAACATTAAAAAAGAGTGTAACAGATAATAAGATTGAAGTAATAATGAATCCTAAGATGATATGTTTATCATTCAAAAATATGTTTGACTTCATATTCTAACCTCGATTGACCCTATTGACAAGAGTAGTCTGAGACATCATAATAACTTTTATTCAAGTAGGAAGAGAAGCTTTTGACTAACCTCTTTAATAAATTTCTTGATTAGTTTCCTAGCTTCCCTATCTACTATGTATAGACTTGTGAAATATATTATTGCTCCTATCATTATCGCGAGAAGAGTTAAGGTTGTACCCGATGGCTTGAACAAAATTAAATAGACAGACATTGGAGTACATGCTAAAACAGTTAATGAAACATCCTCTAGAATCCTTTTAAGCTTAAGATACTGCATACACATTATGGATAGTATTGTGAAAGACATGGAAGCCGCTACTAGACGTGATAATGCAGCTCCAAGAATTCCAAGCCAAGGTATCATTATGATTGATGATACTATGAGGGTTGCTGTTGTACCATAATCGAGTAATGTTAATTTAAAGAGTCTACTTCTTAGTAGTGTCTTAAAATCTACTCCCAAGTTATAGTCTATTTTTTCTAGGCCAGATATGACTCCATACAAGATAGTAGAATAAGATGTTAAAACTGCGGAAGACAAGAGTGGCCAGAGTATCCATGCGCTATCTTTATACATGGGACCGAATATCCCAAACAATTCTCTTGAGAGTATTATGCCTCCAATAAGCATTGGGATAACAAATATAGTTACAAACTTTATTATTGAGCTAACTTCTTCTCTAGAGGTTGAGGTTTTTGATAAAACACTCATACTAAACGGTAGAGATAGTTGGGAGGAAGCTCTAACAGCATTTGAGATTGTTACTCCTATCCCATATGTAGAAAGTTGTAATGGTGAGAGAAGAGTTCCAATTAAGAACTGGTCTGAAGCACTATTTACATATCCTATAGCAGACTGTATAATTGGAAGCCAGAAATGTTTGATTCTACTCTTTAACCAATCTTTATCAAAGCTTTTTTCAATCTCTCTTCTAATCACATAGATACCATACATTACGTAGACAAGGTTAGCGATAACAACTGCAACCATCACTCCAGTCAAACCGTATGGAAGAAGATACAATCCTATAGGTATCTTTAAACCATCAATTAAAGGAACTCTCCAACCAACCTTTTGAGGATACCTAACATACATTATAGAATTGATAGAGGAAGATGCATAATAGACTGGGATAAGCAGTGAAGCTACTAAGAAAGGATAGATAGGTGCCCGGGATGATTTAGATAAAATCCCAGATAGAGATAGAAAGATTAATGTTAAGGGTATCGATATTATCGTTGATGATATAATTGTAGTTTTAGCGACTGCTCTTCCTCTAGCGAAGTCTCTGGTAGCCCAGAATGGTAAAACCTTGATAAGAAATTCAAAATACGTTATTATGCTACCGATGTAAAACCATAAGCCGAGATCACTCTGGCTGAGATTCCTTGAGATCAAGACAATGAATATGAAACCGAAAAGAAATGACAAAAGATTACTTATAAAAAGTATAAACCCGCTAAGCCTAACCCTAATCCTTGAAGTCATCAGTACACTCTACCCCTCAGGATTCGAATATTTAATACTTCTCCAATACAATAAACATATCTGATATAACAATATCCTACAAAAATAAGTAAAAAGACAAAGACGCAAGATTAACATAGCTCTAACCTCATCTATTTGCTAGGAACATGAGAATAGCCACCGCTGTTTCATCCTATCCATTCTATAACTTTAGGTATCTAAAATTACTGCATGAACTCTCTAAAATCTTTGATGTATATGTCTTCGCGAGATCAAAATTAAAAACCATGAGAGAAGAGAATAAACAGTTCAAACTATCCTATACTTTTCCATTTATTATCCCGAGAAAGATAAGATATTATGTAGGTCCACTCATCACTCAGCCTCTTCTAAACCTAATAGGACCTGATATCGTTTGGTTATTCGACACTGCTATCCCATTAACGCCATTAATGATACAAGCTCCGATAATTCTAGATATTGATGACCCGAATCTTA
>JAKCEX010000059.1 GCA_023539395.1 Candidatus Geocrenenecus arthurdayi | reverse complement strand
CAAGCCCTGGCAAGACCCACATGATAGAACATTTGGTCCTCGGCTAGCCCAAAAGGCTTGAAGCGAGGACTGTGACAATATTTATTGGGTGGCTAGGGCTACCAAACCAGCCCCTCCCTCAATTATTTTTTAATTTTTATGCTTTTATGGTTTAGTATATGTTCTATCTTTCCACTTAAATTCTATTCTTCCCCTATATAGAGAGGCAAGTAAATAAATTAAAGCGGTTACCAATATGAATACTGCGATAGGATATCCCAGTGCATAGACTATGCTATGCTTGTTTCTCGCTAATTCTAAACTATTTAGTGTAATACTTAGAATCATTGATAGTATACAGACTATTGCATAATAACTACTCAGGATGAATACTGAGACTAACGGTATTACAAAAATCATCAGATAGAAGAGTAATAGCAATATTGTTATAGTAGACTTCTCCTTTAATCCTGCAATAAACCTGATCACTGAAAACCATAAATCCTTAATTCCAGCTTGCACTATAGTTTCCACTATTCTACTTCCATTAAATAATCTGAAGTTAAAACCTAAAGCTCGAATCTTCTCACCGAGTATTTTATCCTCAAGTATTTCACTTAAAACCTGTAGGTGGCTACCGGCAGATTCGTAAGCTCTCCTCTTAAATAGTGAGAATGCACCGACAAGAAAACACTTATTGGAATTATCTCTATTTACCTTACTAAATCTCTCAAATAAGAGAACTGTATTAATGTATAGAGGATAGGTGAGACGTGCTGAGATTCCAGCTAATTCAAATCTTGGGAATAGGGATAAGTAATCTAATTTAAGAGACTCCAGAGTCTTGATACTATTAACTAGAACCTTTTCATCTAGCAACACTGTATCAGCATCAAGAAATAGCAGATAATCGTTCTCTGCTCTTTTATATCCCAGGTAGCATGGCCAACCCTTCCCAATAGTATCAGGAGGTCTATTAGATGCTTCAATCATCTCGATAGGATGCTTTCTAGAATACTCCTTGATTATATTTTTTGTATCATCTATTGATGAATCATCTACAACGATTATCTGGGGGACGATTCCTCTCTGTTTAAGAATACTATCTAGGCATCTTCTAATCTTTACTCCTTCATTTCTGACTGGTATTATGATTGATACATTTTTTGTAGTTGAATTATTGTTTTCATCAATTAATTTCGGTAACTTTCTGAACTCAACGTAGTGGACTCCAATCCAATATGCTAGTATCGATATTGATAGAACATTCAGAATGGTAAGTATTATGGTACACATATTCTTCAGTAAAGTAAATGTATTTGAAGAAAATATAGTTTAGGATATAGTAAGGTATTTGGTGGAATGAGGGATGAAGATAGTAAACTATAGCGTTGAGGGGACCGTAGATTATGGTTTCCTAGTAGATAAATCAGAGTTTGTTCCAAGATATTTCATAGAAGAAGTTTTAAGGGAGAAGATACCTAGGGATATTAAGAGACTTCTACCAGATACAGAGTTAAGAGAGCTTATCAAAGCATCTCTTGAAAGTGTAAAGCTAGAGAGAGTACCTTTATCATCTGTTCATATTGAGCCACCTCTTAAGGATCCAAGAAAAATAATCTGCATTGCATTAAATTATAGAGACCATGCTGAAGAAGTAGGTTCAAAGATTCCTGAAGAAATCGTCTTCTTTCTGAAGCCGCCTACAACTTTAATTGGACCATTCGATTCTATAATTAAGCCTGGGATAGCTGAAAAGATAGATTATGAGGGTGAGTTAGCAGTAATCATCGGTGAGAGAGCTAAGGAAGTAGATTCTTCTGAGGCCATGTTATATGTTTTTGGATACACGGTATTTAACGATGTTACAGCAAGAGACTTGCAGTTTAGAGATGGGTTATGGCGTGGATGGACTATGAGTAAATGTTTTGACACCTTCGCACCTACAGGTCCATGGATAGTATCGGCAGATGAAATAGAAGACCCACACAACCTAAGAATAATAACTAGGGTTAACAAAGACATTAGGCAGAACTCGAATACTTCAAACATGATCTTCAAGATACCTGATATAATCTCATATCTAAGCAAGATAATGACATTGGAGCCAGGAGACATAATAGCAACAGGTACACCAGCAGGAATAGGTTATACAAGAGAAGATTGGCTACTGAAAGAGGGAGATATCGTAGAAGTATGGATAGAGAAGATAGGAGCAATAAGAAACCAACTAGTATCAACTAAGTAATTCTTAATGATAACTTGCTGGGATACTACTATTTGTTTAGACATCTTCGTAATTTACTTAGGTGGAGTTACTATCTTAGTTATCAGGGAAAACATAAACACATATATCTAAGGATGAATGAATCTTTTCCATGGAGATGGAACAAAAAGTATTAGCGGAGAAGATTCGTAAAAACTCCTAATTGAATCCATAATTACTGATGAAACAATAGACAAAGCAAGTAGATTGATTGGCTTAACAAAAAAATGGTAAAATAATATTCAAAATAGATAGAAGGAAGGAAGATTTCGATATCGGACCAGATTCTACTCTATTTAGCTGGGAAAAAACTTGCCTATGAAGCAGAACTAGTAGAGTCTGACACCTGCTCAATAACCGAGTTAAGAGATGAGCTAGGAATAAATGAAAAAGTCATTGGAGCACGCCTCTCTGAACTCATAAAAAATCGCAAGCAGATAGACTGGAAGCTGGTCTATATAAAATAAATCCTATAGTAATTATTGATGTATTAAATAGGATTGAGGGAGTCTTATCCGAAGAATCAAAGAATGATCGTGCATAGAGATGTCCATCTATAAGAAGTTACGAAGATGGATTAAATCTAGGATGGTTATAAACATAGAAAATCTCTCTAAGATACTTAACAGGTATAAAAATCAAGCCATTAATTATTTTGAATTATCAAATTCGGGAGCTGTAATGTTTAAGATAATGTTTGATGGCAGATATCTTATTTAGCATATCTTTTAGCTAAACTTTATAAATGGATTGGAGGTCTTGCAGATAGAGAGGATGCCTTCAGAAAGAGAATTAATAGAATTGCCTTTCATAACTTCTTCTGATTCGATTATGAGGTTAGTAGATTAATTAATGATGACTTAATTAAGAGGACTGAGAAAGGATATTGTTTGAACTTTATGAGATTGGATGAAATATTCCAATTACTGGATGAATATGTGGCTGCTCAGAGAAGACCTTGAAACCTAGCTACTGCACAGTTACTTCACAAACAAATTAGATAGTAAGCTAAGTCTTAAATCGTGGGTTATAATAAGTTAGTTTACATACTTTTCTCTCTTAGTATTGCTAGAGAATACTTATAACTAGAGTATTTTTGTTTAGGTTATGATGAAGAGGTACGATGTAATTGTTGTAGGTGGCGGTCCTGCAGGCGTATCAGCTGCTAAGGCTGCTGGAAGGACTGGTGCTAAGACTCTTCTTCTAGAGAAAGCTCCAACTATTATGGCTAATAAGCCGTGTGGTCAAGCTGTTAGTCAAGAGACTCTTCAGACGGCTGAGGTTAAGCCTGAGCCGAGTATAGTACTCCATAGAGCTTATGCTCTAGTCTATGCTCCAAACCTTAACTATGTAAAGATAGATAGAATAGGGTTCTTGATAGATAAGTCTAGGCTTCTACAATACATGGCTGCTCAAGCAGCAGAGTATGGTGCTGAGATACATGTTAGAGAAGAAGTTCAAGATGTTAAGATAGAAGATGAAGTTGTTAAAGTCAAGACGAATAGAGGAGAGTATGAAGCTTCAATATTAATTGGCGCAGATGGTTATAATTCTACTGTAGCTAGAAGCTTAGGAATAACCGAGAAATCAGAGCCTATACCAACAGTGCAGTATCTTATGGTTAACTGTAATATAAAATATCCCGATGCAGTTAGATTCTATCTTGGAAATAAAATTGCTCCGGGAGGGTATGCATGGATATTCCCACATAATGAGAAGATAGCTGAAGTAGGTATAGGTGTCAGAGGTGCGCCCTCAAAAGAATATCTAGATGCTTTCGTTAAGAGGTTCGATGATGAACTTGGTAAAGCACAGATAATAGATTATAGAGGTGCTCCAGTACCTATAGGAGGATTGATTAGTGAACCTATAAGAGATAGAGTTATGCTGATTGGAGATGCAGCTGGAACAGTTATTCCACTAACAGGTGCAGGTATACACTCATCTATAGCTGCAGGTCTTGCAGCTGGGAGAGTAGCTGGAGAAGCAGCACAAGAAGGTAACAGTTCGAGAGAGAGGTTAAGTGAATTCTACATACTTTACAAGCCCTGGATAGATAGGATTAAGAAGAGTTTGAAAGTTATGAGAGCTTTAGAGAAGATGAGTGATGATGAATTAAACCTACTTGCAGAAATATTAAGTGACCAGGATATACTTGATTTAGCAAACGGCTTAGACATACTCAGAGTAGCTAAAAAACTGGCTACACACCCTATATTTGCAGTAAAACTTGTTAAAGCAATAACATGAGCACTTAGAATCTTAATTTTATTTTTGTAGAAGCTTAAATTTTATATGAGGGGTAAATACTTCTAATCCATGGAATGAGCTATGTTCCCTGAATACGTTAAGGTTCCTGAGAAGATGGATGTTAAGCCTATTGAGTTAGAAGCATCAAAGAGTGCTTTAATAATTGTTGATATGCAGAATGCTTTCGCTCATGAGAAAGGTAGATTGTTTGTTCCGGAATCTAGAAAAACAATTGAACCTATAAAGAAGCTTCTTGAGAAAGCTCGTTCAAAGAATGTCTCAGTAATCTATACGCAAGACTGGCATCAGAAAGATGACCCAGAGTTTAGTGTTTGGGGTGAGCATGCTGTTGCAGGAACATGGGAAGCAGAGATTATAGATGAGCTTAAACCGATTGATGGAGATGTATTAATAAAGAAGCTAAGATATGATGGATTTTATGGAACATATCTGGATGATGTTTTAAGAATGAGGAAGATCGAGAACACAGTGATAACTGGGACTGTGGCCAATATATGCGTTCTCCATACAGCGGGGAGCGCTGCATTAAGAGGGTATAAAGTAGTTATCCCAATCGATTGTATCTCAGCTTTAAGCATGTTTGACTATATCTCAACTCTTAGACAGGTAACATTCCTATACAGAGGGCTGCTTACTACTCATGAAGGAATAAGGTTTGTATAAAGTTTTAGAAAAGATAGATTATGCTCTCCTATAATTATCCAAAAAGTTGAATAATCGGAATACTGAATGACATATGAAAACATTGGAGGTGTTATAAACGAGGAAGTTATCGATAGCTACTGAAGCAGAGATTCTTAATGGAGAATCAACTGATATATATTTTGTTAGGAGTAGGGAAGTCTTACAGAAGACTGGTATAGATAAGAAAGTCTACGCTGAAGTACACGCATACTCTCTTCCTAGAGGGTATCAGTGGGCACTAGTTACAGGGATAGTAGAGGCATCTTTGTTACTTGAAGGGAAGAAAGTAAATGTATACAGTATGGATGAAGGAGAGATCTTCAGAATATATGAGCCAGTTATGGCTATAGAAGGGAGCTACACTGAGTTCGGCGTATATGAATCAAGCTTACTCGGTATACTCAGGCATGCAACTAGCATCTCAACAAAAGCTGCTAGAATTAAGATTGCTGCAGGTAGTAAAAGAGTACTCTTCTTTGGGATAAGATGCGTCCATCCAGCTATTGCACCTATGGTTGATAAATATGCTTACCTAGGTGGATGTGATGCCGTATCGGGTGTTATAGGAGCTAAACTTCTCGGAATACCTCCAACTGGCACCATGCCTCATGCATTAATATTAACTGCTGGAAACCAGGAAACTGCTTGGAAGCTATTTGATAAATATATGCCTGATGATGTTCCACGTATAGCATTATGCGATACATTATCTGATGAGAGATTTGAAGCATTAAAAGCTGCTGAAACTCTAGGAGAACGACTACATGGTGTAAGACTAGATACACCTGGATCTAGAAGAGGCGATATGAGAAAGATCGTACAAGAAGTTAGATGGGCTCTCGATATCTCAGGGTATAAGCATGTTAAGATATATGTTAGTGGTGGATTAGATGAAGAAGAAGTATTAGAGCTTAGAGATGTAGTTGATGGATTCGGTGTAGGAACATCCATTGCTTTCCCACCATCTATAGATCTTGCATTAGATATTGTAGAA
The DNA here is from genome assembly GCA_023539395.1 of Candidatus Geocrenenecus arthurdayi. Taxonomy (GTDB): domain Archaea; phylum Thermoproteota; class Nitrososphaeria_A; order Caldarchaeales; family Wolframiiraptoraceae; genus Geocrenenecus; species Geocrenenecus arthurdayi. Next base: position 830 of record JAKCEX010000059.1, on the reverse strand, counting down.
GTAGCAGGAAAGCCTTCTTCAAAGAAAGGGAAGATACCGGGAAGAAAGCAAGTATATAGATGTCTTAAACTCCATGATACTATTACACCCTTTGATAAACAACTTAGTAGGTGCCCAGTATGCGGGGAGGCTGTTGAGCCCCTGCTGAAACCTTTAATAGTAAATGGAGAAGTAGTTAGGGATATTAAGCCTGCAGTAGAGATTAGAAAACGTGTAGTAGAAAAACTAGAGAAGATATCTTCTCTACCAGAATTCAGTCCTGAGCCATTGTTATTCTCATCCATATAACTTAACGCTCTCTTATCGAGGAGTTTGTTGGCAGAGTTTAAACTCTTACAACAAGCTTGAGACTATTGAGAGGCTCTTCAACTATTTGAAGCAGATGATAGAGATTCCAGATAATGTAGATACTTGGAAAACTCAATCAGTAGAAAACTACGAATTAACCATAACAGTAGTAGGAAACTTACGCATAACAATAAAACTAAAGAGGAAGTATTACACGGCTGAGAAGGTCTACTAGACTCAAGGGAACACTTAACACAGCTAGTCTCAATAGAGACAAAAAGCTTTACTCAACTTTAGCTAAAATGTAGGAAGATACTATGTTCATTAGAATGTTACATGTTTCCCTCAATCAGATTCACCCATGCACTATACGGATTGGCATTCCCGATACCTCGATAAGTTAAATAGATAGTTTAATTGATTTCTAGCGAAGAAAATATTGAGGATTCATAGAAGTTTAAGGATAAGGAGTTCTAAGGGTGAATTGATTTTGAAGGCTCTCTTTGATACAGGTGCGTCTTTTACTGTTATGAGGAAGGATG
>JAKCEX010000058.1 GCA_023539395.1 Candidatus Geocrenenecus arthurdayi | reverse complement strand
AGGGTTTACTGAATCTGTAACATTTATACAAGATGTGAGGCTAGTTTCTGTATTTTTGAACTATATTGTAATGCTTTCTTAGGTTTCCAAATTAATTGGTCTTGTAGTCCAAGCATCTTACCTATTCTCCTTAATATTATCTTTCTTCCAGAATCATCCTCAAGACTAATCTTCAAGTCTACAGGCGTAGATAATGCTAATTCATAAATCTTCTTGGCCAAGTATGGTTGGATAAGCCTCTTACCCGTGGTCGCTACTACTAGGTAGTCTCTCTCAATATTCGTCTTATGCAGTTCAAGTATATCTTTCATCATAACACCCTTAACATACCCTAGTCCTTTCTCTCTCCCAATCTTTACATACTTATAGTATCCACCGAATAACTCATCTGCACCCTGACCTGAAACAACATAACCATAAACACTATTCGTGGCCACAAGATAAAATACAGAAGCAATAGATAAATCCATAACGGTCGGTTTTACTAGATATCTTGAAACAACTTCTACAGTATCTCTTACAAGCTTCTGGTCCACCTTGACCTTCCTAAGCCTTAAACCAAGCAGTGCAGCTGCATCCTCAGCCCACTGGAAATCAATAGAATCCTCAGCTCCAACAGTTATACATTCTATACTTCTCCCAAGCATAGAGGCAACATAAGCAATCAATACGCTATCTAATCCACCTGAAAAACTTAGACTAAAACTATCTGGAAGACACCTTGAGAAAACATCAATCAATCTATTCTTTAATTCAACAACATAATCTCCACTGAAAACTCTCCACCTATACCACCTATGAATCTTGAATAATCCAGAATCCCAAACAATCATTCTTCCAGGTGGATGAGCAACCGAACCATCAATCATCTTCCTGAAAGATGTGGCCACAAAAGAACCAGCATCAACCCTATAATTACATGGTATAGCCCCCACATGATCCCTAAACATAATAATCCTAGAATTATCCACAATGAACCCTGTAAAGAATCCATCAATACTATCAAGCATCTCTCCAAGATTCTTCAATGAAATATCCAGCCTTATCTTCTCGAAAACACAGGCAAGATCATCTGGATAACACTCAACATATACTAATCCACCACTTCTCTCATCTAAGACTGAAGGATTAGAAAAACATAGTAGCATCACCTGGTCATTCCCTAGTTCTAGATGTTTCTCATGAAATGCCACAAAATTGAAGGCTTCCAGCTTCCCATCTATTATCTCTTCATACTCTCTCTGCTTATTCCTACTAATGACTGCTAAGTAGAACATGCTCGGGCTATTCTTCATCCTACTATTCCATCTAATCCTGCTTATACTCCTAGAAATAAGTCTCTCTCTTCTATCCCAACCATGTGGAATATCTCTTCCTCAACCTTAACGGGTGCAACCTCCTGCTTCATCTTCAATTCTCTATACTTTCTATAGAATGCCTGCCTAACTTCCTCAACCTGCTTAAACAATTGTTCTCCATCACGGTATGTTGAAATCTTCTTCCTAGTCTTGAACCCCCTATCAGTCTTTACAGTTAAGTAGTATGTTACCCTCCCACCATACTTCATCCAGTCATCTACTATCTTCTTCCTCGGCTTAGCTTCAACAGTAACAAGTATAGAGTACAGGTTCCTCCTACCATCTTCCTCAAGCATAACATCTACCGCAAAACCGCATACCCCATGCCTCATATAGATAGCTTTCTCATGTGGAAGATGCCTATGAGTAGCAAGCCCAACAACATTCTCCCTAGAGATAAGACTTACAATCTCACTAGTTACATCAGAAATCTTAACAACCATGCAATAACACATGCAAAATAAAAATAAAAACATTTACCCAGAACATACGACGAATAATTTAATCATATAGTTCTCCTTACAATCTCGCTCCACTTAACTTGTTTATACTTCCACATCTTCTGATAAACCTCATCGAGTAGGACATTATGATATTTCTCATCACACTTTTATGCGAGCCTGAGTATTAAACGTTTTTTACTTAATCATGATTATGCGCTAAATTAATAACTACTAACGATAATCATCTTGATTTATCATCCCCTGAAATTTATGTTTAGGAACTGGTCTCCTCTATCCTGACTATGCTTGCAGATATGTATGGTGAGGCTTATCCTATGAAAAATAGATAAGATGCTAGAAGTAGGAGTAACGTTGAGAGATCATCTCAGACATCTTAAACAGAAATAGATGGATTTTACAACAATATAAATTCTAAGAGTCTAGAGTAGTAGTCTGTGAAAAAACATTAGTAACAATAAGAAACCTAACAATACCAATAAACATTAGGAGGAATAATACTAGTCGGCAAGACCGCATGAAAAAAATCAGAAACCTTATATAAAAATCGAAACAATATTATTAAGTATGGTGGATAAGGTTAAGAGTGAAATAGACATACCCCAGCTTATCGGTAAAACTGTGAGAGTTCATCTAGCAACGAAAGATGTAAAAGAAGGAGTATTCATGGACGATAGAGGGCATGCTATCCTAATACGTACAACTAACAACAAATACGTAAGTATACCTTGGGATAAGATAATCTACGTAGAAGAAATATAACTCAACAAAGAATATTCAGCTCTTTTCAATCCCAATCTCCTAGCAGTACTCTCCTTAAGAGACCATCTATATTATCCCATTCTTGTTGATTAACTGATTTCTCAAATTCTACTTTAAGATTCTCAGACAATGGGGCTAGAAGCGCTTGATAGAAAGGGCTATCTAGTAGACTTTGAAGAGAAGATATATCCCTATTCGATATAGCAGTAATGAATGCTTGGAATTGTGAAGAATTATTGTTAAGTAACTGTAGAACTAGCTTATTCTAGCCTGCCTATTGACTTGCCTAATCGAGGTATAGTATACGATGATTCCACCTATTACCGCTCCAATGAGACCTGAAAGTAACGCTACTAGAAGGTTGAAGAGGATTTCAATTTCTAGAACCATACTCCTATTGCAAGTTAAAACTTCTATTAAACATTTTGATTAATCGTCTCCCTAAAATATTCACAGAACTATAGCCAAAGCCTGTTACGACAGCTTCAATAACACACTCTCACAATAATCGTAAGACATATTAACTGAATGCTTTACTATATACTTGGAGAGTTAACAGGGTCATGGTTCAGGGTCAAGTCTCTCTAGATGATCTTGATTACAGGATAATTGCTGAGCTTCTCCGTGATGGTAGAGCAAGTTTTAGGAAGATTGCTGAGAAGATAGGTGTATCTGTCTCAACCATAGTCTCCCGTGTAGAAGCATTAGAGAAGAATGGTGTAATCAAGGGGTACATGGCCATAATCGACCCAGCTAAGATTGGCTACACGCTATCAGCAGTAATCCACGTAAGAATAAGACATGGAAAACTACTTGAAGTCCAGAAGTCTATCGCTTCATACCCAAACGTATACGGTGTCTACGATGTAACAGGAGAATCAGACTCAGTAATCCTTGCAAGATTCAGAGATAGAGAAGAACTAAGCACATTCGTTAAAACACTACTAGCAAACGAGCATGTTGAGAGAACAATCACATACATCGTCCTCGATACCATAAAAGAAGAATGGAGACCAACCCAGCTCCTAGAAAAAATAATAAAAGAAGAAAAATGAAGAAAGAGATAACCGAGATCCTAAAGAATAGAGAATTCGATAAACTCATCAAGATAGGGAACATCAAGAAGACGCTATCTATATTGATCTCCTTCCTATATGGTGATGAATTATCCATGTTTAGAGCTGCAGAAGCTATCGGGTACATCTGCAAATCAATCTATAGAGAAAACCCTGAGCTCGTCAAGGAAACCATTAGGAGGATGTACTGGTACATGAATGAAGAAAATGGAGGATACTGTATGGGTGCACCGATAGTAATAGGTGAGATTGGCAGAGTCATGGGAGAAGACTTTAAAGACTTCATTAATCCCACTGCATCGCTAATAGAAAATAGTGAGCTAGAAACCAGATATGTAGTCTATTCATTGGGAAGAATAGGTAAAAGAATCCTAGAAGCTGACTTAAACCTAAAAGATAAACTACTAAAACTTCTTGGAGACCCTAACCCTGATACTAGAGCATACACAATCAAAACCATACATGAACTAGAGATTGAAGAAGCACTACCTAAACTAAGGGAAATGCTTTACGATGAAACTATCGTTAGAATATATGATGACGGATACCTTAAAGAAGTAAAAATTTCAGATCTAGCAGCTCAATGTATTAAGTCTCTAGAAGTAGGAAAGAAGTAAATCCTTAGAGTCATTAGGTAAGTTTTATCATTCTATGTCTAGAAAGCCTCTTCAATTCTTCAACTGCATGTATAAGTAGGATCCCCCTCAATCCAGGTATCTTCTCAACTATTACTAAACCATTCTTTAAAGCTTTTACAGTAAACCTGGGAGGAGCATAATTCAAAACTTGTATATCGATTGCGATGCCAAGCTTCCTCTCCAGTACATCTCTAACTTCCTCGATAACATCTTCCCCAGGAATTATGTTTGAAAAATGTATAGCTACATCTATATCTCTGAAGACTCTAGATTCTATAAATCCTCCATGAACCAAGGCTAGAGAGACTCCATCAATACTATTGAATTCTCTCCTCAATAACCCTATAATATCTCTCTTCTCATCATTACTGAGAATCTTCGTCATCCTTCTAGATTCTTCAATAATCCTTAACCTCGACGTACCTCGACACCTCTTCTATGAATCTCTCAATACTCTCTACTCCACTGTTTTTAGCAGACTCATAAATCTTCAAATCATCAACAACCCGATACCTATGGACTATCAGATTTCTTAAACTTACAAGTCTAGCTATGGATTCTGCAACTCTTCTTCCCAGTAAACCCTTATCTCTCAACTTCATTATTGCATCCCTATAAGATTCAACAATTTCATTAAAGTCTTTTTCTAGAATCGCTACAGCTATATCTGCTAAAGACTCAACGATCAATACTATGCTATACCTAAGACTAAACCTTGCTCTTCTATCCTTCGGAAAACTCTCTACATCTAGAGAAGTAATTCCTCCAACTTCTTCGATAGCTTCAGCCACTTCTCTTGTGGGCTTCTATAGAACATCCTTATCTATTTTCGTCAACCAAGCTACCTTGAGAATGAATTGAGAAGCTAAGCTATAACTGTTTTATCGTCACCTCTTAAGAGAGAGTCAACAAGATGTAGAAGATTAATTTATGTGCATAGTATGCGGTTAACCTATCGGTCTCTCGTAGATACGTTTTTATTGTAGAGGTCTAGATTGATGGTTTAGAAGATGGTTTATGGGTCATAGAAAACAGTCTGCTCCTAGGAGGAGCTCACTAGCCTATCTCCCAAGAGGTAGAGCTAGCCGTATAGTTCCCCGTGTAAAGTATTGGCCTCCATACGATGGTGAACCCAGGCTACTCGGATTCATAGGATATAAAGCTGGGCATACAACAATCTACTACATAGATAATACACCGAGTTCTCCAACTCAAGGGCTTGAGGTAGCAAAAGTAGGAACAGTAATAGCTACACCCCCAGTAATCATTGCAGGAATAGTTGGATACACTGAGGAGAATGGTGCATTAAAAGAGTATACAAGAGTCTGGGCTAGCAATATACCTGGAGAGATAAAGAGGAATATACCTACTTGGAGACCTAATGAGAAAGAAAAATTAGAGAAGTTGAAAAACAGTATCGATAAATTGAGGGAAGTTAGAGTGATCGCTCTTGCTAGACCGAAGCTTGCGGGGCTACCTAAGAAGAAGGTAGACCTCATCGAGATAAAAGTAGGTGGACCAATCGATAAAGCACTCGAATACGCTATTAACAAACTTGGTAAAGAAGTTAGGATCTCTGAAGTCTTCAATAATGGAGAATACGTGGATGTTATAGCTGTCTCTAGAGGTAAGGGATTCGAAGGAGTAGTAGGGAGACATAAAGTAAAGATACAGCCTAGGAAGAAGAGGAAGACTAGGAGAGAAGTTGGAGCGATAGGTGGTAGGAGCCCAGCTTACGTAACATACACTGTTCCGAGAGCAGGCCAGCTGGGATACCATCGTAGAACAGAATTCAATAAGAGGATATTGTTAATGGCTGAGAATGGTTTAGAGTATACTCCGAAGGGAGGGTTCCCCCACTTTGGAGTAGTTAAGACAGAAGCGATAGTAGTGGAAGGGACAGTCCCAGGAGTTCCCAAGAGAGCTATAGTGTTGAGAGCGCCAGCTAGACCTCCTAGACTCCATGAAGCACCCCAGATAATAATGGTCGGTGTTCCAAGATGAGCATATTGGTAGAACTGCTTAAAGCATCTGAAGGTCTAGAGAAGAAGGTACCAGTCATAGACCTTGACGGCTCCAAGATTAGTGAAGTAGCACTCCCAAGAGTCTTCTATGCACCATTAAGAGAAGACCTTGTATGGAGAGGATTCATACATCTCCAGACACATAAGCTACAACCTAAAGGAGCATTCAAAGGATCTGGACATAAATACTCTGTAGAATCATGGGGGGCTGGATACGGTATGGCGAGGATATCTAGGATAAAAGCTTCGGGAACAGGTAAGGCACAAGCAGGTGGGATGGTTCCATCAGCTGTTGGTGGTCGGCCAACCCATCCACCTACACCTGAGAAGAAGATATACAAAGAATTGAATAGAAAAGAGAAGAAGATGGCTTTGATAACCGCGGTAGCATTTACAGGTGTTCTAGACGCAGTAAAAAAACGTGGACACCGAATCCCAGAGAACATGAGCCTACCAATAGTTGTCAATAGCAAGATAGAATCTATAGCTAGGACTAGAGAGCTTAGAGAATTCCTTGAGAAGATCGGTCTAAAAGAAGAACTTGAGAGGTGCAGGGAGAAGAAGATTAGAGCAGGTAAGGGTAAGAGGCGTGGTAGGAGATATAAGAGGAGAACCGGGCCACTAATAGTCGTATTAGAAGACCTTGGAGTATCAGAGGCAGCGGAGAACATCCCCGGGGTAGATGTTGTTAAGTTGAAAGACCTAAGCGTACTCCATCTAGCTCCAGGAGCAAAGCCTGGAAGACTAACGATCTACAGTGTTAATGCTTTTGAGAAGATTGATGAAATATTACTTGGTGGATTGAAGTGAAGCCTTCAGAAATAATCAAGAAGGTTGTGATCACCCAGGATGCTGTATCACTGATAGAGAAAGAGAATAAGATTACATTCATAGTAGATGTTAGAGCAACCAAGAAAGATGTTAAGAGAGCTGTAGAAGAACTCTACGGTGTAAAAGTTGTAAAAGTAAATACATTGATAACGCCTCTAGGAGAAAAGAAAGCATATGTAAAGCTCTCACCTGAAACACCTGCTTCGGAACTAGCAATAAAACTAGGAATATTCTAGAATCC
>JAKCEX010000057.1 GCA_023539395.1 Candidatus Geocrenenecus arthurdayi | reverse complement strand
TGAAAAGCCGAGACAAGCCGGTATACTTTTATAATGGAAAACCCTTACTTTTAACAGTGCTCAACATTGGAATCATTAAAGAAACAATTCCTAGAACTCCTTGAAAAAGACCTAGAATTCAGATACACAGTAGCAGGATACTTAGGCCTATCAGAGATTTTAAGAAGACTAGATAAAATAGCTGAAGAACAAACAAGACTCAGAGAAGAACAAGCGAGACTCATGGAAGAACAAACAAGACTCACGGGAGAACAGATAGAACTTAGAAAAGAACAAACAAGACTTAGAGAAGATTTCAATAAAATACTTTTAAGAATAGAGAAAATGGAAGAGAGAATGGAGAGAATCGAAGATAGGATGGAGGGGATGGAAGGTAGGATGGAGAGGATGGAAGGTAGGCTGGGCAGGGTCGAGAGAACATTAGAGAAATTAACAATAGATGTTGAAGATGAAGCAAAATCTATACTAAAAGTTAAACTCAGAGAGCTTGGGATAACCTTAGAGTTAACTTCTCTCATCCTGCCAGGCTTAGAGATAAACATTTATGGTGCTTCGGATGATACATGCGTTATCGGTGAAGCAACAGTTAGAGCTGGACCAAAACTTGTCGATGAACTCTTAGGAAAGATTGAAAAACTCAAAACAAACTATCCAAACCTATTAAGAAAGAAAGTTATACTCGTAATCTACGCATCTCTACCAATGATTGAACTCATAGAAAAATCAAAAGAAAAAGGCATATGGTTATTGAAGGCAACAGAAGAATTCTTCAAACCAGACAAAATATTCCATGAAGTATAGGTAAAAGCAAAGCTAAAACAATCTATTAGCTTCATCATCTGGTCTTGTTTTTCATCAATTTACATAACTCTAATACAGTATGAGTAAATAGGTGCAGAGATAAGCATTTTGAATACAAATAAAATTACTCGACCTAGATTTCACTGATATCTTGTATTAAGAGTCTATAAGTCTTAAACTGTTCATTATTGATTACATGGAATTCGAAGGGTTCATCAAGCCCCTCCCTCCAAAGAGATGAAATCACGATACTAGGATTGGCTTCAGTCACTATCAATACATCTATGTCGCTGGATAAAGTGTACTCTCTTCTTACTGTTGAGCCAAATAAGTATACCCTCCCATTAGGATCAATTCTACTAACAATCTCCTTAATCTTATTTAGGTAAAATAAGATGTTTGCGAATACTTCTCTTCTCCGCTTAGCATCTCTAACCAAGAAATCTTCCCACAAACTCAACTACCTCCAGATAAAACTTCATTAATCTCTCAGCTTCCCCCTTTGTAAACTCTCTCGGAAAATATCTTGAAGTAACATATGCATCTTCAAGGCTTGAGAATTCTAGTGATCTAGATTTCTCAAATTCACTAAAATCTACACTATGGTCTATCACTTGTCCCAAGATTAAGAATAATCTCCTTAAACTATGCGTCTTAGGAAAATCTACACCATTCTCAATCAACTTAGCTTTAAAGAAGAGATGCAGCGATTGCTCTAAACTAAATACCGTAAGATCATAATCACCTCTACTGAAATGAAAATCAGCTGCATCCTTAAAGCTTCTAGACCTCTTAAGAAGCCTCTCAACTTCTTCTTTCTTCACATATTGTAGCTATTTACTATGCTTATTAAAAGTTATCTGATACAGCACAATATTACAGACGCTTTATTCTAATTCTTAAACTGAATCTTTGTAGGTATGGATTCAATACTCTTCTTTACGTACTTAGCCACCCTGTATATTACCATCCCTAAGAGAGCCATTATACCTCCAAGTATAGATAGCTGGATAGCTAGGTTCAGTAATTCTTCTGTAAATACTGGTTTCTCAAATGTAAACGTTATCGTAGAGTTTGGGCTAGCTGTCTGAGTTAGCTCGCTTTTATCATACTTAACTTTTACAGTGTAAGGTGATAGCTTAGGGAGAAGTTTAAAGAAAGCATACCCATTCTGGTCTGTGTAAGCTCTCCCAAGAGATACCATTCCATAGAAGATTGTTACTTCAGCATTCTTGACTGGGCTACCATCAGAATCAACAGCCCTCACTCCAAGCCATGCTTTCTCAACTTGAACCTGTATCACCTCACCATCAAAAAACTTGTTAAAGATCTTTAATGCAAGAGGTGTATCTGGATAGTTTACTCGTATAGAATAATTTGAGAAAACCATCTTCTCAAACACTGCTACTCCATTTGTATTAGTAAACTTTGAATATTCAAAGCCATAGTTTAAATCTTTAATCTTGACCTCCGACTTCGCTAATGGCTCTCCACTACTCCAAGTAACATTAACAACTAAGTCATCAACAGGTAAACGGATTTCACGGAGCTTCCATAAATCTGAAACCCTCATACTACTGTTGTACAGTAGCTTGCCTTCAAGATTCCTAACAACTAATCTTGAAACCCCTTCTGGAACCATCTCAACAGATAATTCATCCACAATCTTAGTAGAATCAATCTTTATCCTACCTGGTGCTGTAAAACTATAATTACAGAGTAGTCTTCTACCTCTATTATCAATGAATGTAAGATGTATATCATATACTCCTACATTAACCTTAGATGATGTAGTTGATGAAACCTCTAAATCAGAACTATATACTGCCTCGCTTCTCCAATAGACATTAAGCTTATACACTCCCATAGGTATACCGATAATCTTCACTATACCATCTTCATCAAGCCTCAATGACAGTGGCCCAAATACTATATCTGCTTCTGAGAGAGGCTTGCCATCCATGCTAACGATCTTCAATTCAATACTATGGATTGGCAACTCGATATAACTGACTTCCCCTGAACCTGGAATATATATGTCCTGCTTCTCTACAACTTGGTTAAAGACTCTGGAGATATTCACTGCTCTTACAATATATTCTCCAATGGGAACCTGGGAAAGATTAATCATCCCATTCCTAGAATATATGTTCCCAATACTTGTTTCAGGATTCAAACCTATCACTGTAAAGTTTGCTCCTACAGGGTTTCTTCCTGAATCTACAGCTTGTACAACCAAGTCTCCTACTGGGAGACTAAGTATATGTTCTACAGCTGGTCTAGTCATCCATGGATAGATTGTTGGATGATACCCTATCCAGACCCATCCATCAAAGACTTTAATCTTCTTCCAATATACTTGAACAGAATGATTTCCCTCTGGTACAAGCATGTACCTCGTCAAACCGTTAACTGTTATCGTTTCAACGCCATCAAATATCACTCTTGCACCACTTATTGTAGAATTCTTCAAATCTACAATCTTAATCTTTGGATTAAATAACCTAGTTTTTATAATCTTCGATAATGCAAGCTCATAAGCCCAATGTTGTTCAAAGTAAACATGAGGATACTGTTGAAGATAATCTGAACTATTCCAGTAAACTTCTACTTGATACTTATCATCGAGTAGGCGGTATATCTTAACCCTGCCGTTATCTGGAACGATATATTCTCTAACATCATAGTAATGTACCAACCTCCTAATAATAAGCTTCGCACCTGAGAGAACATTTAAACCATCAAAATCAGCAATCGTTAAATTAAAACTCCTATACGGCAGAAGCTTTAGATAGCTTATCAAGGGATAATCCTCTAAAGTATACTCTCTCCAGCCTGGGAAGATCAACCTAATATCAATTGATGGTTCAATGTTAATTTCATCGGGATGAACATCTTCAGGAAATAGAAAATCAAATTCAATAATAGTTGATGATAAACTATCATACCCGTATAAAATAAAGTTTACAGGATTAAAAGCTTCAAGATCTATTCTAACATTCTTCCAAGACATGAGAGACCTACCATAATTCGTCCAAGCAAACCATAATCCTGCTCCCGTTAATGTGATCTTCCTCCCCCTGCATGCTCCCTCAATATAGAGAGTATAATCTCCATAGACTTCACCACCAACTCCATGGAGATTCGTAACCCGATACGAATACTTCTTTATGAAGTCTTTAGAAACCATTATTTCAGCTCTCTTAAGATACTCATTGAAGACATCTTCTCTTATATTGTTAAATGTTCTTGGTTGAGGATTTATCCTATCACTACAATCGCTGTTCGTAATGTTTACTCGGACTTTCCCCCATTCACCCATATAGTATTCTCCTGGTAGAACCTCTACTCTAAAACTCCACGTAGGTTGACCTTCAATTAACAATCCATTAGGTGGAGACATAGATAAGATAACCAGATAAACTGTAATGATGAATAGGAAGATGTAACAATTCTCTAGGTTTTCTCTATCCATCTTTATCTAATCTTAAATGTTATGTACGGAGTTATAAAGAGTACTCTCAATCACGATAATGAACATGAGAATCAAGTAAAGCCCAGCTTCTCTAACTTCTTATCTTTCAAATCTTAGTCTAAGCATATATCTATCAATTAAACCCCACATAGAGATCTATGTGATATGTTTCTCTTCTCTAAGCTTCTCCTAAAGATAATTGATTCTTATAGATGTTATGACTACGGCTCAACCTATAAACTGCCCAGAAAACAGGTTTGTAAACTAATATAGGCATTCTTAATCTAACGTAGATAACTATAAATCCACAAATAAACAAACCCTACTGGTATAATCTATTATTCAACATTATGCGGGTAGGAATCTATACATTTCTCAATATTTTTAGGTGAGATATCCATAAATACAAACTAGAGTTCTTATTTAGTACGGTTCTTGGTGAGCGTCATGCCTGGGATAGACCCAGAATTTATGAAGAAACGCCAGAAGATTGATCAGCATGAAGGTCACGCAGTCTGGGGACCTGTTGAGCCACCTACCAAGCTTGGAATACATGGTACAAACGTTGCAGTAGACTTTGATATATGTATAGCTGATGGAGCATGCATAGATGTATGCCCAGTAAATGTTTATGAATGGTTTGAGACACCTGGTCATCCAGCCTCCGGAAAGAAAGCAGACCCTATTAGAGAGTCGGATTGTATCTTCTGTATGGCATGCGAGTCCGCCTGCCCTGTAAACGCCATAAAAATCACACCACCCTAAATCCTCCAACTCTTCTAGAATATATTTCACTCCAAAATATTATTTTTAGACAGGTAAAGTATTAGGTGTTGAAGGCTTAGTAAGTTCTCGGATTAATTTTAAGAAGAATTCGTAATGTTTTTTACCATCCCCGCATATCTTTCTATTGAATATGCCGTCAAAATGGGGAACTCTGGACGAAATTGACTTAAAGATATTAGAGATACTAAAGAAAGATGGAAGAAAACCATTTGTAGAGATAGGGAGGGCTTTAGGACTTTCTGAAGGAGCTGTAAGAAGAAGAGTCAAATTAATGCAGGAAGAAGGGATAATCAAGAAGTTTACAGTTGAGTTAAGTAGAGATTTTGTTGTAAATGCTGTATCATTCATATACTTTGAGAAAGGTGAACGTTCAAAAGATACTCTTCAGAAGATAGCTGAAATGGAAAACATAGAGACAGTATACGAGCTTACAGGAAGAATAGATGCTTTAGCATTAATCTCAGCTAGAAGCATCTCAGAACTAAATAAATGCATAGATGAAATTAGGAAACTAGAAGGAGTAAGAGCTACAGAAACCGCTGTAATTCTTAGAGTAATAAGATAAAGCCGATAACCAATATGAATTCTAGGAAATGGATATTAGAAGAGAGATGGGAATGGGGAAAACTAGTAACATTCATCCCAAACAAGAGTCTACCAGTATATTCATGGTTTTATTTTAAGGAAGGATTCTCAAGAGATTTTGTCTACTTAATGATTGATTTGTTTAAGCTTGATAATAGATCAGTTATTCTCGACCCATTTGTTGGTTCAGGAACAACTCTACTAGCATGTAAAGAAAAAGGCATAAACTCAGTAGGCGTAGATGTTGCACCCCTCGCTGTCTTCGTATCTCAAACCAAGACAGCAGACTACAAGATTGAAGAATTGATAAAGATAGCTAAACAAATATTTGAGAAAAAATTTGAAAGACAAGACCTAAGTCAAGTAAGTAGATTTACTAGACAATTCTTCTCTAAGCCTTCTCTAGAAGATATATTATTTTTCAGAGAACAAGTAAGGAGGATTGAGGATCCAGCAGCTAAGAACTTCTTTACATTAGCATTGATGAATGCTGCTATGAAGGTATCATATGTTTATAAAGATGGAGCAGTTTTAAGAGTAGTCAAGAAACCTGTCCCACCATTTAGAAAATTCTTTAAGAAGATAGTTAAGAAAATGATCAAAGACTTAAAGAATATACATTTCAAACAATGCAAGATTGAAGTATATCTTGGAGATGCTAGGAAAATGGACTTCCTAGGAGATGATGCCTTTGATGCCATCATAACCTCGCCTCCGTACCTCAATAAGATAGAGTATACTAAAGTTTACGAAATCGAATATGAACTATTCTTTGGAGATGTTAAAGTAGACCCCCTAAGGTCGTATATTGGGTTAAATCCAAAGAATATTATCGACCCATTTCCAGACTTGAACCTTCCAGAAGCCGCTAAAGCATACTTTTATGACATGAGACTTGCACTTGAAGAAATGTTTAGAGTATTGAAAAGTGGGGGGAAAGCTTCAATAGTAGTTGCAGGTGGAGTATTCCCAGATAGAGTAGTTGAGTCAGACATTCTTACAGCAGAGTTAGCTGAGAGAATCGGATTCGATATAGATAGGATAATCACAGTAAATAAGAGGGTTGCAACTACAAGGAGAGTGATAAAGATTGGTGAAGCAAGAGAAAGCATAATAATATTATCTAAACCTTGACAATATATGTTGAGGCTGTTAGAGAAACTTGGAGAAAGCTAAAATCATCACCTTATGCAGGCATCTCCCATACTATATTTACATTATTTATATTTGTCAGAAACATCTAAGACTACAATCTTCCTACCATCATGAACAAACATAGTACCATACCAAGTCCCCGAACTTCATCATATCCATCAAAGCCTCCAGTAGGTAGCCTACATCTGAATCTAGCAATACTTACTGGTTAAGCCACCTCTCTAGATACCACCTATATGAGAGATGTGGGAAAGAGATATAAAAAAATAAGGGAGTTAAATATATGAGATGCTCTTCTAGTCATTACCGTAATATTACTGTTTAGTCTGGCTCAAGATTCAGCATCACCACACAGTCTGTAGATACTTAACACCTAGAACCCTGCCTGAACTGTCTCTCACCGCACTATCCACGTTTGTATCAGGCGATAGCAGGTCTTTCCTCTTAACCCCCTTCTCCCGTAAAGCCAATGTAACGAAAGTTGAGACAACGTATATAGTACCTTCTTCTGGTGGTGGGAGGTTTTCAGTATCACCGTACACCACTCTTCTTACGGGTATCTTTACTCCATCGGCTTCAACCTCTCCAACTATCTCCGACCTCACTTGAACCCTTGG
>JAKCEX010000056.1 GCA_023539395.1 Candidatus Geocrenenecus arthurdayi | reverse complement strand
GTTTCTCCCTCCATCACCTGCAACCATGACCATGGACTCCTAGTCGCAGGCTCATCCATTTAGGGGTCCTCTATATATAGGTGTTTATAAGGAGTTTTTAAATTTTCTGTTGGAGAAGGCGTGTCCAATAATTTGTAAACTCTTCTTAGATTACTTATAAGTGTAGCTTTAAAGTTTATAAATAGCAAATAGAAGTTGGACACGCCCCTACCTATTTCCAACTTGGTATTACTTTTAGGGAAACCTGTAAAAGCATCATCTAACGGGGGAAAGTTTAGATGATATTTTACTTGCAGAATTCTTCACGATTTTTTCTGATGCTTTCTGTATTGCTTTGATTATATTGATGTATCCTGTACACCTGCATAGATTTCCCTTAATGTATTCGATTATCTCTTCTCTGCTTGGGCTCTTGTTTTCATTAAGTAGAGCTTTTGCTGTTATTATAAATCCAGGGGTACAGTATCCACATTGGATTGCACCTTCTTCTATGAATGCTTCTTGGATTGGGTCAAGCTGCCCATCCTTAGCTATTCCCTCTATTGTTGTGATTTCTCTTCCAGCTACCTCAACCGCTAATGTTAAGCATGATAGTACTGGCTTACCATCAACCATGACTGTGCATGCTCCGCATTCTCCTATACCACATCCATACTTAGTTCCAGTTAAACCCAGCTTCTCTCTAAGAACATTGATCAATAACTCGTTAGGCATAACATCAATTATCCTCCTAACACCATTGACAATCAATTCTATCCTCATTTTCTCATCACCTTATTCACTGCTATGTTTAAAGCATCTCTTACCAATGCTTTCGAGACCTCCCTTCTATACCATTCTGTAGACCGAACATCTGTTATAGGTTTAATTTCTTCTGAAACTATCTCTTCAACTTTCCTAAGATTTTCTTCATTAACAGGCTTATGCTTAAGATATTCTTCAGCTCTCAATATTCTTAGTGGGGTTGGAGCAACAGCTCCTAAAGCTATTCTAAAATCTTCAACAACATTACTGTTAAATTTAAGGAGTAGTGCGATATTGACTTTAGCTAAGTCCATTCCAACCCTAGAGATCTTCAAGAAGCTGCTTGTAGAATCTCTGGGAGGATATGGTATGAATATTTCTGTAACTATCTCATCATTTCTTAAACAAGTCTTCCCAGGTCCAGTGAAGAAATCCTTCATCAATATCTTTCTTGCTCCTTCTAAATTTTGAGCTGTAACTATGGCTTCGTAGATTAATAGAGGTGGAGCAGAATCTGCAGCTGGACTAGCATTACATATATTGCCGACTAGTGTCCCCATGTTTCTTACTTGTATTGAAGCTATAGACTTAACCGCCAGGTGTAATGCTTCGAAACGTTCATAGACAATCCTACTCTTCTCTATACTTCTCAGTTTTGTTGCAGCTCCAATCCTTATACCTGAATCTTCTTCAATAATGTAGTCTAGTTCTCTAATCCTACCTAAGCTTATTATGTGTTTAGGCTCTTTTCTACGTAGCTTCATATCTACTATGAGGTCTGTTCCACCTGCTATTACCATAGCTTGACCCTGATACTCCCTCAATAGTTTCAATGCTTCTTCAATAGTTTCAGGAGCATGATAAGTAAACTCAATTGGGATGATATGTGTATTAACTAGATTTATATAGTCTGCCCTCATGAATTCACCTCTATTCATCAATTAATTTCTCAGCTACTACTTTCATAGGTTCTCTTTTCTCTTTCTCTCTTATCTTCTCCAATATCTTCTCGGGGGTTATAGGTAGCTCGTAAAATCTTATTCCAGTAGCATTATAGATTGCATTAGCTATTGCTGCTATTGCGGGATTCTGTGCCCCCTCGCCTAGCCCTTTCGCCCCGAATGGTCCTGTAGGCTCATAAGTTTCTACGAAGAATGTCGTAATCTCTTCAGGTATATCTTTAGAAGTAGGCATCTTATAATCTATTATGAATCCTTTACATTCTATATCTCCAGTATCTTTACTGTATCTTAAGTCTTCGAGGATCGCTCTACTCCAACCCATCATGAATCCACCATGGAGCTGCCCTTCTGCAAGCTCAGGATTAATAACTGTTCCTATATCTGCGCCTATAACTACTCTTAATGGTTTAACGATCCCTGTCTCAGTATCTACGACTACTTCAACAAAGTATCCTGTAAAGTGGGGTGGACAAGCAGGAGGCCTAAAACTTTCTACTGCAGCGATCGTCCCCCAATTCTTTATCCTAGCGAGGGTTGCAAGTTCTCCAAGCGTTATCTCCTTTCCAGGTACTCCTTCAACATATATTACTGCTTGTCCTCTTTCTTCATCAGGTCGAATCTTTAATGTATGTGGATAAGCATTTAGGACGTTTGAAGCTAATTCTAGTATCTTCTTCTTTACCTGTCTTGCAACGTTCAATGCTGCTCCTCCTCCAGCATAGACTCCTCTTGAAGCATGAGTGCATACATCGTAGATCGTTGTCTGTGAGTCAGCTGAAACTATATTTACATTCTTTAATGGTAACCCGAGTTCCTCAGCTATTATCTTAGCGTGTGCATCTAGTGTTCCTCCACCTTGGTCGATTAATGCGGTAATATAATCAACTGTTCCATCTTCATTTACTTTAAGGATTGCTCCAGAATAATCGATTACTTGGCTTGGTATAGGTGATCCTGCACTTGATGTATGATATCCTCTGGCAATCCCTATTCCTCTTCTATACCTGCCTTTCTGCTCTCCAGGCTTAGGTCTATTCTTCCAGCCTATTAATTCTGAGCCTTTCCTCAATATTTCTTCAACTCCGCAGCTCCTAATTACAGATTTTACTGTTGGTCCCTGACCCCAGAATAGGTCTCCCTCACCTACATAGTTCTTGAGTCTAAATTCTATCGGATCCATCCCAAGCATCTCTGCAAGTTCATCCATTATTGTTTCTACAGCCCATGTTACCTGTGGGTTACCATATCCTCTATATGCACATGAAGGTATCTTGTTTGTGTAGACTGCTACTCCAATATATTTTATTGCTTTTAGCTTGTATAGAGATACCCACCATCCTGCGCATGTCCCAAGTAGTGGGTAAGCTTGAATTTGATGGGCGCCTATATCCATTATGTTCTCCATGTATCCACCAGTGAGTCTCCCATCTCTAGTTACACCTACCTTGAATCTAAAAATCATCTGGAAGCTGCTATGTTCATGCATATCTTCTTCTTTTGTGTATGCTAGTCTAACCGGTCTCCGAGCTTTAAGAGCTAATGCAACAGCTATGGGGACTACAATATTCGTCTGTATGCTCGAGCCGAACCCTCCTCCCAGAGCTAGCTTCTTCACGTTTATCTTGCTTACAGGTATATTGAAGATCTCGCTAACCAGCAGCCTAGTATTATGGATCGTCTGAGTTGTACACCATATCGTTATACCTCCATCTGGTTCAGGATTTACAACAGCAACTTTTGGTTCAAGCTGATTATGGTATCCTTTATTAGTTCTAAACTCTCTCTCAATTATTATATCTGATTTATTGAAAGCTTCTTCTAAGTCTCCTTCTTCAAGTTCTAGCTTACAAGCAATATTATTCTCTACATTTATAACTCTATCGTTAAGTAGAATCTTCTCATGTATCTTGGGTGCACCTTCCTTCATCGATTCCAGCGGGTCAAATACAGCTTCGAGGACTTGATACTCTACTTCTATGAGCTCTAAAGCTTTCTGAGCTAATTCTTCTGTTTCAGCAGCAACAGCTGCTATAGGTTCTCCAACGTATGCAGGTTTGTCTGTTAATACCTTCCAATCTTTGTATGTTGCATCTGGCGTACTTACAAGCCTTGGGCAGAACAATCTACCAGGTACATCTTTGAAGGTTATTACGATTGCTCCTATCTCTTCTGCTCTCCTTGTATCTATCTTCTTTACGATAGCATGTGGATAGGGGCTCTTCAAGACTCTTGCATGAAGCATGTTTGGAAGATATATGTCTGAAGCATACTTCTCCGCCCCAGTAACTCTTGCCAATGCATCTTTCCTAATAGTTTTCCTACCGATAACGTGAAAATTCATAGAGTCCTAGATTTGGATTCTTTAGCTAACTTATTAGTTTTCTTATTTCAACAGATTGTCAATCCCCATCTTGGAGTAAATTTCTTCTAGGTATTCTCTGAATTTTCTTTAGGTCTTCTGGAGTATCTATATCTATGATGGTGTATTGGCTTGATTCTACTTCTACTATCTCTTCTCTGTACTTCTCTACTAGTTCTTTGAGTCCATGTTTTTCTTCTGTTATCTGCATTATCTCACTGAATAGTTTGCTTGAGAAGAGTATTGGGTGACCATGTCTTCCACGGTGTGATGCAACAATAGTTGCAGCATTAGTTATCTCATATACTTCTATTAATCTATCAATATCTTCTGGGGTAATGAATGGAACATCGGCTGGATGGATCATGACTGCGTCTACTTTACCTATTACTTGTTTTACACCAGTTTTTACAGAGCTGCTCTGCCCTTCTTCATACTTTGGATTATAGACTATTTGGACCCTCTCATCCTCTATCTCTTTAATTTGTTGTTTTATCTTTTCAGCTTCATATCCTGTTACGATTAATATTCTGTTAACTTTAGAGTTTAGAGCAGTTCTAACTATTTTCTTAATCATGGATTCTCCGTTAATTTTTGCTAGAAGCTTGTTTCCTGGAAATCTTGTTGATTTTCCTGCTGCAAGTATTATTAATGCGATCTTAGACTTCCTATTCATCTTTTCCACGTATATTTGATTCTTCTATGGTTTATAGTTTAACCTTCTTCGTAGTTTCTCAGATGCTCTCAATATTGCGTTTATTATTTGTTGATATGCTCCGCACCTACATAGGTTTCCTGATAAAGCTTCTTTTATTTCTTCTATTGTAGGAGATGGGTTTAGGTCTAATAATGCTTTCGAAGTTAGAAGCATCCCTGGAGTACAGTATCCACATTGTAGTGCAAATTCTTCTATGAATGATTCTTGGAGGGGGTGGAGTTCTCTATCTTTCGTTAAACCTTCAACTGTCAATATTCTTCTTCCATCAATCATTGGGGCAAGTATTAAGCAGCTGTTAACAGGCTTATCATCGAGAAGCACAGTGCATGCTCCACATTCTCCAGTCTCGCATCCTCTCTTAACACTTGTTATCCTTAATTCTTCTCTAAGAAGGTCGAGCAAAGTAATATTCGGCTCTGTTTGAATCTTCACCAACCTACCATTTAAGATAAATGTAACTTCTATCAATACTTGTCCTAGCTATTTAGGCTAAGTATGATTACTTAAACTTTATACTATATGGAGGAGGGGAAACTTAGGGTTGAAGGTAAATTCTTTAAGTGAGTAGAATATTTCCTATTTGGGGATGAGGCCGCTGCCCCAGACTGACTTGATGATGGAGGAAGAGCCGAGCCGACCCGCCTCTAATCCTTAAATTAAGTTTCAGACTAGGATTCTATTGATTGAATCAATCTTCTTCACTGCAAGCCTTCAAGTTAGCTTATGAATTCTATTGGCCTAGGGAACTTTATCTCCTAATACAAATGGGAATTAGCAGAATTTCGAGAAGCTGAATTCTGAAAAGTAGAGAGTAAACAGATATAAGAGAGATTATTACTAAAATATCAGAGGGGTTTTGAGTAAATACGGCGGGGGTAATCTAACCTGGTTCAGGATAAACCTTATTCTGGGGAAAGCCGAGGTGAATCGGCTATGTATGTTAGGGAGATTTTTAGGTCTACTTTAAGGGATCTTCTAGGACCCTCTGGGTTAAATGCTCTTGAAAGTTATTTGAATAGAAAACTTCAAGATGATATGTATAAGGTTTTTGTAGATTCTCCTTCAACTTTCTATACTGTTCTGAGAAGTTTCTTGGGGAAGGGTGCAGATGCGATACTTAGAATAGCTGCTAAAAAGCTTATAGATGAAGGTAAGGTAGAAGGATTATCGGCTGAAGAATTTGTAGAGCTTATGAAGAGTAATGATGAAGAATCATACAGGAGGTTTCTAAATAGTTTTGGGAGGTAGTAGACGTGTCTAGCCGTAATACAATGCAGACAGGTATTGAGGGTTTAGATGAGATAATTACAGGTTTCCCGCGTGGTGGGCTTATAACAGTTTCAGGGAATCCTGGAACGGGTAAGACTGCTCTGGCTGGAGCTTTCATCTATAATGGTGCAGTAAAATTTAATGAACCAGGCGTCTATGCTTCTTTCCTAGAAGATGAAGAGAGATTCTACGATTTCATGTCTGGCTTCAGTCTAGACTTCCGTAGTCTTAGAGATAAGGGTTTATTCAAGTACCTTGCTATCCCAACATTGTTTGAGCCTGGGATGAGTATATCGGTAGCAGATATCTTGGAGGCTGTAGAATCTATAGGTGCGAAGAGGCTTGTAATAGATTCATTTACTGCTTTAAGCCAAATGTTTAAATCTCCACCTGAAGCTAGAGTCTTCCTACATTCTCTACTCTCAAAGATTGCGAGGCAGATGGATTGCACAACGCTCTTGATAAAAGAAGTTCAAAGTGAGCAAGAATACGAATATGGGTTTGAGGAATTCATATCAGATGGAGTAATACTACTTAGGAGGGAAATAATAGAAGATAGACTCTTCAGAGAAGTAAGAATACTAAAAATGAGGGGGTCAGAAATCAAAGAACCATTATCTTGTATAAGCCTCTATAAAGGATTCAGAATATACCATCCAATAACGATTACACAAGAATATTACAATAGCAGGAGATATGATCCTCCACCAGACCCTCCCGGAGGATATACCACGGGAATATCAGACCTCGATAAAGAGGTAGGTGGATTCCCATCAAGCTCGACTATAGTTTACGAGATAGATCCCGCTCTAACTATAAGTGAATATAACGTATTAGTGACACCTTTCGCCGCTAGCTATATATCAAGGGATAGACCTGTAATTATTTTACCGACTGGAGGATTCGATTGGAAAGACATCTTAAAATATATTATGGCGTATGGCATCTCACCTGACAAAATCTCTAACTATGTGAGGATACTCATGGACGTGGTTAGAACAGAAGGTATTCTACCAAAAAATGTTAAGAAGATCGACATATTTAGTCCAGCAGACGTTATAAATGAGATAGAAAACCTTACAGACTACTTCATAAAAAGCAGATTACCTTCGCCTCTAGTAATCTTAGGGATGGACAGGCTTGTCTTCAGGCTTAGAGAAGCTGCTTTCGATGTTACGTACTTTTTATCCAATATGGCTAGAGAGATTGGTGGTTTAGCTTTATGGATTATCAAACCTGTATATCCATGGATCATTGAAAGACTCGCTCCTGTAACGCATATCCACTTACGTATTACTAAGCATCATGGTAGAATCATCCTCAAAGGTATTAAACCTCGTTTACCATTCTACATTGTGGACCCGGTTGAGGATGGTCTTGAACCAAGGCTAATACCAATAATGTAGATTAATACTCCCATAGGACTGCTTCTTGGAGTCTACTTGATTTTTTCTAGGAGGATCGCTGGGCATACTTTCACTATTCCATCTATGTTGCTTAGCTTTTTTACGAATGATGATAGTTCATCCATGTTCTTGAACCAGCATTCAATAAGTATCATGTGGTCTCCAGATGAAGTGTAGAGACTCATAA
>JAKCEX010000055.1 GCA_023539395.1 Candidatus Geocrenenecus arthurdayi | reverse complement strand
GGAGGGAAATAATAGAAGATAGACTCTTCAGAGAAGTAAGAATACTAAAAATGAGAGGCTCAAAAATTAATGAACCATTGGGATGCATAAGCCTATACAAAGGCTTCGGCCTATATCCTCCTTCAAAAATAACGAAGGACTATTATGTGGGTAAAAGATATCAGCCACCAAAAGATCCTTCTGGAGCATATACAACAGGAATCCCAGACCTAGATTTAGAAATCGGGGGATACGTTGACGGGTCAACAATCCTAATAGATATAGACCCCAAAATTAGCCTCCCAGAATACACATTGATATATGGGCCGATGGCTGTTTCATATGCACTCAAGAATAGAGTTGTACTAATGATTCCAAGCGGTGGTGCTGACTGGCGTGATGTAATCAGTTTTGGTAAATCTTTTGGTGTACCAGATGATATTCTGTCTAGTAACTTGCGTATATTGATAGATGTGGAAACAAGAGAAGAGCTACCTGGAAACGTTACCAAGACATCCCTTCAAGATCCAGATGAAATTTTTGATAGGATTCATGAGGTAGTTAAATCCAGCATACCGAAGGGTAAGGGTCCACCCTTGATTTCATTAGGAATTGATAGGTTGGCTAGTAGGTTACGTGAAATGATTATAGAATTAATGTATCGCGTATCGAATTTGATAAAAAATACTGGTGGATTAGTAGTATTCATTATGAAGCCTATCTATCCTTGGATTATTGAAAGACTTGCACCAACGTCAGACATCCATTTAAAAATAACCAAGATGAATGGGAGAGTCATCCTTTACGGGATTAAACCTCATACCCCCTATTACATAGTCGAGCCTGCTGAAGATAACTTAACACCAAAGCTAATACCGATAGTTTAGACATAATCTGATAACAAATCTGGGTAAGGATAATGCCTACTTGATCTTCTCCAGAATTATTGCTGGGCATACTTTTACTACTCCATCTATGCTGCTTAGCTTTTTTACGAATGATGATAGTTCATCCATGTTCTTAAACCAGCATTCAATAAGTATCATGTGGTCTCCAGATGAAGTGTAGAGACTCATAACCTCATCCATACACTTCAAGTCTTCCAATACACGGATAAGCTTCTCAGGAGAAGCATCCAACCCAATTAGTGTATGGATTTCGAACCCAAGCTTCCTAATATCAACCTCTATAGTAAACTTCTTGATAACACCCTCAGACTGCAGCTTCTTAATTCTTTTTCTAATAGCTGCTTCAGTTACACCAAATATTCTAGCTAACTCAACATGAGACCTACCTGAATCTTCTCTTAATGCTTTTACTAATTGTAAGTCCGTAAGTCGAACCACAATATATTAATAATCGCACCTACTATTAAGTATTCAAGAACATGGGGGTACGGGAAATGGAGCTTGTTGAAGTGGGAAAACTACCAATGATAGGAGATAAGATGCCCAGCTTTAAAGCTAGGACAACGAAAGGTATCATAAACTTTCCAGATGACTATAAAGGAAAATGGGTTGTGCTGTTCTCCCATCCAGCAGACTTTACACCAGTCTGTACAACCGAGTTCTATGCTTTTCAGAAAAGATATGAGGAATTCAAGAAACTAAACTGTGAACTTATAGGTCTCAGTATAGACCAAGTCTTCAGCCATATACAATGGACTAGATGGATTAGAGAGAAACTCAATGTGAACATAGATTTTCCAATAATCGCTGACGATATGGGTAAAATTGCAACAATGCTTGGAATGATACATCCAAAGAAAGGAACAAACACTGTGAGAGCTGTCTTCATAATAGACCCAGAAGGAATAGTTAGAGCAATATACTATTACCCACCAGAACTTGGAAGAAACATAGATGAAATACTAAGAGCAGTAAGAGGACTTCAAATAGCAGACAAATCCAAGGCAGCTCTTCCAGCCAATTGGCCTAACAATGAACTCATAGGTGATAAGGTTATAGTTCCACCTGCAGCAGATGAGAAAACAGCAGAAGAAAGATTAAAACAATACAAAGGATATGACTGGTGGTTCGTCTATAAAGAACCAGAAAAACAATAAACAAGAGTAAACCTAAATCCCTAATTTCCCAAAAATTCTTTATTTTTTATCATAATGCATGGTTGCATATCGGTTCATGGTTCGAAAATAGAACTCAAGCTTTATTAAATGTAAAAGTATACATGTGCGTAAGAATAGGAGGAGTAGATTAATGGAGACATCTAGAGCAGATCTAAGTGGTATTCTCCATCTTTCAGCACTCGGGATATATATGCATGCGGTAACAGTTGCCATAGTTATAGGATTCTCTGTCACGCTAACTATAATAGAGCTTCTTGGAATATGGAAGAAAGACACGGATCTCATAAAACTTGCTAAACAAATATCTCTAGTTATAGTAATAGCATTCGTATTCGGAGCAGCGACAGGTACACTAGTAGAGTTTGGACTAATACAAGTATGGAATGGGGTAATCCTAGCTATAGGATCATTCTTCTTCACCCCACTCTACCTAGAGCTAGCAGCTTTCACTATTGAAGCAGCACTACTAGTAGCATTACTATATACTTGGGATAAATTCAAGAATCCCTGGACACACTGGACGATAACATTCACATATACACTAGGTGCGCTACTATCGGGAGCATTAATAACATCTGTAAATTCTTGGATGCAAGCACCATGGGGGACAGGAGAGATAGTAAGACAAATCTATCCATGGGCTCCAGTATATGGGCCAACACTAGTAAACACGGACTTCCTATTAGCCGTTAAAGAAGCTTTAGTAAAGACAAGTGTAAGCCTAATCGGGTCGGGAGCTTCTCTAGTTAACCCAGAAATAATAGATACGTTAGTTGATTCTTATGGAGAACTTCTAAAAGATCCATGGGTATCAATAATAAACCCATATGCTTTAACCAGTGTAATACACCAGCTTCTTGCAACGACCATCGTAGGCGTGTTCTGGATTGCTGGAACACTAGCATACAATGGATTAAGAAAAAGAGAGAAAAGAGACTACTATCTAAAACTCTTCAAGACTGTCAGTTTGATAGGTGCAATACTCTTAATCATACAGGGTATAGAAGGGCATGAGCAAGGCTTAATGGTATACCTGTATCAACCAACAAAATTTGCTATGATATCTGGATTAGAGAAATCTGGACCATACCTGCCAGCAGGGTTAACGATCTTCGGAGACCCCAATTATGTATTCAAAGGCTTCGATTACTTAATCCAGGCAGTGGAGAATCATCCAAACCCCGACCTCAAGATAGCAGGTATACCTATTAAAGAAATAGCATTGAGGGACACTCTAAATGCACTTGAAAAACTTCCAATAGTAAAGACTTTATACGAATTTAAAATTGGTTTAGCAGCAATAGCCATAATAATATCTTTAATGATTATAAGTTCATTCGTATTCAAGAGATTATGGACTGGAAAAGAGAAAATACTATTATATTCAGGGCTTGCAATGTTTTTCATTGCTCCCGTTATGGCAGGACTTGGATGGGCGGTAAGAGAAATAGGTAGGAAACCCTGGACAGTTTACGGTTTACTCTACCCTGAAGAACTCGTTACCCCCAATCCTATCGGTGTAGAAGTTGCAATAACAATAATTGGCGGAATAATTGTAGGATTAATCATAAACCTAACAACAATATACGTTGTCTTGAGAAAGCCTCCGAAATTCCTCAGGATAGGTGAAGAATAATGGACTTAACACTACCTATAACAGTTTTAGGAACAATCTTACTAATCCATTTAACATTTGTAAATATAAACATAGGTCTCGGATTTTACAGCTTTATACTTAGATGGAGATCAATTACAAATATCGAAGTAGTGAAACCTGCCAGAAAAGTCTTCAAGTTTCTAGTTGCATCAGAGGTTGTTTCAGGCGTCTATGGAACAATGATAACTGTTGCCTTGGCAGGATTCTGGCCTACACTAGTAAACATAGCTACAATAATCTTGTTCATTCCATTAATAATTAGCATAATAGGAATAATAACTAGACTAACATCTATCGCAGCATACTGGTATACTTGGGATAAAGTTCAACCAAAGATACACCTGTCCATAGGGTTAATCATGGCATTATCAGGATTAGCTATTCCAGCAGGTTTTAGATACATTTTCGCCTTCATAGACAACCCAGTAGGATTAGCAAGCCTAAACCCCATCTCTGGAAACATCGTTGAAGCTTTAATGAACCCCATCTACCCTCCCCTCCTACTCCATACCTGGTTTGGAGCATTATCTATAGGATTCCTTGCAGCAGCTGCAGGTCTAGCATGGTCATCAAGAAAAGATAAGACTATTGAGAAATGGAGTGGATATGCAAGCCTACTAGGAGGATTAATGATTATACCTCAAGGATTAACGGGATTCTGGTTCTGGAGTACATTAAGCTTCCATTCCGCATACCTATTCTATAGCATAAATATATCCTTCCTACCTACTGGTCATTCATTAACAAATGTTTCATACACTTTTCTAGGAATGGTGCTACTTGCTATAGCAATTCTAACGCTTGGAATAATCTACTACTACCAACCATCTAGGAAATGGATAGCTTACCTACTAGCACCTGCAGCAGTAGCTTCATTAATACTTGGAGAGATAACCCATGACATTGGTAGACTCCCCTACATGGTCATATTAGGCGAGACAGGTATACCAATGGAAACATTCATCAATAAACTACTCATAATAGAGCCCACCCTAATACTCTCAGTTATAGTGACCATAATATTCTTCACAATAATTTTCATAGCACTACTCTACCTATACCTTGTCAAAGGAATACTAGAAGAATAATAAACCTAGATTCCCAATAATATTTTTATTATTTTGGAAATATCAGTTTCCCGATGACTCTAGAACAGTTGATAAACCAAGTTAAACAGCTGACAAAAACCCATGTGAAAGATATTATAGATGAGAAGATAAGAAGCTTCATCGAAACTGGGAGTAAAGACATCAATAAAATCTTTAAAGAACTATGCTTCTGCATCCTAGCAGCAGGATATAATGCAGAGAAGAGTCTCCATATACAAGAGAAGATTGATGATGGATTCTTGAAGTTATCAGAGAAAGAGCTAGCGGAGGAATTGAGGAAGCTCGGACATAGGTATCCTGAAGCTAGAGCAAGATATATTGTTAAAGCTAGGGGAAAGATAAACCAGTTGAAGAACATTCTAGAAATACTAAGAGACTGTAAGCAGATTAGAGAATGGCTAGTAGAAAATATTGATGGTATAGGATACAAAGAAGCAAGCCACTTCCTCAGAAACATAGGATGCCTAGATTTAGCGATAATCGACTACCACATTCTAGACATTCTAGAGAAACATAGGATAATAGAGAAACCTAGAACACTAACGAAAAAGAGATACCTAGAGATTGAAAAAATACTGAAGCAATTATCTCAAGAATTGAATATGAAGCTTGGAGAACTAGACCTATACCTATGGTATCTAGAAACTGGCAGGATAATCAAGTAGAGGGAGCGCCTATCGCCTGCCTAATGTCTAATCCTAAAATAGTGCTCACATCTCTTAGAGCGTAGACAATAATAAAACGATAGGCGGATGGATAATGCCAAATTGGGGATACTCAGTGAAAGAATTAGATCCAGCTAAGACAGTTAAAGCAAGCCTTAGAGAAGTAGATGTCTCTCCTAAATTTTCTAGAGAAGTTTGTAGAGCGATTATCGGGTTAAAAATCCCCGAAGCTAAGAAGCTCATGGAAGAAGTCATAGCTATGAAGAAAATGATCCCCTATAGAAGGTATAGGAAGGATAGAGCACACCATCGTCAGACTAAAGGTCCCGGAGGCTATCCAGTAAAAATTGCAAGAATGATGTTGAAGCTACTTGAGAGTCTTGAAGCAAACGCTGAATTTAAAGGACTCGACCCAGAACAAGTAATAATAAGATATGCAGTAGCTCACAAAGGAAGAGTTTTGAGAAAATTCATTGAGAGAGCATTCGGTAGAGCAACACCATACGATAAAACCCTCACCCATATAGAAGTGATAGGAGAGGTGAAAGAATAAAATGTCAGCTATTAAGCAGCTACTTGAGAAGAGGAGGAAGAAGACAGAAGTTGAAGAGTATCTAGCTGAGAAGCTAAAAGATGCAGGATTCGGTGGAGTAGATATGGTATTTACGCCCATTGGAACTAGAGTAACAATCTATGCTATGCATCCTGGTAGAGTCATTGGATCTAGAGGTAGAACGATTAAAGAAATCTCAGAAGTACTGGCTTCAAGATTCGGTATAGAGAACCCGAATGTAACAGTTGCAGAGATAGAAGTCCCTGAGCTTAACCCATACGTTATGGCTTACAGGATAGCTCAAGCAATAGAAAGGGGGGTAAGACATAGGAGAGTAGCATTCTGGGCATTGAGAAGAATAATGGATGCGGGTGCAAGAGGAGTTGAGATAGAGATAAGTGGAAAACTTACATCAGCAAGAGCTAGAACAGAGAAATACACTGCTGGATTCATTCCTAAATCAGGGGAATACGCATTAAAACATGTAAAAGTTGGGAAAGCATCCATCCTCCTAAAGACAGGGATATACGGGGTAAAAGTAAAAGTATATCCATCTGATGCTCCATTACCAGAGGAGCTCGGAATTGATATAGAGAAGATTGAGGCTCTAAGATCTTCAAAACCAAAAGTTGAGGTGGTGGAAGAAGTTGGTGAAGGAAGTGAAGGATCTAAGACAGAAGAGCAATGAAGAACTGCTAGATGAATTAGATAGATTAAGGGCAGAGCTTATCTTACTTAGAAGTAGAACCGGTGGTGCAGGAATGGAGAAAACAGCTCTCATAAGAAATACTAGGAAGAGGATAGCCAGAATCTTAACTATTCTGAAGGAGCGGGGGATAGACTTATAAATAAATAACTAGTAAGATGATGTTCAACTTTAAACTTGAAAATAATTCTTAACTCAAATCTTATGGTACTAGATCAACCAACTTAACCGTATAGTATACTACTTCATTTCTTCTATCAACAACTGCTAGTACAAGTTCTTTCTTATTATTCCTACATACCTCCAGCCACTCAACCAGTTTCTGGATTGGAAGGTCTCTACCTTCATAAACGATAGCAACCAAGTATTTTGCAGGCTTCTCTAAATATTCCCCCCTCTCAAATACTCTAAAACGTAATTCTAAGCTAAAACCATCTCTAACAACATAATTCCTCTTCCTCAAATCTCTATAGACAATGTAGTCTCTCCAAAGAGCTTGCTCCTTAAAGGATAATTCTTCTAAAAGCTCATTGAAATAAACTTCTTCTCCTTGAATATTATTCAACTTCATCTTACCAGTTTCTAAAAGATATAATGCTTCAACTGGAGAATACTCTACGAGTTTCTTAACATCATCTCTGTTACCATACCCCCTCCTCAGATAATATTCCGTAACACTATTCAATGGAGATGTAACTCTACCATTGAGATACGTAGCTTGGATTATTCTATCCGTGGAGTCAATCTTATCTTTATCCACAAGTTAACTATTGCCTCTACCAGCATTTAAGAGTAATGTAGAGTATCAAGCGAAGGTATCATGTGCTTTCATGAGAATGGAAGAATAGTAGCAAATAGTAACCTGCTTTGTGGCTGAGTCAAGCTGATACTATACTCCTGTCTAAGATCTAAGATAGATTTAAATTCTTGCGGGATTCTGCTCTAACGTGGATGATGTACTGCCAAATTCAT
>JAKCEX010000054.1 GCA_023539395.1 Candidatus Geocrenenecus arthurdayi | reverse complement strand
ATTTGATGAAAAATAATGAGGGTACTCTTCGGAAGAAGCTGGTTCTCATTGCAAAGAAAGCATATGAACATAGGTTGATGACGGGAACGTGGGGGAACCTAAGTGCTAGAGTAAGTATTGATAAAATCCTAATTACCCCAAGTGGATTCGAAAAAGACTTACTGAAAGTTAATGATTTACTGCTGGTAGATTTAGATGGAAAGATATTGAGAGGTAGATGGAGCCCCTCAACGGAAACTCCTATGCATACTCATATCTACCGTGTTAGGGATGAGGTTCATGCTGTTATCCACACTCATTCTCATTATGCTACTGTTTTCGCAGTTAGGGGTGAACCGATTCCTCCATTAACAGTAGAATTTGCCGCAGTCATAGGGCATGAGATCCCAGTTACTAGATATGTCAGAGCTGGAACAAGAGAATCAGCTGAAGAAATAGTTAAGACTTTAGGGGATGGGAAGGCAGTTCTTCTAAAGAATCATGGAGTAGTAGCTGTAGGTGAATCGATTGAGGAAGCATATCATGTTGCCCTACTAGTAGAAGAAGAGGCTAGAACATACTATCTTGTGAAACTATTAGGAGAACCTATTGATAAGATAAGTGCTGAAGAAATTAATATACTACATGAATTTTACCTAAGTAGATATGGGCAAAGGGAAAAATATTATTGAAGGATTAGGGAGGGACGATATTACCTAGCAACTTATATAATACAGCTTCTGAGCCGACATTACCTGCTTCTTCCACAAATCTCAACAAGCCCATGCTTCTCAGAAGTTACTACGATATCTGTTCTATGAATACATATAGTTGCACAAGCTGTGTTGGAAATTAAATCAGTTTTACAGGTGTTGCTTAAATGAAATGATTTTCAAGAATTTATAGTACTTTGTATTATTGCTTGGGTGTGAAGGCTGTTTTTGTTAAGAAGGAAGGTGGGGTCGAGGTCAGGGATGTTGATATTCCAAAGATTCAAGAAGGAGAATTACTAGTCAAGATGAAAGCTTGTGGTATAGATGGGACCGATTTGGAGAAAGCTTTCGGGAAACCAGTTACTCCGCCTATGCTTGGACATGAAGTCGTTGGAGAAGTTATCGAGTCTAAGTCTTCTAGATTTAAAGTTGGCGATAGAGTATTCGTTCACCATCATGTTTTCTGTGGTAGATGTTATTATTGCTACCGGGGTAATTATACTATGTGTCCACTATTTCTAAAGACTACAATAGAGCCATGCGGTCTAGCAGAATTCTTCAGAGTACCTAGAACTAATGTGCAGAGGGGAGGAGTTTTAAAATTACCATCAAACTTAAATTGGGATGAAGCAACCTTCATAGAGCCTGCTGCTTGTGTTCTCAAAGCATTAAGAAGAGTCGGTTTTCAAGCTGGCGATACTGTATCTGTTATAGGAGTAGGCCCTACAGGCTCCCTTTTTATAAAAATGTTGAAACATTTCGGAGCTGCGCTGGTCTCTGTATCGGATTTATCAGATTTCAGGCTAGATATTGCTAAGAAGATAGGAGCTGACATAACAGTCAACCCAAGTCAAGCTGACTTCGTTGAAGTATGTAAAAAAGCTACAGACGGGATAGGTGTAGATATAGGGGTACTCGGGACTCCAACTATGAAGCCACTCCACACTCTCTTACAGGTAGTTAGAAAAGGCGGGAAGATATGTATTTTTGGAGCACCTGAGAAAGGTGAAGAAGTCAAGCTAGATTTCTCATACCTCTTTATCAATGAGATCAGTATTATAACGAGTTATTCTACGAGCGAGGTTGAGACCACAACTATTCTAGAGTTGATGAAGAATAGGAGAATTTCTTTTAATGAGATAATAACTCATAAGTATAAGCTCTCAGATGCAGAAGAAGCCTTTGAAACCGCAAGGAATACATCAAGAAGCTTAAAAGTTATAATAGAAAATGGATAAATGTTAAAATGTTAGGGCAACCTTTATCTCCTTCCCCTCTTTTAACCTCTCGAAAACACTTAGAATATCTTCGATCTTGGCTTTACCCGTAATCAAGTCTTTAAGAGGTAACCTACCCGAGCAGATAATCTTGAACGCTCTTAGAACATCTTCAGGAGTAAAGTGAAAAGACCCCTGAACCATTACTTCTTCATAATGAATACGGTATGTATCGATGGATACAGCTGTCCCCCTGGGTGGACCTCCAAAGAATAGAACCTTCCCACCTTTCCGGGATAACTTTATAGCGGTCTCCCAAACATCGGGGTTTCCAACAGCTTCTATAACGATATCCGCTCCCAATCCTCCAGTCTCCCCTTTTACTCTTGAAGAAACATCTTCTTCATTAGGGTTAATAACCACATCCGCTCCCAGCTTCTCAGCAAACCTTAATCTATCCCAACTAACATCGATAACTATTATTTTACCAGCGTTTGAGTTTCTTGCTAGCATCATATGCATTAAACCAATCGGTCCAGCTCCAAGTATAGTGACCGTATCTCCTACGTCGATATGAATAGCCCTATGTCCTCGAACTACGCATGAGAAGGGCTCTAGTAACGCAGCCACCTCATGTTCTAAATTATCGGGGAGACGGTATACGTTATACTTCACTATTCTTGAAGGGACTCTGACGTATTCAGCATAAGCTCCATCTACAGAGAAGCCAATAATGAATTCATCTAATCTCTCACATAAGTTGAATCTTCCAAGTTTGCAATATACACATGTACCACAAGGCGCTGAGTTAACGGAGACTACTCTATCTCCAACTTGAAATGTTGAAACGTCTCCTCCAACTTCTTCAATAACACCTGAAAACTCGTGGCCCATTATTATTGGTGGTTTAACGTATGGATGCCCCCTCAGAAACATCTTTAAATCTGTTCCACAGGTTAAAGCGACAACATTCTTTATGAGTATCTCGCCAGACCTAGGAGTAGGCTTTTCAACCTCTTCTACTCTTAGATCACCAGGCTTATAAAAAACTGCAGCCTTCATGATATAATCTCTATACTAAGTTTTAGATATTAAGTTTTTCAACTTGACTTGAGAATGTTACGTAGATTATAAGTTGCCAGTTAAAAAAGGAGAGACAACTTCAGATAAGCGCGGCAATGCCACATTAAGTTTAGCCGGAGATACTATACTAAGGAGAATCACTAAAAGACGAGATACTGATACTCGATGATGTAGAAGCTCCAAACAACTCGCCTATGATCTATGAGAGGATGCAACAGAAATTTTATAAACAGCAAGTATTCATACAAGGTTCCTACTTATCATGTTAGAGTGATGATACTATTTGAGAATATCTCTGTGTATGTGAGAACATACAATACTGCTTTAGTCAACATTAAGCTTAAAATCAGCATCAACAAGTTTCTTAGAGAAATAATATGAGCAGAGATGATGAAATAATCAATACAATTAGATTTCTCAGTGTAGATCAAGTAGAACGTGCAAAATCTGGGCATCCAGGAATGCCTCTGGGTGCAGCACACATAGGATACATAATATTTGATAGATTCTTGAAGTTTAATCCTAAGAATCCTAGATGGATTGATAGAGACCGTTTCATACTATCTGCAGGTCATGCAAGTGCAATGCTCTACTCTCTACTCTTCATTAATGGATACGATATCTCAATAGAAGATTTGAAGAGGTTCAGACAGCTTGATAGCATCACCCCGGGGCACCCAGAAAATATCTTAACTCCAGGAGTTGAAGTAACATCTGGTCCACTGGGTCAGGGATTTGGAAACAGTGTAGGTATGGCTATTGCTGAGAGATATCTATCAAGCTACTTTAATAGAGATGGCTTTAAAGTAATCGATCATTATACGTATGTCTTGGCAAGTGATGGAGATTTAATGGAGGGGGTCTCCAGTGAAGCTGCAGCTTTAGCTGGACACTTTAAACTAAATAAGCTAATAGTCATCTGGGATAATAATAAGGTTACTATTGATGGTCCGACTTCTCTAGCGTGGTCTGAGAATGTTTTGGAGAGGTTTGACGCACTAGGGTGGTATGTTCAAGATATCGTAGATGGATATAATCTCTCAAAGATTGAAGATGCTATAAGAAATGCAAGAGAGCAGAAGGATAAGCCATCATTAATAGCTATCCGAACACATATAGCATATGGAAGCAGGCTTCAAGATGATAGCCGAGCACATGGTGCTCCACTTGGCAGAGAAGTAGTGGAGGAATTGAAGAAGAAGTTTAATTGGCCTCTGGAAGAGTTCTACATACCTGAGGAGGTTTGGAGGTATAGGGAGGAGAAGATTAAGAATGGGGTTAAAATTGAAGAAGAATGGAGGAGACTGTTTGAGCGATATAGAGAAGCTTACCCAGACCTTGCTGACCTACTCTTAAGATGCTTCAATAAAGATTGGGGTAATGAATACAAGAAACACTTACCAGTATTTACTGAGGGAATGGCTACACGTGCAGCTAGTGGTAAAGTCTTGAATGCTATAGCTAAACATATTCCAATGATGTTAGCTGGCTCAGCCGACTTGTTTGAGTCAACAAATACATATCTACATGGTTTAGGAGATTTCCAAGCCGATAACCCTTTAGGAAGAAACATACATTATGGTGTAAGAGAACACGCAATGGGAGCAATAATGAATGGAATGGCGTATCACGGAGGCATCTTACCGTATGGTGGAACTTTCCTAGTATTCTCTGATTATATGAGACCTGCGATTAGGTTAGCAGCAATGGCTGGGCTCCAAGTAATCTACGTCTTCAGCCATGATTCTCTATGGATTGGAGAAGATGGACCAACACATCAACCTGTAGAACAGCTCTCATCACTTAGGCTCATACCGAATCTATGGGTTATTAGACCATGCGACCCCAATGAGGTATCAGTAGCATGGGAGATAGCGATAGAGAGGAAAGATGGACCGACAGCCATAATATTAACAAGGCAGAAAGTACCAGTATTAGATAGAAATAAGTATCCTCCCGCTAGTAACATAAAGAAAGGTGCGTATATACTTGCGGATACCGATAGAAGCCCAGATATACTGGTGCTCGCCTCGGGGTCTGAGGTTCACCTAGCACTTGAAGTGAAGGAGATGCTTGAAAATAGAGGGATAAAGACAAGAGTAGTCAATATGGCATCTTTTGAGATCTTTGAGCAACAAGACGAAGAATACAAACAGAGAGTGATACCAAAGAATGTAAGGAAGGTTGCTATAGAAGCTGGAAGAGGACTGTGCTGGTATAAATATGTTGGAGAAAATGGTTTAGTGATAAGCATTGAAAGATTTGGTAAATCAGCCCCGTATCAAGACCTCATGAGAGACTTCGGGTTTACAAGTGAAAGAATCTTATATGAGATCATGAAACATTTTAACATTTCATAACAATTAGGATTTGCTAATGATTTAGAAGTCTTGTACCGAGCCCCCTGTATAGAGTTCTTATAATCATGCCGAATATTGTTCCATAAATAACCTCGAGCTGGTTACGGCTTCGACCCCTCTTCAAGTGAAGACTCAAAGCATCATGTTCGAAGAAAATTTTAGGCTTAAGGCTCTGGTATGTTTCTAATGTGGAAAAATCCATCCTAATATATTCAGTAACATCCTATTATTAGGTAGGTTATTAAGTAGATGGACGTATACAGAAACGTGAGAATACCTCATCTGCCATCAAAGTTTTCAGCAAAAATAGATTGAGCTTCTAAATATTCGTGTAATTCTTGACTGTTAGAGCTAATCTTAAATAATAGCTAACGAAGATTCTAACACATGAAGATTTTCTTGGATACCGCTGATGTTGACGAGATTGGTTTTGCTGTTTCAGCTGGGGTGATTGATGGTGTTACTACTAATCCATCGTTGATTAAGCAGGCTGTTGAGAAGAGGGGTGGATCTATCGATATGGAGGAGTATATTGAGAAGATACTTGAATTGACTCCGGGTCCTGTTAGCTTAGAGGTTATCAGTGTGAGTTCTGAGAAGATGGTTGAGGAGGCTCGCCTACTCTACAGTAGGTTTAGGAAGCATGGTCAAGTGGTTATTAAGATACCTGTATGCTCAAGCCTTGATGGTGTGAATAATCTCTATGATGGTTTAAGAGCTATTAGAATACTTACTAGTGAAGGTATACCAGTGAATGCAACTCTAGTGATGTCTCCTGAGCAGGCTATTCTTGCAGCTAAAGCTGGAGCAACTTATGTAAGCCCATTCGCTGGTAGAATAGATGACTATATAAGAGATAGAATCGGGATGAAGAGGGGGAAAGACTACCAGAAGTCAGACTACTACGACTTCAACTTAATGAAGAAAGTTGAATCAAAAGCAATTGATAGGGTACTCTCCTCAAAGAATACGAGTTCACCTAGAGAAGTATACTTAGATGGGGAAGTTAGAGATGCTGTATCAAGATTGAATGATAATGGAATACATAGTGGGGTTGATCTTGTAAGATCTATCGTAACTATTTTTAGAAATTATCATTTTAAGTCTCAGGTGATTGCTTCAAGTATTAGGAATGCGAGGCAAGTGAAAGAGATGGCTGAGATAGGTGTAGACATAGTTACGATACCATTCTACGTACTGAGAGACATGCTAATCCACTACAAAACAATAGAAGGAATCAATGATTTCATCAAAGATGTCGTGGAACCGTATAGAAAAATATTCACTAGATGAAATGACCCAGTAAGGAGCTCTAAACTTCTACATCTACACCTAACTCTCTCAGGATGGCTACTGCATAGTGAAATGCCTCCCTAGCCATTCTTAGAGATTTTTCAGCATCCACGTCACTATAGATATCCCAGGGTGTTAGCCCCCTAAGAGGCTCCCCATAAGTGCTTCTTCCATGCTCCGGTGCAAGCAACCGGGTTATTTCAGCAAGTCTCTTTACCATTTCAGTCATTTCTGAAGGCATCCTTGAAATTATTTCTAATAGTTCAGGTGAAGGGTCATGGCTCCAGCTTGGAATTCTATAGAATGCTATGACAGCTTTCCCCGAATTCTCTGCTGAAAGCTGTGAAGATGAGACTGTAGTTCTCCAATCACTCCTACTATATGCTTTCTCAGCTTCTTCTAGATACTTCCTCGCTAGGTTTATTCTATATAGTATTTCGTTGATAGGGTTTAGTTTCAATTTATCTCACTCATTGGATACACTATATAGAGCTATTGGTTTACCATCTATTCTCCGCCATCCATATTTACCATCTGGCAGCCTATATCTCTCCAAGTTGGCTTTGTTTATCAAGACTCTACAATCCTCAATTAACTTTCTCAATATATCCTGAGGGTCGTATATCACTACTGCATCGTAGAGTATGTTCAACATAAGAGGAGTGACTTCATACTCTTTATCAAGCACTTCATCAACTCGAATATCAACTAATGTTAAAGGTTTCCTAACTTTTCCTGATAATATCCCATATATCCTACCTCTTACATCGAAGCCTCCAATACTTCTCAATACTACAAGTACATCAACGTCACTTTTCTCACCAGCTTCCCCACGAGCCCAGCTCCCGAATAACGCTAAACCAAGAAATTCATCTCTAAGCTCTTCCGCTAACCTGGTAGATGCATCCTTAAGCAATCTTACAATCTCTTCAAGCTCTTCCATTAACCCGTCACTAAATAATACCTTCAAGATAATAACTTTTACAACGATGTGGTTCAACCATAATTAGCTCATTTAACCTTTAATTACACCATTTAGAGATCTATAATGGGCGAGCGGCGGGGCGGGTCACGGGGAACTCCCGAGGAAGTTCCTCCCCCTAAATGAAGGCACGTGGCGCCGTGAGGCGCTGGGGGAGACCCCAGGCAACGCATCAGAAACGAGACCCCCCACCTACGATGGAGATGATATGGTGTCAAGCCATTGATTGGAGTAGGTGGAGGTTGGTTGAAACGGGCGGCCCACGTGGGGAAAGGCTGGAAGCCGATGATCCAGCCTTCAGAGAGGCTTCTAGGAGCCGACTAGACGGATCCCGCCTAAACACAGAAGGAGGGCTACCGCCGCACGCCCAG
>JAKCEX010000053.1 GCA_023539395.1 Candidatus Geocrenenecus arthurdayi | reverse complement strand
ATTGGTGTAGCTGGTGCTTGGATTGGTGTTAATCCAAGTTTTCTCTCAACTGTTCTGCTTTTCCATTTTACATACTTCAAGAATGTTTTGAGTAAGAATCTTAGGGGAGCTGCAGCAAGTTTATTTAGGTAGAATTTATTTATTATGTCTTCCGCCCAATATACGGAGTGCCATAAACATCTCCTCATAACTTCTATATGCTCTTCTGTTATCTTGACATCTGTAAACCAGTCTTTGTTCTTCAGTACACCCATCGGTACGAAGAACATTGGAATGATTAGCGACCTGTATGGTCTAAGTCTATCTATTAACTCTACAGTTTGAATTAAGTCTTCAGATGTCTCTTCAGGTAAACCAAGTATTAATGTTGCTGCAGGTATAATATTGTTCTCATGCATTATCGTAAAAGCATCTTCAACTACTTGTGGCCAAGACTCGGCAGAGTATGGGAGAGACTTAGCAGGCATAATCTTCCTAGCTAGCTTCGGAGAACCAGTCTCTAATCCAACTTCTACGCCTAGATAATTCTGAACACCATTACTCTTAACAATCTCCATTATCTTAGAGATTAGATTGTATTTTTCTTCAGCATTCTTTATTGCTGCTAAGCTTGCATGACTCCAAGCAATTTCTTTAAGATGTTTCCTAGCAACTTGATGAAGCTTTATTAAAGCATCTGGGTTAAGGTTTAACCCACGCCCACCATATAGCAGTACATCTTCAGAGTGAAGTATACCGTTCTTAACACCCTGTTCAACATTAACTATTATCTCTTTCTCAATCTTCTCTAGAGGTATATGTCTAAGGCTTCTAAGAGTTACTGAGCAGAATCTACAACCTCTAGGGCATCCACGCATAATCTCAACAAGCCCATTTATACTTGCATACTTTATCAATGGTATCTCATCAATAGTTGGAACATCTTTAGGTCCCACGAAGACGTATCTTGGAAGAGGCTCACCATTAAAGACTCTCTCAACCAAGTCTAAGGCTATTCTTTCTCCTTCCCCATCTACCACAGTATCTACCATCCACCTACTCCAAAGATCTATCTTATAGAGCCACTGCCAAGCAGAAGGTCCTCCAACAATAATCTTTAATCCTCTCTTTTTAGCTTCACTTATAGCTGGCTTCTCCATGAACTTCTTAAAGCTTCTAGCATTCACGGGTTCTCTCTTAGTAACAATCCACCACTCACTACTCGGTGGGCAGAGTGCAAAATAATCATGATGGCTTAACATTAAGATTTTTGCATTAAGCAAGTACCTATCTACATAGTCTGGGTCTATTACTGCAGCATTGTAACCATGGTCTAAGAGTAGTGCTTCAAGTTTCCTTAAAGCATATGGTGCCTGCCATGGTCTACCTCTTTCATCAGTCTTCATCTTTGGTGCTGCTATCCACATCCATAGATCCTCAGGCATACCTATCGGTGGACCAGTAGCCATAAATCCTAGAAACTCTTTACCATGATGATTAGACATCATCGTTCTATCTGTCGTCAAGATTATGTCAATCTTCTCACTAGACATACACTACACCTCTATTATCTTTATCTTCTCATTAACAGGGACCTCCAAGCCTACCATGTTTTTTATTAATACTATTCCATCTCCATCTTTAGCTAATTCGATATCTTTCTCTAAGTCTTGTATTGACTTCTCTTCTATCACTATGCTTAAACTAGTATTCTGTAAAAGTATTCTTCTAACGT
Source organism: Candidatus Geocrenenecus arthurdayi (assembly GCA_023539395.1). Taxonomy (GTDB): domain Archaea; phylum Thermoproteota; class Nitrososphaeria_A; order Caldarchaeales; family Wolframiiraptoraceae; genus Geocrenenecus; species Geocrenenecus arthurdayi. Next base: position 6,308 of record JAKCEX010000053.1, on the reverse strand, counting down.
ATGCCATATACGTTAAATCTCCAATGTTTTGAAGATAAAATCTTAATCTAACTCTCCCAGCTGCTCTACAGGAATAATCAAGTAGATACTCAATTATCCTGTCTACGCCCTCTTCGCTTAACTCTCCAACATACCAGACATCATAGAATCTTTGACCCAGGATTGTCATCGGCATACCCTCCACTTATTCGAAAGAGATCTAGAAAGCACTCTATAAAATTTTACTTACTACTTCACCCTTAATAAATTGTATACTTTTAACCCTCTTAATAAAAGCAGATCATCCCTGTTAATTTACATTTCTTAAAGAATGACCCCTTAAGCTCTAGGCTTTAGTTAGAATAATCTCAGAATAACCTAAGTATATATTGAGCTCCCTTTATAGAGATATAGTAATATATCTCTGCATGTAGTTTGGTTTAGAGGTTGAGTGGATTGCGGAAGTTAGAGTGCCCTGTATGTAGTGGATTCTTAGAGATACCAGATGATGCTGTTTCAGGGGAACTCTTTGAACATGATGAATGTGGTGCTCAGCTTGAGCTTGAAGTAGATGAAAGTGGGAACTATAAACTTAGAGAAGCTGAAGAAATCTCAGAAGATTGGGGAGAATGATTATACATCGTTCTTAACCATCCTCTACTACATAGAAATCAATAAACACTCAGAAGATTAGCTACCATCCAAGAATGCTGTTATATCTAGAAGCCCTATCTATTCTACAATCATTACTTGATCCTATAATTTCAGCTATACGAGAAATGCAACAAAAATGATATTTTATATATCACTATTTATGAAATACGTACATTATTTCGCAAGGAACGTATGGAGTCATAAATAGATTTATTAGAATCGGAGTTTATATGCTGTTTGTATAGATGGAGATAGGTGTAGCTTACGATTATATTAGATGGGAAGAGAGAGCGATTATTGATGCGATAAGAAAACTTGGTCATGAAGTTAAACCTATACAAGTAAGTAAGAAGGTTTTCTGGTTAACTGAGATGAATGGATTTAGCGGGTTAGACTTCGTGATTCAACGTTGCGTAAGTTTTTACCGTGCATTAACATCCACAGCTATCTTTGAAGAACAAGGAGTAACAGTAGTAAATAGTTTTAGAGTTATAAGAGATTGTGAAGATAAACTCTATACAACGTTAAGGCTTTCTAGAAACAATATCCCAGTACCTAGAACCGCTGTATCTTTTGGTAGAGAAGGATGTCTAAGTATCGCAGAAGAATTAGGATACCCACTTGTTGTTAAGCCAATCTATGGTAGTTGGGGGAGGATGGTGAGTAGAGCATTAGATAGAGATAGCTTACTTGAGATAATAGAATTCAGAGAATATATGCAAAGTCCACATTTTAAGGTCCACTATATACAGGAATACGTAGATAAGCCTAGTAGAGATATTAGAGCTTTCTATTTCTGGGGTGAGATTCCAGCAGCAATATATAGAGTTAGTAGTAGCTGGAAAACGAATACAGCACTGGGTGGGGTTGCTGTAGAAGCAAAACTAGACAATGAATTAATTGAGATCGTTAAGAAATCTGGAGATATCATGGGTGGAGGTGTTCTGGGGATCGATATCTTAGAATCGAGAGATGGACGATACCTAGTAAGTGAAGTAAATGCGATACCAGAATTCAGAAATACGGTTAGAGTAACAGGAAAAGACCTTGCAAAGATAATGATAGAAGCAACAATCAAGAATATGAAAAAATAGAATAAACCCTAAACATTTCAGTTAAATTCTTAATATCAATATTTTTAGGTTGGCTTTGAAGATGAGTAGAGAGATGGAGCTCGCAAAGAATCTGCTTTTTGACCTACTAAGCGTATATACTCCTCCAAGGTATGAGTTTAAGTTAATACCGGTAGTTAGAGATTGGGCGGACAAGCTTGGATACGATGAATTCTACGTAGATGATGTTGGAAACATCTTCCTTAGACTTGGCTCTCATGGGAGAACCATTCTCCTCGCAGGACATCTAGACACAGTCCCAGGAGAGGTTGATGTTAAACTATCTCAAGATACAATTTATGGTAGGGGTGCAGTAGATGCTAAAGGACCTTTAGCAGCATTCATTCTTGGAGCAGTGTTAAGTAAAATAGAAGGGGGTAATTCTAAAGTTTACGTTGCAGGGCTTGTTAGAGAAGAAGATGATGGGTTAGGTTCTAGACATCTTGTAGAAAGCGGGTTCAAGTCAGACTCCATTATAGTTGGTGAGCCTACAAATCTTGGAGTTGCGATAGCTTATAGAGGAAGTATATTGATTAGAATTTCAGCAAATACGTTAGGTGGACATAGTTCTGCACCACACATAGGAGAATCAGCTCTAGATAAGTTAATACAATTCATAAACATAGTTAAGGGTAAGTTTAATGGTGTCAGATTCGATGATGTATCATGTGCTTTCACGGTTTTAAGAGCTGGAGACTGGCCAAGCAGCCTACCTAAGAAAGGAGAAGCATATGCAAACATAAGATATCCTCCAAGATGCTGTTCAGAAGATATAGTAAGAGAGATTAAAGAAGTAGCTCAAAGTGTTGGAGTTGAATTAGAAATTCTAAGTATAGAGAAGCCTGTTGAAGTTAGTGTAAATACAACTGTCGTTAGAGCATTGGTTAGAAGTATCCTAAGATCCAATCTAAAACCTAAGATTGTTAAGAAGACTGGAACAAGCGATATGAATACACTAATAGCTATATCGAAGAATATAACAACTTTTGGTCCAGGAGACTCTAGACTAGCCCATACAGATTATGAAAAAATTAGAGTAGATGAGGTCGTTACTGCAGCGAGGATAATCTCAAATGCTTTAAAAGAATTATCCAGGATCTAGAAGCTATAAATATATTCTTTTAGACCGAGTTCTTCCAGCTTCTTGGGTAGAGGTTTTCCTTGGTCGCTCCATCCTCTCAAACGATAGTATTCATCCAGCATCTTCATGAATCTCTCAGGATCTATGTTTTGACCTTGTGAAGCCCCAAACTTTAGTGGTTCAGAATACATTCTAGGTGGAAGCATATCATCGTCTTTCTTTAAACCCTCCCTTAGATTGTATACTCTAATCAAGTTGTTTATAATCTCACCTTTCCTCCTTAATTCCGCAGGATTGATACTCTTACCAGTAGCGAGATAATAAATCTCTGAGAGTTCTCTCCAGAGTAATGGTCCTATAATGGGTAAGCAGTAAAATTTACACAATATCATACTATCAACTATTACATGGAAGTCTTCAAGTTCTGCGACATATTCTACGTGACCATCATAGGATAACCTATCTACTTTAATTTCTGGATTAAATGGATGAGCACCAACAAGATTGGGTCTATATGCAACATGCCTTAGATGGCATGCTCCTCTCGCAGATACCGCATATGCTAATGCTACACCTTTTAAAGCTCTAGGCTCATATCCAGGAAACTCTAAACCTTTAACGTGTACAGCATACTCTGACGCAGCAAGCTTCTCTGAAGCTCTCTTAACACCTTCTGCTAATATATCTCCTAAACCTCTTCTATAAGCTATCATTTCAACTGCTTTTACTAATGCTTCACCATCTCCAAATCTTAACCATTCTTCTTTAATTAGCTTTTTCTCAGCAAGATACATTGCAAAAGCTATAACGTTTCCCGTAGTGATCGTGTCTAATCCAAGTCTATTTGCTAAGTCGTTTGCTCTTAATATGGCCTCCAATTCATCTATGTATGTGAGTGGCCCCAATGCAAATAGTGTTTCATATTCAGGCCCCTCCATCTCTAACCCATCAGATGTCTCTGAGTGTCTACCACAAGCTACTGGACAAGCAAAACATGTAATCCTCTTCTTTACATATAGCTTGTTAAAAGTTTCAGGTCCCATCTCTTCATAACCTGGGAAACTTCCACCTTCATAATACCTGGTAGGTAGAGAACCTGTTGAGTTGGTTAAAGCCATGATAGCCGAAGTCCCATATTTTGTCAAGGTTTGAAGTTTTTCTCTTGCTAATCTTACTACTCTGTCTCTAAACTCAATGAATTTTCCATCGTCTATCGGCTCGATTTTATAGTTTCCACGTATAGCGATTGCTTTCAATTTCTTACTACCCATTACTGCTCCCGCACCTGTTCGACCGAAGAATCCTCCTCGAAGCTTCTTCTTTTCATGCATATAGAGACCATGAACTATGCATGCAAATCTTACTAGATTTTCTCCAGCTGGTCCTATAGATGCAGTCATTACTTCTCCAAGCTCACTCCACAATTCCTTCTCTGTTGTATAGGTGTCAAGCCCCCATAGATGTGATGCACTCCTAATCTCTACTCTACCATCTTCTACTATTAAGTAGACTGGATCAGTAGAAACCCCTTTCACTACCAATGCATCGAAACCTGCTCTAGCAAGCTCTGTCCCAATATATCCTCCACATAACGATTCACCAAAGAATCCTGTTAAAGGAGATTTAAAAACAGCAGCCATCCTCGCTGCACTTGGAAGAACTAAGCCTTCAACTGGGCCTATACTAAATATGAGTAAATTCTCAGATGATAATGGCTCAATCCTTGGAGAAGTATTATCTATTAGAAGCTTTGCACCTAGCCCGACACCTCCAATATACTTTTCATAAAGAGGCTCATTAAACTCAAGATACTTCACTGATTTACTAGATAGATTTACGAGACCGATCTTATTCCAGTAACCGCCCCGCCTCACCCCAACCATAAGAAGCACCTCTTTAGATACCTCTAAAAGTGCACATACGAGTAATAAGGTTTTCACCTATATTTCTCCCTTACTTCATAACTGAGTATACGCATGGTTTTCTTGAGGGTAGGCAATCTAATATTGGAGAGTATTATCTGTTAAGACAATGCTTAAATCATCTTCGGTCCTGATGAATTGGTGAGCTTTATGATTGATTATAAAGCTGTTGATGAAAATTATTGGCGCGATGCAAAGGATAACGCTCTAACAATCTTTAAGACTGATAAATTAGAGATAGGTATACTTGAGATTTCTCCTGGTGTCAGGCTTCCTAGAGAGGGTTATAGCATCCATGCTGAGAATGATGAGTTTGCATATGTATTATCAGGAGAAGTAACTTTTAGTACAGATAAGGAATCCATCAAGTTAAAGAGTGGGATGATGATGTATAACAGGAAGGGTACACCACATTATGTCGTTAATCTCAGCGATAAATCCGCTAGGGTTCTATGGATACTCTCTCCTCCAAGGTAGGTGGGTCAGCATGCACCAGGATAGGGTTAAAAGAATTAGAAGGCTAATGGATGAAGAGGATATAGATATTGTGATGATTACATCCGAGCCTAATATGCTCTACTTCTCAGGGTATAGCGCAATATCCCTTGAGAGGCTAATAACACTATTAATACATGGAGGAGAAGATAGGGTATCTCTCATAGTCCCCAAGCTAGAGGAGAAGAGAGCAGAAGAAAACTGTAAGTTAAGAGACTTTGAATTAATAAGTTATAGCGATAGTGAGAACCCCATCGATATTCTTGAGAATATTCTCTCTAGAAGTAGGCAGATAACAGTCGGGGTTGAGGAGACAATACAATTCAAATATGTTTATCCTTTAATGAGGAGGCTTGAGAACATAAAGTATTCTCTAGTAGATGGCTTACTATATTCTCTAAGAATCGTTAAGGACATGGTAGAAGTTGAGATTCTTAAGAAGGCTGCTGAAATAAACAATCAAGTTCTACTAGAAGCTATCAAGAATGTTAGAGAAGGTATCTCGGAGAAGAAGCTCATGATGTATATCAGAAATTATGCTTTGGAGATGGGGGCTGATGAAGTGCCTTTCGCATTAGTTCAGAGTGGAGTTAACTCAGCTTTACCTCATCAAGAACCTACGGGCAGGGTGATCAGTAAAGGCGATATAGTAGTCCTAGATATTGGAGTTAGGTACCAAGGATATTACTCTGACCTAACGAGAACAGTAGTATGTGGTTCTCCATCAAAGGAACAAGTAGATATATTCAATATAGTATTAAACGCTCAGCAGAATGCATTAGATACTATTAAGGAAGATGTAAAAGTGGAGGATATTGATCTAGCAGCACGTACGACTATTGAATCTTCTGGCTACGGAGAATATTTCATACATAGGACTGGGCATGGGATTGGTTTAGAAGTTCACGAACCACCCTTCATCAAGACTGGGAATAAAGACTTCCTGAAGAGCGGGATGGTCTTTACAGTTGAGCCAGGTATCTACATACCAAACCAGTTTGGTGTAAGAATAGAAGATAACATCATAGTGACCAGAGAAGGATACATCAACCTCACTAAACTACC
>JAKCEX010000010.1 GCA_023539395.1 Candidatus Geocrenenecus arthurdayi | reverse complement strand
GCTGCGAGGACAGGGAGGTGAGCGAAAATACTTATTTGGACACTATCTGTAAATTTTAAATCTTTTATTAGATAATGGGCTGGAGAAGCTGTCCTTCCAGTCTAGTACTGGAAAACACCTAGCTGACAAGATCCCTATTCATTGGGGTTACGTATATATTAAGGTTTTGAAATAGTTTTGGAGAGCTTTTATGAGGGTTGGACGTGTACAGGGTAATCCTGCTAAGAGGTTTATGGCTAGGTACGGCTCTACTGTTAGGAAGAAGGTAGCTGAGATAGAACGGGAGCAGAGAGCACTACATATTTGTCCAAGCTGTGGTGAACCAAAAGTTAAGAGAGTATCAGTAGGAATCTGGTATTGCGCTAAATGTGGCTACAAATTTGCAGGTGGAGCATGGACTTTATCTTCAAAGAAGTGAATGCATAGTGATTTCACTGAATTAGGCATAGAAGACTAATTACTCTCTGAATAATGCCATCATGATTTATTAACTTCAATAATCACGTAAATAGAGTTTTACGTGAAAAATTTTTATTATATGTGGGAATACTCAATTACTAGATGGAGAAGCATTCACTCAGAGGAGATAAAGATACAGATTCGTTAAAGTCAGCTCACTCCAGCTCTCAGATAAATAGAGCTACAGCAGAGATAATGATAAGCGTCCCCCCTCTTGAAAGAGATATACTCCATAGATCTATTTCAATAGAAGCGGGAGATATACCTTCTAGGAGAATGAGAGTACAGCTTTTAGCTGTTAATGAAGGATTAAAATTAATAATCTATGCAGATGATACCGTATCTTTGAGAGCTGCATTAAATTCATTCTTAAGATTTATAGATTCATCATTGAGATCCATCAAGATTATCTCGGATATGGAAGGTCCATCATCTACTAGGTAGGTTTTCTTCTAAATCATGTGTTATCAGCTTGTATGTGTAACCATCTATTAATGCTTTCAAGCTTGCTTCAAGAATATTCCTAGAGTAAGCTGTACACGCCCAGCTTTTTTCTCCATCTGTAAACTCTATGAAGACTCTTACAGCTGCACCTGTACCATTCGCTGCATCTACTACTGAAACTTTATAATTTACGAGCTTAACCTTCTCCAAATATGGAAGCCTTCTCAATATTGCATCTCTGAGAGCTAGGTCTAATGCATGTACTGGTCCTACACCGTTACCTACTCCATGAACTATATCTCCATTTAATTGCAATGTAACTATTGCCTCAACCCTATCTGTTGGTCCTTTTTCTACTAGGGTTCTCCACGAAATAATCTTCAATCTATCTATATTATATCCTAGGGATTTTAGAATGATTAGACGTATGCTTCCAGTAGCATTATCGAATTTGTATCCTTCAGCCTCCATACTCTTGATCTCCTGCAGTGACTTGGTTATAGCAGGGTTATCTTTAGAAAGTTTAAGCCCCATCTCTAATGCTTCTTGTAGTATAGCTGCTCTTCCAGCTTGGTCTGAGACGATATATCTTGTTAGATTTCCTACTAAGCTAGGGTCTATATGCTCATATGCTTTCTTCTCTTTTAATACAGCATCTATATGTACTCCACCCTTATGGCTAAAAGCATATTCTCCAACGTAGGGATGATATGGTGAGAGAGGTATGCCAGATGCTTCAGCAACATATGTTGCAATATTTCTAAGCTTCTTCAACTTCTCTTCACGAGGCATCCTAGCTTTCAAAGCATCATAATTCATTTTAAGTATTAAGGCTGGAAGAACTTGAACAAGATCGGCGTTACCGCATCTCTCACCTAAACCATTTATAGTCCCTTGAACATGGCGTGCACCAGCTTCTACTGCTGCTAGAGTATTTGCAACAGCTAACCCGGAATCATTATGGGTATGTATCCCGATCCTGCTCTTGACTTTGCCCTTTACATTCTGAACGATCTTCATTATGGTATTGAAAGTATTACCGCCATTTGTATCAGCTAAAACTATCGTTTCTGCTTTAGCTTCTTCAGCAACTTTCAAAACTTCCACCGCATACTCGGGATTATCGAGATAACCATCAAAGAAGTGTTCTGCATCAAAGATTACTCTTAACCCATGTTCTCTAAGATAGCTTATACTATCATAAACAAGCTGCAGGTTATCCTCGAAACTGCATTTTAAGACCTTCTCAACGTGCAGAGACCATGACTTCCCAAATAATACAGCTACAGAGACATCTGATTCTAAAATAGAGTTTAGTGATTGGTCGAGATTAATAGGTATACCAATCCTAGCGGTACTCCCGAAAGCAGCTATGCTGGAATGCTTAAGAGATAAATCTTTAACCTTCTTAAAGAATTCACTATCCTTAGGATTAGAAGCTGGCCATCCACCTTCAATATAATCTACACCGAGCTCATCCAATTTTTCAACAATCTTAAGTTTCTCTTCTAAAGTGAAAGATACACCTGTAGTTTGTGCACCGTCTCTAAGAGTCGTATCGAGGACTTCGATATAATCGATTCAGCTCCCCCCCACTTCGGTGATTATGAAGTCTATTCTAATCCCTTTATATAATCTTTTCTAGGGTTCACCTGGGCAGAAAGCCGGGTTTTTAAAGTGTTCAATAGTACTCTTACCCCTAAAAACTATTATCAAAAACACTATAAACTTACACGGGGGGTTAAACTACATTGTGTAGGTCAGTCTATATTAATCGTTATTGTTCATGTTTTAAGTATAGTTGTGATGGTTTAAACGCTTACCAATTGTAACTTCTCTGAATTTAGGTTCCACGAGAGCATTAATTTTTCTAAGCTCGACTACTTATCAATTTGGGGCAAGTCTTAAATTATGTCGATTTTCAATATTGTAGGAGGGAGATAGCGTTGGCGACCAGAGAGGGAGAGCTGCCTCCCAGCTTACAGCAGCAGATTTTAAGGTTACAGCAGCTTCAACAGACTCTAAATATCATCTTAGTTGAGAGGCAGAGGCTTGAATCAGAATTACTTGAAGTTAAGAATGCACTGCAAGAATTAGAGAGAGTTACAGATGCTGCCATAGTATACAAAGCTGTAGGACCAGTATTAGTGCAGTCTTCCCGCGAGAAACTTCTACAAGAATTAAATGAGAAGAAAGAGCTTGCAGAGACAAGATTAAAGATTCTGGAAAAACAGGAGCAGAGAACTAGAAGCCAGCTTGATACATTACAGAAAGAAATACAGTCAGCACTTGCAGAGAAGAAGCTATCATAGAAAATGAGGAATGAATCATTTATCTCTCTTCTTAGTAGAGAATTAAGTCAACTAGCTAGCCTAAGAGTAAGTATCTTGACCCATGCTGGTGGCGATCCAGATTCAATCTGCTCAGCGTATTGTTTGAAGAAAATATTAAAAGAGATTTTTAATGTTGGTAATGTATGGATAAGTGTTCCAGATTCTCCTACAGCGCATACTAAAGCTCTAGTAGAGTATTTCCAGATTGAGGTTACCCGCGATGTTAGAGATGTGGATGCATACATAGTAGTTGATGTTGGTTCACCTGAACAGTTAGATGGATACTTTGAGGTTATCTCTAGAGGGGATAAACAGGTTATTGTTATAGACCATCACTCAAATACTGTTAACCGTTATCCGCCCACGATTAAAGTATATTCTAGTGAGTATTACCAATCTACATCAGAGATCATCTATGATTTAGCTGAATACATCGGATTCAAGCTAGGTCTACTTGAAGCAGAAGCAATACTAATAGGTATGTATTATGATACTGCAAGGCTTTCAATAGCAGACTCAGAGACTTCCCATAAGTTATGTAGGCTCATCGATAGAGGGGTTAGTTTAGGTAACGTCTTAGCTAAACTAGAGCAAAAGATAGATATTTCAGAGAGGATTGCAAGATTGAAAGGAGCGGCGAGAATGAAGATCTATAGATTTAGAGACTGGTTAGTAGTAGTTACAATTGTCGGTGGATTCCAGAGTTCTGTAGCTCGTTCTCTCATTAATCTTGGAGCTCATCTTGCGATAGCTATAGGTGAAGTAGATAAATCAAGGGTAACAGCCTCGATACGTGCATCTCAAGAATTCGTAGAACAAAATAAGATAAACCTAGGTGTAGATTTAGCTGAAAGATTAGGGATTAAGCTGGGGGGTCATGGAGGTGGACATGCCTCAGCTGCTCATCTTGAATGTAAAACAACTCCAGGAGAATTAGCATACCACTTCATAGATGAATTAGCGAATAGGTTGAATATTAAGCCTGAGGTGTTAGGTGTCTGATAGCTGTAAAAACTAGTAATCTATGGTTTAAGTATATTGGTAGCAGTGAATGGGCATTGAGAGAAGTTAATCTAGAGATAAATGAAGGTGAATTCGTTGTACTTGCAGGTAGGAGTGGATGTGGTAAATCAACTCTCTTAAGATGTTTTAATGGTTTGATACCACATTTCTATGATGGTGAAATGATTGGAAAAGTAGAAGTATGCGGTCTTGATACTCGTCAGCATCCACCATACATTCTATCCCAGTATGCTGGTATGGTCTTCCAGAACCCTGATAACCAATTATTTGCTTTAACAGTAGAAGCTGATGTAGCATTTGCTTTAGAAAATCTATCATTTCCTAGAGATGAGATTAAGGAGAGGGTTGACCAAGCTTTGAAGATTATGGGTATAGAAGAGCTAAGAGACAAGTCAACATTAGAGTTATCGGGAGGTCAGAAACAGAAGGTTGCAATAGCATCTATCCTAGCTATGCATCCAAAGATACTCTTGCTAGATGAGCCTACAAGCTCCCTAGACCCATTCTCAGCTAAACAATTAATAGATACAATAATAAGCTTAAATCAAAAACACAGAATAACCATACTTATCGCAGAGCACCGCCTCGAAATGCTCCTACCATACGCATCACGCATAATCATAATAGATAATGGAAGAATAGTTCTAGACGGTAACCCCAGAGAGATATTGGAGAAATACGATGTAATACCTTATGGAGTATCAGTCCCAAGGATAGTTAAAGTTGTAATGCATTTAAAGAAAACCTTGAACAACTCTCTTATCCCATGGACACCCCTCTCTGTTGAAGAATTCGTTGATATTATACGTCGGTGGGAGGAGAAATGATAATCTTCGAGAACGTAGAATATGTTTACCCTAATGGCTTCAAAGCACTAAATAGAATTAATCTAGAAGTAAATTCTGGAGAGGTAGTTGCTTTAATGGGTGAGAATGGTGCAGGTAAGACAACCTTATTAAAACATCTAAATGGATTACTGAAGCCTACCTCAGGGAGGGTCCTTATAGATGGGGTTGACACTAGACATTCAACAGTGGCTTCCCTCTCAAGAAAAGTTGGAATAGTTTTCCAGAATGCTGAAGATATGTTTTTCTCTCCAACAATCCAGGAAGAGATAGCGTTTGCATTAAATAATTTCCACTTTCCAGGAGACGTTATAAGGAAGAGAGTTGACTGGGCTCTAAAATTCATGGAGCTTGAAGAATATAGAGAGAAATCACCTTTCCTACTTAGTGGAGGAGAGAAGAAGAGGCTAGCCTTAGCAATAATTCTTGCATGGTCTCCAGATATCGTTGCTTTAGATGAACCTACAGTAGGTCAAGATATACTCCAGAAAGAGAAGATGATACAAATCATAAGACAGGCCAACCAGCAGGGTAAGACAATAATTATATCTTCACATGATGTCGAGTTTATCGCTGAACTTAAACCAAGAATAATACTGATGAGTAAGGGTAGAATAGTTAGAGACGGTCCATCTGAAGAAGTCTTAACCGATATCTCCATACTTCAAGAATGTAGATTACTACCTCCTCAGATAGTCTCATTAACATCTAAGCTCGATTTCCTAGGATTAAAGCCCAAGCTAGCTAGACCTGAAGAAGTAGCCAACGAGATTGCAAGAAGAGTGAGGCATCTTGTCAACTATTCTTAGAGGTCTCCAATTCTATCCTGGAAAGACTATAATCCATAAACTTGATCCCAGGGTTAAGCTAGTGATATCTCTTCTACTCATGGCCACTGCAGCATTGTATCTAGAAGTAACAATAATAACCATGGTGATAGTTGTCGAGGCTCTGCTATCAATAGTAGCGAAGGTTTTTAGTAGATGGGCTAGAACAGTTTATGGAGCAGCTCCACTAATAATCCTCGTATTCATAGCAAACTTCTTATTCAAACTCTCTATGCCCGGTCAATCTCTCAGCTTCCAGAGCATATATGAATCTCTCCAACTAGCTTATAGGCTTGTAGCCTTTCTAGCATCATTCTCAATCTTCTTCTTGACAACAACCCCAGAGGAACTTGGAATGGCTTTAACAAAAATGAAGGTACCCTACATGTATACCTTTGCTTTTATCTCAGCTATTAGATTTACTCCAATACTTGCAGAAGAGCTCCAATCAATAGTAGATGCACAAAGGAGTAGAGGGTTAGAGCTTGAGAAGGGAAACATAATAACTAGGTTGAGAAGATATATCCCGATACTCGTCCCATTAATGGTTAATGTCTTAAGGAGATCATATGAACTGGCAGAAGCAATAGAAGTAAAATGTTTTGGAGCAAAAAAGAATAGAACATACCTTAGAGAACTAAAAATGACAACTAAAGACTGGATAACGCTATCAGCCTCAATCACACTTTTTACTGTAGCAATCTATATTAGATACTTTTCAAGAATCAGTATCCCATAACCGACCGATATGCTTACCCTCTCGGAGAATAATGAACACTCCAAGTTAAGATTCACCTCCACATGCTCCTAACCTCTCCAGTCTTTCAAAGATTCTAGATGTTCTGGACTTCCCATAATTTAGTCTAAAGCTCTAACTCTACTTTTCTACAAAGCGAACGATAAACCTACTAAGCTGCTTAGAACCTTGCACAATGAGTATATATAAGATTATGTTGGAGTATTCTTAGGTTAGAATCTTGAAGGAATTGAGAATTCTTAAGCCGGGTGTAGTTATAGTTGATAGAAGAGAAGAGAAGTCTGCGGTCCCTTCTTTACTGATAAAACGTGGTTTAAGTGTTAGGTTCGATATGCTTGAAGTTGGAGATTATGCTCTGCCTGGAGATATACTGATTGAGAGGAAGACGGTTAATGATTTCATATCTTCAATCCTTGATGGTAGATTGTTTGACCAAGCATTGAACCTCTCTAAAGCATCCAATAACCCAACATTTATAATCGAGGGAGATATTAAGAATGGGTTAATGTATTTTGAGAATGTAAATGCTTTCTGGGGAGCATTAGCAAGTTTAACATATGATTTCAAGCAGACTGTTTTCTTTACAAATTCTCCTGAAGAAACCGCTACATTGATAACTGTAATATCTAAGAGGAAGAAGGAAAAAGAAGAAGACGTATGGGTTAAACCTAGAAAGAAGAAAGCAGAACTAAATGAATTACAGATCTTTGTCTTAACATCTCTTCCAGGGGTAGGTCCTACAACCGCTAAGAGATTACTAAAAACTCTCGGGAGCTTAAGAGAAGTATTCAATGCTGAACCAAACGTCTTGTCAACGGCCGGTAAGATACCCGCTGAGAAGAGCTTAAAGATATATGAGCTGATAAACGCTAAGTATAAGGAGGATAGAGGTGAACAACAGTCTAAGATTGATGTATTCTAGGACTCCACTAGTGAGAAGATGGATTATGTAGGGTATGGGTGGATTTACCTGCCCTCTAATAATCTTCTAACCTGTCTTCCAACTACTTCGAGAGGATGATTTGAGACTTCTTCCATCTTCTCCCTCAGGATTTCTCTAGCTCTCGGATTTCCTGTCCACATCTTCTCGAAGGTTCCATCTTTAATCATCTTGAGCGCTTTTAACATATTCTGCTTAACATTTTCATCAACTATCTGTGGACCGATTACTAATCCACCATACTTAGCGGTATCAGATACAGATTTAAGCATCTCCATTAATCCACCTCTATATATTAAGTCTACTATCAGTTTTAGCTCATTACAGACTTCAAAGTATGCTAGTTCAGGCTGGTATCCATTCTCTATAAGTACTTCGAAACCCTTCTTTATCAACTCCATTACACCACCGACGAGGACAGCTTGTTCTCCTAGGAGATCTGTTTCTGTTTCTTCTTGGAAAGTTGTCTCTATTACTCCTCTCCTAGCTGCACCTATTGCTTTCGCTATAGCTAATGCTTTCTCTAAAGCTTTTCCAGAGAAGTTTCTTCCAACAGCAACTAACGCTGGGACTCCATCACCCTTCAGATACATTTCACGTAGTATTGGACCTGGACCCTTAGGTGCAATCATAATTACGTCTACCCCACTTGGTGGGTCTATAAGCTTAAAGTGGAAATTGTATCCATGTGAGAATCCAAGTGTTTTCCCAGGCTTCATGTATGGTTCAATAGACTCTTTATAGACTTTTGGCTGCTCAGTATCTGGTATAAGGAGATGTATTATGTCTGCTTCTTCTGCTGCTTCTTCTATACTCTTAACTCTAACGTTATCTTGTAATGCTTTCTTCCATGATTCTCCTCCCTGTCTTACTCCAACTATAATGTTAAGTCCTGAATCTTTCATGTTGAGGGCTTGAGCTCTACCTTGACTACCATACCCGATTACTGCGATAACTTTACCATCTAAGACACTCATATCTATTTCATTATCTCTCCATATCTTCGCCATGATAATCTACCCCCTCATACCATTATAAATCTCTTTCTTATCTAGTTCTCTCCACCAAACCTTCAAGACTTCAACATAGTTTTCATAGATTGTGGCGAGTCTTTGAGCATTCTTCTCATTAGATTTTACCTCAACGTAAAATAATGCTTTACCATCCTCCCTAGTTAAACTATAATATAATCTAACAAGCTGGAATAATTTAGGTGAACGCCTAACCGTACCAGCAATCTTTTCAACTATATTGGGTTGGTCTATTACCAAACCCCAAATGAGAAATCTCTTTTCAAAAACTTCTCTGCTCATTTCTTAGGATACCCTCCTGGAATTATTATATCCTTGTAGCTTCTACCTGGAGGTACGAAGGGTAGGACATCAGCTTCTGGATCAATTATCACATCAACTACTAAAGGGGTATTGTTTCTAATTGCATTAGAGACTGCTTTCTCAACTTCTTCAGGGGTTTCAGCTCTTACACCTTCTACACCGTATGCTTCTGCAAGCTTAACAAAGTCAGGTGACTCAGCAAATTGGACGGCCATATATCTTCTGTTATAGAAGATTCTCTGCCATTGAGCAACCATGCCAAGCATTCTATTATCAAGTATAACTACGATAACAGGAATATTTTCTGTAGCTACTACAGCTAGATTACTCTCATTCATGAGGAAACTTCCATCACCCGCTATATCCATCACAGGGCATTCTGGTCTGGCTACTTTTGCACCTATAGCAGCTGGGAACCCGAAGCCCATTGTTCCAAGACCTCCAGATGTAATGAATGTGCCTGGTTCGAGTATGGTCCAGAATAATGATGACCACATTTGATTCTGACCAACCTCAGTAGTTACAATAGTATTTGGGGGTGCAGCTCTCCTTAAAGCTTTAAACAATAATGCTACCTCAGACCTTCCGATGACTCCATCTTCACCTATTACCTCTTCCCACTTACCCTTAATCTCATTTATTTTATCTATCCATGTATTCTTACCATCTTTAGCTAGGATTTTAGGTAAGGCTTCAAGGATTGCTTTAATAGCTTCATCAGCTGAAGCTATTAATCCAAGATAAACTTCCTTATTCTTACCTATCTCTGAAGGGTCAACGTCTATATGGATTATCTTAGCTTGTTGACCGAATTCATCAATCTTACATGTTGTTCTATCTGATAATCTTGCTCCAATAATTAATATCAAATCTGAGTTCATTATAGCTTCATGAGCTACCGGGTTTCCATGCATACCTACGCATCTTAGAGATAATGGGTGAGTTTCAGGTATCACGCCTTTACCCATAAAAGTAGTTGCAACAGGTATAAGCAGGGTCTCAGCTAACCGTATTAGAAGCTTTTCAGCTCTAGCCCATTTAACACCTCCACCAGCCAATATTACTGGTCTCTCAGATTGAAGTAGTTCTTGAACAATCTTCTTAACTATAAGAGGGTCAGGTGGTGGAGGAGAAACAATCTTCACTAACATAGAATTTTTCTCAAAGTCTACTAGCCCCGTTCCTACCTGGATATCTCTAGGAAGGTCTATAACTACTGGGCCTGGTCTTCCCGTTATTGCTAATTTGAAAGCTGTCATAACAGCATTCGGTATCTCTCTTACAGACCTTACTTGATAGCTCCATTTAGTAATCGGCGTTGTTAACCCAATAATATCTGTTTCTTGGAATGCCCCCTTTCCCATCATAGTTGTAGCTACCTGACCCGTGAAAACAACGATGGGAGACGAATCCATGTAAGCATTTGCAATCCCTGTTACTAGGTTTGTTGAGCCTGGTCCCGAGGTAGCCATGCATACTCCAGGTTTCTTAATTGCTCTAGCGTATCCATCAGCCATGTGAGCTGCATGTTGTTCATGTCTGGTTAAGATATGTCTTATCCCTGAATCTCTTAATTCATCGTATACTGGCATTATAGCTCCTCCTGGAATTCCGAAGATTACCTCGACCTTAATCTTTCTTAATGTTTCAACTAATGCTTTAGCACCAGAGGCTTCAATCATTTCTCATCTCCTCCTTTTCAAGTAATTGATTTAAAGCATTAATCAATGCTTGTGCAAAAGCTATAGAGTGCGAATGGTGAATACCTCTCCCAACAACTTCATTGTTATTATTCGTACATAGTATTACTTCAGATTCAGATACCAACTTCATGCTTGGAGCTAACCAGACTCTGTAATCACTTAGACTTGATCTATAAGTTCTCTCTAATGATGTATAGTAAATGTTCGTTAAAGCTTCTATTTCATTCCTTCCAAAACCTGTTAAGACGTAGTCTTCCCCCAATATATTTAGATGTAGTAATGCGGTCGTGCCAGTTTCTGTAGAATGTAAACATATATCCTTAATAACCGCTTTCTTATAGATATTGCATCTATCGGTAACACCTACTAGCATCTCTAGGAATTGTATCTCGTTAATTTTATGGCCTAAGTCTCCTATATTCTTTATCTCTCTTAGAATCGTTTCTGCTTGATCATCATTCAGTCTAACTCCAAACTGTCTAGCTAGCTCCATGACTGAATGTTTTCCTGAATGTTTACCTAATATTATCTTCCTCTTTCTACCTACTGTCTCAGGTTCTATTGGTTCATATGTTTGAGGTGAGGATATAACTCCGTGGACATGTATCCCACTCTCATGGCTAAAAGCATTCTCACCAACTATAGCTTTATTCTTTGGAACGATAATTCCAGTTAATTTTTCAACAAGCCTTGAGACTCCATATATTTTTTCAAGTTTAACATTTGTTTTAACTCCATATAATGTATGTAATGCTACTACGATTTCTTCTAAAGATGCGTTACCCGCTCTCTCACCTATACCGTTTATCGTTGCATGTATTATTTCTGCACCAGACTCAACAGCTGTTAGAGAGTTTGCTACAGCTAAACCCATATCATCGTGGCAATGTATAGCGATAGGAACCTCTAGACTCTTCTTAACCGTGGAGACTATTATCCTGATAATTGAAGGAACTGCGAACCCAACTGTATCTGGAATATCAATACTGTCTGCCCCTACTTCTTCAACTGCTTTAAACACTCTAACTAGGTAGTCGAGATCTGTTCTAGTAGCATCTTCAGCTGAGAAGTGGATTGTTACATTATGGTCTTTAGCATATTCCACCATTCTAGTAGCTTTTTCAATTACTTCTTCTCTACTCATTTTCAACTTATGCTTTAAGTGAATATCTGAAGTAGCAATGAAGATATGTACCCAGTCTACTTCACACTCAATTGCTTTATCAATATCTAGTTTATTGGCACGAGCTAAAACACATGTTTTTGATCTTAGATTTTCTTTTACAATCTCTTTTATAGCTTCTTCTTCACCTTTAGAGACTATTGGAAATCCTAGCTCGATTACATCTACTCCTAATTCATCAAGAGCTTTCGCAATCTCTATCTTGTTATCTTTAGTTAATGCTACTCCAGGTGTTTGCTCACCATCTCTAAGAGTTGTATCAAAGATCTGGACTCTTTCAGGGAGAATATACTCTCTGGAGATAATGCTTCTCCAAGCCATATAGACCACCTAGAAGAGGGTAATGAGCAAGACAAAGTAAAAGATGATAGTTACTTCTACTATGGTGCTAGTCAAACTCTTTGAAGCAGTTAGGAATATCGAATTTGGAGCAATATTCTCACCACGCTCTTGTAGATAGAATTCTTTCTTTAATACTATTTAAATTTTTAGGCAAGAGGCTCGAGCACTCATTATATTAAAGATGAGATAATAAGTTTAACCTGAAAAATAGATATAACTTGCATATTTAGAGGGTCTTACGGGTTTAAATTGGTGAGAATTAGCGTTATACATGGTGATGGTATCGGCCCTAAAATAGTTAACGTAACTCTTAGAATACTTGAAGAAGTATCAGACCTCTATAATCTCAACCTAGAGTTTATTGATGCACCTGCAGGAGATAATGTTTTAAGAGAATTTGGGGAAGCATTGCCAAAATCTTCTCTTGAGAAGATTGTTAACTCGGATGCATGTCTTAAGGGACCAGTAGGTGAGACAGCTAGAGATGTAATAGTATACCTGAGACAATATCTAGACCTCTATGCAAATATACGTCCATTCAAAACTTTTAGAGGCATTAAGAGTTTCTGGAGAAACATAGACTTAGTAATTGTTAGGGAAAATACTGAAGACCTATATCGTGGAGTAGAAGATCTTGGTCCAGACTATGCAGTAGCATTACTGGTTATAACTAGGAAGAGAACAGAGAGGATAGCTAAGATAGCTTTCGATCTAGCTCTAAGAAGAAGAAAGAAAGTTACGATAATCCATAAAGGAAATGTTTTGAGAAGCTACCTCTACTTCAGGGATGTTGCAGTAGAAGTTGGAAGAAGATACGATAACGTTGATGTTGAGGATATGTATGTAGATAATGCAGCATACCAATTAATTATAAACCCAGAAAGGTTTGATATACTATTAACACCAAACATGTTCGGAGATATTTTAAGCGATGAAGCTGCTGGATTAATTGGATCTATAGGGTTAACATGCTCAGCAAATATTAGTGATGAACATGGATTGTTTGAGCCTGTACATGGGTCTGCACCAGACATTGACCCTGAATATGCTAATCCACTTGGTCAAGTTCTCACAGGGTCAATGATGCTCGAATGGTTATCATATAAGAAGGGGAGGAGAGAATTCATGGATGCATCAAGAGAAATAAGAGAAGCAGTTGAGAAAATCCTAGAAGATGGAGATACTCTAACACCAGATCTTGGAGGGAAAGCTAAGACTGATAATGTAGCCCACAAGATTATAGAGTATATAAGAAGAAAACTTATTTAGTGAGGATAGATGAGATCTCGTGATGATCCTACAGTTGAATGTAAATCTTCAATCTATAGAATCTCTTCCTGCTATAATCTTCTTAATACTCGGTCTCATACTAGTCTTCTATGGAAGGAAGTTGGTTAAGATAATTACATTCATAGTTGGAGGGATAATTGGAGCAATCTTAATCTATGAATACATAATTCCATGGCTTAAGATAAGTGAACCATTTAACTACATAATAGCATTCTTAGGATTCATAATATCTGGAGTACTAGCAATAGCTTTAATCCACCTTCTTGGAGCAGTAATAGCAGGATACTTAACTTATAGATTTGTTAACCCCTATTTCCAAGACTGGATGCCCCCATTAATAATAGCCGTAATAGTTTTTGCAGTAGTATTAGTACTCTTCAACAAGCTACTTTCAATTGGGACAGCAGTACTCGGCGCGATCCTCGTCTCCTACTCTATAAATATATTCATATCCTTGGGAACAATAGCTTCTCTCATAATAATAATAGTTCTCGCAATTGCAGGAGCATACTACCAGCTTAAGCATTAATGGATCTAGATTTCTCAGAACCTAGTTTATAGGAAAGGTCCGCAGCTTCCTCAGGTTCTCCTGTAAAGTAGACTCTAATTATCCTTCTATGATCTAAATAGCCATCAATACATATCTTCTCAAGGTTGTCCGATGGATACCCCGTCCCAGTCAAGATTATGAGAGGTATAGCATATAAGTATGCGAGGTATGCTTCAATTATCGTTCCCGCTCCACCACCAAGGACTACGAATGAATAGCTACTGCGTACAAGCATTATGCTCCTAGTCTGGAATGTTACACCAGTAAGTATCCTTATAGTATTGTATGGATTGTATCTTGGGTCTCCAGGCTTCCTCCCCTCATCTTCTACTGGTATGAAGCCTATTGTCTCTCCACCATGTTCAACAAATTCTTTACATACGATCTTCATTAATCCACCATCTCCTCCGCTTAATAGCTTAACTTCATCTTTATACTCAGCCAATCTCTGAGCGAATCTCCTAGCCTTCCTAACAGCATTCTCTAGTAACTCTCTATCACTTGAACCAGCTATCCCAATCGGGATGTATCTTCTACTCACCTCTATCACCTCTAAGATACATTAAATTCGTTACGGTTGTTCTTGATAGTTATTTCCAGTTGATGTAGTTTAGAGGTAGAGTAATGTATTAGTATAACCCTAATCCTGACTACTTTATAATATAAGTATTGGAAAGTTTAGTGCTTCTTTAAGCTTCTTTTCTTCTATCTTAATCAAGGCTTATCATGAGATATCAACTAGATAAGCATATTCAAGAACTTCAATGGAAACCCTCAACGAGTATGCTGGAAAACATTATGGTTAAGTTCTCTCTTAAAATAATTTAGTAGAAGAGATGAAGAGAATCTATTTAATCTTCAGATTTTTGATGTTGCATTTTTATCTCTCTTTAACCGAGACTTACGATTCTACCCGTCTACAGCTTTATGAGCTATCCTAAGCTGTGAGGATAATGTTTAGTAACTGTGGGTATTGTTCAGGAAGCTTTAATATTCCTGAAAGATTAGTATCTTCGAACGATGCGATAACATCTCCCTTTAATCCGACTGCTTCCTCCACCTTCTTGATAAGCACTATTTTCAATGCTCTCTCATACTCCTTAACTAAGCTATAGAATCCTTCTAAGATGAGGAAGTCTACTTCTCCTCTGGTAAGGCTTAATAGATCTTCTATGGAATTAATGCTTCTATCTCTCCATATTAATGCTACTTCTCTTGGGGAGATTATTATGTTTGGGTTTGCTCCAGCTTCACTATGTTTCCAGCTATCTTTACCAGGTTGGTCAATACTGAAATCAGCATGGTGGACATGCTTAGCACTAGCTACTTTATATCCTCTCTCCCTTAAGCTCCTTATCAACATTACTGCAAGCCTAGTCTTACCAGACCTCTTATAACCAACGATAGCAATAACCTTCATTAAAGACACCATGCTAAGAATTCAGCCATGATGAATATAGCTATTACTCTCAAGAGCGGAGAGTGCTACCGTATAGGAGAACATATATTCAGCTTTACTTATTACTTCATCGAGTTAGATTGAGTTTTGAAGAAGCAGAACTAATTAGAGAAAGAGCTCAAATGTTTCTTGAAAATGCAAAACGCCTCATAGAAGAAGGCTTCTATGACCTGGCAGCATTCAACATAGAGCAATACTGTCAACTGATACTGAAGTATAAACTCTTGATAAAAACTGGTACCTATCCAAGAACACATTCATTGACACGGCTCGTGAGTGAACTTTCAAAACTAGCCTCAACACTCAATATATTAATTGACAAAGAAGAATATCTATTGATGTTAACGAAGATTGAAGATGCATGTATTGGTTCAAGGTATCTTCCAAGGAGGTATAGCAGAATAGAAGTGGAGGCTATGATGAAATTCATAGCCGAGGTGGTGAAACCGCTTGTCGAGAAGATCTAGCTTCGATATCTATATAGAAGAGGGGAAACGTTTAAACTATATATTCAGCAATCTAGGAAGAATCTTAGCGGATGTTAAGCATCAGGTACAGCTGCTACTACCAGGGTCAGAGGTATACTTGTTCGGTTCCGCAGCTAGAGGCAAGTATACTGCTTTGAGCGATATAGATATGCTAATCATATCAGATATAGACGATTTAGAACAGATTGATAAGATAAGAGCTTCTCTTAGACGAAAATATATAGATTATCCAATTGAATTCCATATAGTCAGCAAGCTAGTTTATGATAAATGGTATAAGAGATTCATACCGGAGGAAGAATTAATTAAAATATAAGTGAGCACTCAGAATAGGCTTCATTGATTTGAGTTATCTAGATGCTTTATGGTTATCTAGGTATGTGATGTTTAGCTCTATTCCACCCTAACTCATTAATACATACTTGGATTTTACTGTCCATCTCTGTATCTTCCCTACTCAAGCATCTTTTCACATCAATCAATGTATGTAATGCAAGATGATATACATTCAAGCTAAGGTATTCTCCTGCCTCGAACTTGTAAATCTCTAATGCTTCATTGATTCTTTGAGAGTTTTCAGTAGTTAAAGCCTGGATAAAGTAAGGGTTGAGATGCTCGATGTATACGTTGTCTTTAACCACTCCATCAATAGGCGGTATCTCCGGGTTAATTATCTCTTCTTTAAAATTTACACCTACGAGTTTTCTAGGGTCATTTGTAACATTTTTTACATGAGCTAGGAGTATCCTGCTACAGCTTCTTAAAGTATCTGTTGCACGACCATAGATTCCACGTAGCTTAGCAACTACTTCAAGATATTTTCTAGCATTCTTCGTGAAGTATTGTATCGTTGAAGACAATGCACCGTTCCCCCACACTATACTCCCACAATCCACGTTTAGACTTCTACACATATCTATGAAGTGGCCTAAACTTTCTTTATCAATCCACGGCATATCTCCTGGAACTATGAGGTACTCGTCAGCTTCAACATGGAATAATGCAGTAAGCATCCCCCTGAGAGGTCCACTACAATTAATGTTGGGATCATCGATAATGAATCCATCTACATGAGCATGTGATTCTTCCAAAAGCTTAGATGCACGTTCTTGATCCCTAACTATTAGGAGAACCTTATCCGATAAACCTCTAACAGCAGAAGCAACTATCGATATGAGGGGTCTATCCTGAATCCTCCATAGATACTTATCCCCCCCAAACCTTTCTGATAAACCACCTGCCAGCAATACCCCATAAAGCATTTAGACTCAACTAAAATCTATTACGTCACCATGATTAATAAATTATCCCATGTAAACGTGTCATGAAAATTGATTTACAATTTAACAGGTTAATGACCTTAAAGTTATATTCCTAGAGCTTGAGCATATTCTTAATAATGTTAATTAATTTTTTTACATCTTCAGCGTTTTCTTCAACCATTTCGGGTGGAAGCCAGTTCTCATAGAAGTTTTGATGCAGCATTCCAGCAGACTGCCAAAGCCTTCTAATATCTGGATTTCCAGCTTCCTTCTCCAGCTTTAAGATAAAGCTATGTAATTCATCGTGACTTCTTAATTCAAGACCTCTCTCAGCTGCTATTGCCTTAACTATCTGGGTGGCAGAACCCCAAAATTTTTCAGAAGCTTGAACATAGTCTTTCTCTTTAAGCAGTTTCTCACCTTCCATAAGATACTTCTGACAGAGCTTTAAGTAGATCTCAGCTTTAAGCCCTGGGTCGCCAGGATCATAATACTTGAGAACTGCCTCACTAATCAGTTCTTCTATAATTTTACCCTCTGACTTAGCTCTCTCTTTCAGAATAACTAGAAGCTTCTCAGGAACCTCAAATGTAATAGTCGCCACGATTCTTCCACCATCAACCAAGTCAAACATAATAATTAACTTTTCATGAAATACTCATCAGTAAACTATCAGTCTAGAGCTCTCTCCGAGTTTAGAATAAGACCCATAATATTTATTTTTAAGATAGCCTGATTTTCTTACATGCCTTTAGAATATAGATTTAGAGCTAGACCTTACGATGAAGCTTTGAAGTCTGCTCTTCAAGCTTTCCCACAGAAAGCAGCATATGAGCTTGTCCCTGCGTCTGAAGCTCTTGGAAGAAGGATAGCAGAAGACATCCAAGCACCGTTCGATATGCCTAGAAAGAATATAGCATTTTACGATGGCTATGCTGTGAGATATGAAGATACTAGAGGTGCAACTGCATCTAATCCTGTCAAGCTCCTACTGGTCGGCTCTGTTTTGAAGGATGGTGAGGAAATAGGTTTAAGAGTTGGGAGGGGAGAAGCAGTATATCTTGCAACTAGTTCTCCTCTACCTGAAGGTGCTGATGCAATCGTTAGAGAAGAGTTTACATTAAGGCAGGGAGACTACGTACTAATTAAGAAGGAAGTTGAATTATACGAAGATGTTATATTGAGAGGGGAAGATGCTAGGAAGGGGGATGTCCTAATATCTAGAGGTTCAGTCATTAGACCTCAAGACCAAGTCCTATTACTGGAGATAGGCTTAACTAGGGTCAAAGTCTATAGAGAGCCAACAATTGGGATAGCATCGGTGGGTGATGAGCTTCTAGAAAGATTTGAGAAAGGAATACCATACCCAGACAACTACTTCTTCCTAGTATCATCTACACTCCAGCTAATAGGTTGTAAAACAGTTTCCATTGGAATTCTTAGAGATGACCCAGATGAGATAGTAGGATTCATCTCAAAGAATATCAGCCACTATGATGCTTTAGCATTAATCGGTGGAACAGCTAGAGGTGTAAGAGACTATACAGGCATGAGTGTAGAGAAGATAGGTGAAGTAATATTCCATGCAACAACATTGAGTCCTGGGAAGGTTTCAGGTGTATGTAAAGTAGATGGTAAACCAGTATTCCTCGTACCAGGACATATCGGCTCAGCAACCTCATGCATATGCAATATAATCATGCCAATCATCTCAAAAATATATTATGATGGGATAGGTCTTCTACCTAAAGTCTTAGCTAAGCTGACCATGCCTATAGAAGCTAGACCTGGATTATACACCTTTAGAACTGTTATTCTAGAATGGGGTAATGATGGTTTAAGAGCGACACCACACTTGAAGAGGCTTGGCGGATCAACACTAATCACAATACTATCGAAAGCTGGAGGATACATCCTAATACCTCCAGGAGTAAAGCTATCATCTGGAGAAATAGTCGAAGTAACCCTCCTAAACCCACTTGAAGTATTCTCATGGAAACTCTCTTGAGAAAACTTCGTTATGAATGAGGTTGATTCCTTCCTACTTAATAGTATTGTTTGTGTACTACATTAGAAGAATATATGACCACCAGCTCACAATCTAGCTAGTTTTATGAGGAACATAGTAAATCTGGGATAAATTAATCTAGTCTCTAAAAATATTTTATTAAGTAGAGTAATTAATTTATAGGCTCTACCTCTGGTTGGAGAGGTTACGAGAGATTGAAGACAAAAATTCATAGATTATTCATCGTTATCCTACTATCCTCAACAATCTTCATAGCTGCACTTACGCTCTTCTTAATGCTTCCACCTGGAGTGAGCACACATCTAAGACTCTATGAAGAAGTACTAGGTAATGGTAGGATACTCATATGTGGACAAAACACAACTATCTATCATGCATTGGTCGTGATTCATGGAGGTAGAGCATCTAGCCAAGCAGCTGTAGAATACTGTAAAAGCTTTTATGATAAATTAGGTGACTTGGGATTTTTAGTTTTTTCTATTGATTACCCGGAAAACATGACTTTGATGGATGAAATAAACTATGTTGTTAAAGCTATTGAATACATTAAGATGAAATACTTCATCAATTATGAAAAGATGTGCATAATTGGAACAAGTAGAGGTGGATATCTAGCATTAATGGCAGGTATAAAAACTGGTCTTGAATGTATTGTAGATGCGTATGGTCCAACAGATTTAGAGGAAACCTTTAACCATGCTAGGAGAGACCCTGCGTTATGGTCTGAGTGGGGCGGATACTACACCAGCATAATTAAATACATTGAAGATAATAAGCTCAATAAAACGCTAGTTCTTCAAGACCTCTCCCCGATATATAATGTAGCGAAGATTCATGGGAGGATCTTACTAATGCATGGATTAAGAGATGAAACAATCCCGCCGACACATACCGTAATGCTTGCAGAAGCACTTGAAAAAGAAGGTAAAACAAACTATGTCATCAAGCTTTACGAAGAAGAAAGACATGGATTCTCACTCTTGAAGGGTAAACCATACGAAGACCTTAGAAAATTCCTACAAGAATTTCTAGAAAAAAGTTAGGAATAGTCAGAAACACTGTTTAGTATAACTTTGGTTAAAGAAAATCAGTCAATGAAACTTCTCCAGTCTTCTTTAATTCTTCAAGTTTAACTCCAAGGGGTTCAAGGATGCGGATACATGCTTGCATAACTTGTTTATCCAGATAGTATTCCCAGTCAATTTCATCCCTACTAACTTTAAAATATGGCTTAACCCTTCTATACAATGGTCCACCACCACGAATAATGATGTATCCTACCTTATCTCCCGGCTGTATCCTCCATCCTTCTTGTATTAATTGACGTGCTACAACTATGTGGGGTTGAGTAGCCTCATACTCATCTAGTGGTCTAGTTATCTGCTTCCATATTATTAGCTGCCTCAATTCTATGTCTCCATCCAGGATCTTCTTAACGTATCTTCTAGAAGTCTTCAATGCTTCTTCTACATCTCCTTTCTCAAGTAATGTTTTAACGGTTTCTCTCTGTGCTTCTCTAGCTATCATGCTCCAGTCCCCTCTAACAGCTTCTAATCCAACAATATCTATCTTAGAATCTTCAGTTATCCCTGCATACTTCTTCTTAGCTTCCGTAAATAGTATCCGCTTATAGATTTTGTCAATCTTTGCTTCTAGGCCAAGGTCTTCTTCTATCCATTTAAGGAAGCTTTCAAGTTTTCCAATATAATCTTGGAGGAAGAGTGAATCTGTATCAGAGTATAGCACCTTCATACCGAGCTCTTCAGCTCTCCTCATTGATTCTAAGATGACTTGTCTACCCCAGCTTGTAGTAGCTTCTGCAACTTCCCTAGTATACCATCTTGCTCCAACCCATCCCGTATACCCATAAACTGCATTAGAAATTACTTTAACAGCTTTCTGACGAGCATTCAATACTCTGGCCTCGGTAGATTCAGGGTTAAGTATCTTCAGCTTCTCCTGTATCCTCCTCCTCTCAGATATTAATGTCTTTAATGCATGTGGGAGAAATCCTTCAGGTTCTTTACGGAATCTATAATTATTTGGTGAAATATATTCTCCATCCTCACTTAGAGTATCGAAGGAAATATTATACTTGATCATTAGGCTCGGATACATCGACCTAAAGTCTACTACTACAACATCTTTATGTAATCCAGGCTTAGGACTCTTGACGAGCCCACCAATATATGATACATGGGAGATCTCGGGCTTCTTAGGGATTAACTCATTCTTCTTTACAGCAAGATACATTAAGTAGTTTTCTACTCTAAATCCTGTAGATGCTGTTAAGACGTAATCAGCAGGCATTCCAGTCAGCTCACTTAGACTGAATATGTAATCTACTAGAGCTTCATAACATTTCAATAGTGCTTCTGCTCTCTGTATAGAGTATCTCTTAATTTTTTCAGGATTCTTCTCCCATGTTTCAGCCACTTCCCAATCTTCAACTGTATCAAAACTATATTGTAGACCTAGATAGCTGACAAATTCTTCTAGAGTCTCAACTGTCAGCTCAGGTATATCTCTAGCCATGTCTTCTAAGTCTATATTCAATCTACCTCTGATGGAGACATGTCCATGTATACTTGTATGAGGTTCTGAGCTGAGTCTTCCAATAGTAAGCTTTAATCCATTTATACGTGCCCTCTCCACTAGGTAATTCCAGTGAATTCTATTTGATGAAAAACCTACAATAACATCGGGGTCTTCTTCTTCTATGATTCTTATGAATTCTCGAAGTATTTCCTTCTCATCCCCCACTAACTGTATCTTTAATCCTTTCAATGTAGTAATAGAGATTATTATAACTGGGTCTCTCTCAGGTCGTGGAGAACCACTCTTAGAATAATACACTGCATCGAATGATAAGACATGGAGAGGAGGCGAAATCATATCTGGAATATACTCAACTCTCTCAGCTTCCACAATCTTAAATACACCATCTTCAATCAATTCACCTAAAACTCTTACTCCACCTGAAGGTTTTAATCCATTCTCTATCAAGTATTTTGTAGATGGTCTAATATCTTCTTCAAATACTTCGATATTCCTTAATCCTTTCATAATCTTCTTAGCAGCAGACTCAACATCTTCTACATTAACATAAACTTTAAGAGCTTTAACATCTCTACCTCTAATTTTCCTATCAACTTCTTCAACTCTAAGCTGCTGACTTCTCAAATTCTCAAGAATATCTCTAATTTTATCTGATACAATATAAAAGCTAGGAGAATACGTTTGTTTAACAATGTATGTCTTCCCATCTTTGTCTTTACACCATAACCAGATAGAAGGGTTACCATCTTCTAACTCTACAGCAACATCTAAGAGCCAAAACTCTCCTATGAACTTCATTTCCTCTAACATAATATTCTATGGACAAGTAGATAAACTTGGACTCAAGAAAAACCGATGCATATATCTTTAAAGATTATGCTTGGTAAACAAGGGTATTCTAGTAAGCCATTTTTAGCTTGTATCAGATAAAATTTCTTACTTCTGTTAAGCTTACAGCTCCTTTCCTATATTCTATATGTAGCTTTGAATAATCATACTATTAGGTTACCGCTTTTTACTTTCACTAATGGTATTGTTATATCGTTTGGTTCTGTTGAGAATTCATCTCCAAATCTAACTTTTCCAGTCACTCTATTTAGGTAAACGAATCTATTTTGAGGTATTTTCTCTAGTCTACTATAGTAGACTATTGGGAGTGTTGAAGCGAGAGGCTGTAAAAATACGAATGCAATCTTCTTCTCTACATCTATGTTGATTAAGGATACAGGCATGATCGAACTTAGCAAGATTAACTGCTCGAAGTCTTCTGTCTCAATCTTTATCTGGAAAGCCTGTTTGCTCATGGGTAGAATACTTGAAGACGCTGTATTTCTCTTTTTTCTTTATACATATCTATGGAAAGGATAAACCTCGGGGATCATTTTTGAAGCTTCCTCTAGATCCTTATGACTATCTATACTAATCCAGAACGCATCTGGAAAGATTGCAGCTTTAAGCTTAAGTTCACTGGCTAGCTTAGGGAAAGTAGTTCTCTCAATATCTCCCCTTTCAGGGAGATAATCGAATATCTCATTTCTGAAGATATACACCCCTGCATTTATCCAGTAGTCTTTTATCCTAGGCTTCTCAATAAATGATTTTATCTTTAATGTATTTTTATCAAAATCAACTATACCGAACGTTGATGGTAGGGGGACAAGTGCTATAGCTCCAACATTATCGTCTATATATCTAGAAAACTCTACTAAGTCTAGGTTAGTTAGTATGTCTCCATTAATTACTATGAATTTATCAGTATCTTCAAGTTCTTTCTTTGCATTCATTAATGCCCCACCTGTTCCTAATGGCTCAGACTCTACTACATACGCGACTTTGACATTGTATCTGCTCCCATCACCGATCACCTCCCTAATCCTCTGCCAAAGGTATCCTACACACAAAATGATATCATAGAATCCATAATGTCTCAGCCATAATATTTGCCATTCCAAGATTGGCTTCCCAGCTACTGGAAGAAGAACCTTCGGAGTATTCTCTGTTAATGGTCTCAACCTCTTACCAAGCCCTCCAGCTAAGATAACAATCTTATACATAGTCCCAAACCTTCAAGGTCAGGAGGTCAGTATTTCTAGCTTTTAAACCAATATATCTATGTAGCGATGCTTAGTTAAAAGTTTAAAATTTAAAATTACTCACCTTGACAATAGATGGGGGAAATGGCTGCTGATAAAGGTTTAAGAATTTATAATTCTTTAACCCGTGAAGTTGAGGAGTTTACCCCCATTAGTGGTAGTAAAGTGTTTATGTATGTTTGTGGTCCAACAGTCTATGACTATATGCATCTCGGACATATGAAAACTTACTTCTTCTATGATGTATTAGTTAGATATCTAACCTATAAAGGATACTCAGTCTTCTTCTTGATGAATATAACAGATGTGGATGATAAGATAATAAATAGGTCGATTGATAGAAGAATCCTAGCTTTTCTTAAAGATTCAGATAGGAAGATAAGTGAGATAATGAGTCAGCTGGAGATAGGGTTAGATTATACGAGAGAAAGAATAATCGAGTTGGTTAAATCTGGTTATATCGAAGTAGCAGGTATGCCAAACCTTAGAGAACAGTTAATAGAGTTGGATAAGAAGTTATCTCAAATAGAAGATGAAGATGAAAGAAAGATTCTAGAAAAAGAATATGCTCTTCTTGAAGGAAAATTGATGCTTGACAGCACTGTACGTCTTTCAGAAAATGGTAGGATGCTCATTGAAGAGATACTG
Source organism: Candidatus Geocrenenecus arthurdayi (assembly GCA_023539395.1). Classification (GTDB taxonomy): domain Archaea; phylum Thermoproteota; class Nitrososphaeria_A; order Caldarchaeales; family Wolframiiraptoraceae; genus Geocrenenecus; species Geocrenenecus arthurdayi. The sequence continues at coordinate 11,951 of JAKCEX010000010.1, read as the reverse complement.
CATAAGAATCGTAGTCTCGACCCTATAAGCTTAGCTAGAGAATTTGAAGAATACTTTAAAGAAGACTTACGTGCTCTTGGGATAAACTCGGTTACTTTATTTGCTAGAGCAAGCGATTTTATTCCCGAGATAATACAGGTTGCAAGTAAACTAGAAGAAAAAGGGTATGCATATGATACTCTGAATGCATTATACTTTAATTCATCTATGTTTAGAGATTACGGTAAGCTTTCAAGAGTCAATCCAGCAAGAGAGTATAGAGTCCATAGGATTGAGCCTGACCCGAATAAGAAGAATGATGCAGACTGGGCTTTATGGAGAAAGATTAGAGAAGGTTATCCTAAAGATCCATGCTGGCCTTCTCCATGGGGTTTAGGTAGACCTGGATGGCATATTGAAGATACATCAATAATATTGAGGCTTCTAGGTTCACAGATAGATATACATGGTGGAGCTAAAGAATTAATGTTTCCTCATCATGAAGCAGAGGTAGCTCAAGCTGAAGCATATACGGATGTTAAACCTTGGGTGAGATTCTGGGTGCATACAGATGTTTTAACAGTTAATGGTAAGAAGATGTCTAAGTCTCTTGGAAACTATATTACCGTTAGAGATGCAATGAAGGTTTTCGATCCAGAAGTGCTGAGATACTGGGTACTACTAACAAGATACAGGCATAGAATGGATCTCAGACTTCCCTTCGACCCTGACCCCTTGAATCCAATTAAGCCTGAGCATCTAATTGAAACACCTATAAAACAAGCTCAGCAAGGGCTTGAAAGACTATACAACGTTATACGTTATGCTCAGACAGCGCCTAAAGTTGAAAAAATAGATCCAGAATCAGAGAAGATTAGAGAAAAACTTCAACTTATGAGGAAAGAATTCTTAGAAGCCATGGATGATGATCTTGATACACCTAGAGCAATAGCTGTACTACATGATTTTGCTACATTATTCTTTAAGTATTGTCAAGAAAAAGGAGAAATAAATAGGAAGTTGGCAGAAGAAGTTTTAAGTACTTTTAGAGAGCTTGGAAGCATACTTGGGATACTCCAGAAAGATATTGCGAAGTTAAGTGATACGAAAATAGCTGAATTAATTGAATTAGTAGTAGATATAAGGAGTAAGCTTCGTCAAAAGAAGGAGTATGCTTTAGCAGACGAGATTAGAGAGAGATTAAAGAATATGGGAATAGTCTTGGAAGATACCCCTTCGGGAACAAGATGGCATATATCCTGAAGCTGAATGTATTCAAACAAGTTACTAATATAGGCGGTACGAAAGCCGAACTCCGCATTTCCGTGTAATCTTACCATCTAAATATAAAGGAACTATGGAGATATTCATTATTGCATGGAATATGTGTATAATAGAAATGCTTAAATATCGTTTAGAAGCATAATTGGGCAAGGAGGTAAGGCTAATATACATGTTTTATCCTTTCAGTATTGGGGATATAAAAAATTTGTTTTTTATGGAGGTGAATGAAAAATGGAAAGAGTGAAGAGCTGGAAGGAAGGAATGATCTGTCCAGAATGTGGAAATGATATATTAGTAACTGACCCTAGGACGGGAGAAGTAACCTGCCCTAGCTGTGGATATGTAGTCTTAGAGAGAGATATAGATCGTGGACCAGAATGGAGAAGTATAGATGATGAAGAAGAAAATAGAAGTAGAGTTGGAGCACCACTATCTATAATGTATCGTGACCATGGTCTCTCAACAGTAATAGATAAGATTGATGAAGATGCTACTGGAAGAAAACTTCCGAAGGAAGCTAGAGAGAAGCTTCTTAGATTGAAGAAGCTAGATGCTACAAGCCAGGTAGATGCTTCTGAAGCTAGAAACCTACAGCAAGCTGTAAACATACTACAAATATATGTTGATAAACTCCATCTAAGCCAAGCAATAGCTGAGAAAGCTATGCTAATATATAGGAAAGCATTAAAAGAGGGATTAGTTAGAGGTAGAAGTATCAGGTCTATAATGGCTGCAGCAGTATATGCTGCATGCAGGTCTATGGGTGCTCCAAGAGACCTTAGAGAACTTGAGAAAGCATATCCAGTAGTTAAGAGGAAGACAATAGCTCAGGGATATAGATTACTATTGAAGTATCTGAAGTTTAAGGTTCCAGTAGCTGATCCAGCAATATACTTGAATAAGATTGCTTCAAAAGTTGGATTAGATCAGAGGACAGTTCAAGAAGCATTAAGGATACTGCAGGAAGCTGCGAAGAAAGGCGCTACTGTAGGGAAAGACCCTGTAGGTATAGCTGCTGCAGCTTTATACATGGCCTGCCAAGAAACAACTCAGAATATAACTCAGAAAGATATTGCTAGAGCTGCAGGTGTAACAGAAGTTACAGTTAGGAATAGGTTTAAAGGTCTTAAGGAAGTTCTTGAAGAATCTAGGGTGTCCAGCTAGACTACTTCTATATTTTCTTCGCTATGACCCATAGATAGTAATACTTCCTTAACTTTATCTCTATGGTCTCCTTGTAGAAGGATTACTCCATTCTTTACGGTTCCACCTGAGGCACATAAAGATTTAAGTTTCCTCGCTAATTGCTCTAGTTCATTCTTATCTCCATCTAATCCTTCAATAATTGTTACTGGTCTACCCCATTTCCTTGTCTCCAATTTTACTTTTATCCTCTGCTGCTCTCTACTTATTGTTTTACATACACAAATCGATTTAGGCAATCCACAAACTGGGCAGATCTCCGGCATTACCTACCTCCTTACTAGCACTCATGAAATAGTGTAGGCGGTTATATAAATATTCTATTCCAAAAATCATTGTCTATAGCTACCTATTTGCTTCTTTTTCTCTTCATATTCCCATCTGCTTATATATGGTTTAGCAGGTGCTCCTACGACAACCGTTGAAGAAGGTACATCATGGGTTACTATTGAGCCTGCACCTATTACTGAGTCATCCCCTATGCTGACTCCTGCTAAGATAGTTGAGTTAGCTCCTACAATTACGTTTCTACCTATCTTTACTCCTTGAAGCCTGCCTATTGGATACTTATCATTAGTTACAACAACGTTTGGACCAATAAATACTTTATCTCCAACTTCAGTTAAATGTGGAAGATATACCATAGATTGGATTATTACTTCTTCCCCAATATGTACTTCTCCATCAAGCTGTGTAAAACTACCTATTCTAGATCTTGAACCTACCGTTGAGTTGGAACGTATTAATACTCCGTGACCTAGTTCTACATTATCACCTATTCTTACTTTTTCATAAATTATTGAGAAGCTTCTTACTATGCATTTATCACCTATTGTAGCTCCATCACTCATATTATCTAGGGTGGAAAATTCAGAATCAGCAATTTTCAGCAGCTTCTCTCTAGATGGATACCCAACCTGAACCCACCTATCAATAAACGTATTCCTACCAATTCTTGATGGACCATATACTACTGCATCTTCTTCAACTCTTCCATAAATAACTGCTCTACTCGAGACATACCCACCCCTAGACATCAACCACCAACTCCTAATAACTTGATAATACATGTACTTAATATTCCCTTCATCATCTTATTCAATTAATGTGTATGGGTGCATGATTAGCTGTATCTCTAAGCTACTAGATTAGTATGGTTTTCTATCCTTGTTTCCGATTTATCTAGAAATAATAGATTTATCTCTAGATTCGTTCTCTATTATTAACGATGAATAGGATTATCAAGAACTTTGATCAGCTGATTCAGGAAAGAAGTGGTATTCTCTCTGATATTAGAGTAGATGTATTAGATGCAGCTGAGAAATCTATTGAAGAAGTATTGCCTCGGAATGCTTTACAGAAACATGTAAAAAGAGTTGGAAACATGTTAATAGTTAAGAAGACCAGATACAGATTGAATGCATTCAAGAAGGTGGTTGTATTAGGTACGGGGAAGGCATCTATAGGGATGGCTGAGTATATTGAAGAGATACTGCTGGATAAGATTGATTCGGGGTTAATAATTGCACCTAGAGAGTTGGCATCAAAAGCTAGGTTGGAGAAGATCGAGGTTGCTCCTTCTACTCATCCTATTCCAAGTATGCTTGGAGTAAGAGCATCGGAAAGGTTACTAGAATATGCTAGTTCAGTAGATTCTGAAACGCTCGTAATCTTCTTAATTTCAGGTGGTGCATCTGCATTAACACCCCTACCAGCTCCACCTCTCACACTGGAAGATAAAGCACAGACAACTAAACTCTTACTAAGTTCTGGGGCAACAATAGATGAAATAAATATTGTTAGGAGGCATATCTCAGAGATTAAGGGGGGTAGACTAGTTAAGAAGCTTAATAATGCTAGGATAGTATCATTAATAATTTCAGATGTAGTTGGTGATAAGCTTGAAGTAATAGGCTCAGGTTTAACCGCTCCAGACCCAACAACATTCAAAGATGCATATGATGTCTTAAGAAGATATAATCTATGGGATAAAGTACCTGAAAATATAAGGAAGAGGATTGAAGATGGATTAAATGGGTTATTAGATGAGAATCCTAAGCCTGGAGATCCAGTATTCGATAGAGTTCAAAACGTAGTTGTTGCAAGTGTATCAGATGCTTGTAGAGCTGCTCGTAGATGCTTAACGTCAAGAAAATACCCTGCAAAAATATTGACAAGATATATGGAGGGTGAAGCTTCAGAAATTGGTAGATTCCTAGGGAGTATATTGAGAGAGCTAGCAGATAAAAAGGGGAGAATTGCATTAATATGTGGTGGAGAGACAACAGTAAGAGTTAGAGGTCATGGTATAGGAGGAAGAAATCAGGAACTAGCATTATCTACTTCTATAAACATTAGTAAGCTAGCTTACTCCTGCTTAGTAAGTATTGGGACAGATGGAGTTGATGGACCAACAGATGTTGCAGGTGCAATAGTAGACAATGAAACATATAGTGAAGCAGTAAGGAATGGACTTAACCCTATAATCTACCTAGAAGATAACAATTCATATGAATTCTTTAAACATGTAGGAAGTCATGTAATTACAGAACCAACCGGTACAAATGTAGGAGATATTGTAATAGCGGTTTACCGTAACCAATAGTTTGAGAGGTCTTGACTTGCCAGACAATACTTACTATGAAAATACGATGAGAATACTGGGGAAGTGTTATGAGATTATGACTCCTAAAATAATGGAAACATTTAAAGAGTTGTTTCTAGAAAACTATACTGGAAAGAATTGAGGTTAAAAACGCTGGCAGCAGGCATACTAGCCTACTTTACATCTCTCTTACTACCTGCCTTCATATATACATATCTAATCTTCCAACAAATTTCTGACATCATATTGGATATAACGGTGATAGCAGCTGTAGGTATAGTAGTAGGATTAGAGTCTACTCTAATCACTAAAAACAAGCTTAAAGCTGTCCTAACATCAGTTATAGGTGGAGTCCTAGGTCTACTGACACCCTACATATTTGATAGCATACTTCAAATCAGTCTACCACCATTATTATTGATAGTTCTGGGGAGACCTTTATTCCATCTCACGATTCTATCATCTCCAGCTCTAGCTGCAATAATCTCTCTAGCTTATCTAAGCATGGTGAAACCTAAGCCACAACCTATAATAGAATTAGAGGAGCGGAGAGAAGAAATGATAGAAGAGAGAAAAGAAGAGTTAGTAGTGGAGGAGAAACAGTTGGTTGAAGAACCTGTAAAGGAAGGGGTTCCTGTAGAAGCTATTAGAGAAGAAGCGGAAGCAGAGGTTAAGCCTATGGAGACTCCTACAGTTACACCTGAGCCTGAACTAGATATAATAAAAGAATTAGTTAAAGAAATAGAAGAAGAAACAAAAACTAAGGAGGAGGCTGTTTTAGAGGAAGCTCCGGTTACTAGAAAAGTTACTGTAGAAGAATTATTAAAAAAATGTAAGCATTGTGGGGAAATGATACCTTATGACTCGATCTACTGCCCACTATGTGGAGAGTACCAAGGAGAAGAATGAGTAAGCCTCCAACAACTATAAAGACTGCTTAAAGAAAGTAGTATCCGTAATCTAGTGAGCTCTTTTTAGAAGCTGGGAATTTAGGGATTGAGAAGTTTTTTAACCTTGCCTATAAATCTAAGAGCATCCTCCTTATGGATATCAAAAGTCTCTTTATCGAGAAAGTTATGATAATAATTTGCATGCAGTGTCTCAAGGCTTGAAAATAACCTCGTATAATCAGGATCCCTCATGGTTCTAGTCAAGTATATGGATACTTCTTTAAGATCTCTATGACTATAATGTGGCAGGTTCGTCTTTTCGCTAAAAGCACTGAGGAGCGTTGCAGCCGCTCCCCAAAGCTTCTCACCAGCCTGAACCAAGTCATTTTTCTGATATAGCTCCTCAGCTTCTTTAAGATACTTCTCTGAAAGCCTCATGTAAAGTTCGATTCTTGTAAAAGGATCAAGTTTTTCAGCTATAGATTCTACTAATAGTTCTTCAATGCTTATGCCTCTTTTATTAGCGATTTCCAAGATAACGTTATAGATCTCGTCGGGGATAGTGATGGTAGCCATTAACCTTTTCCCAGCTGAGAAGTTTAGAGCAAACTTATTAAACTTTACTAAGAACTTAATTTATTTAGCCAAACACGTCAGCTAAATGTTTAGTGGCCTTCAAGCCCCTCTTCACATTGCTGATTACCAAGATTGAATAGTTTTTAGATGTAGAAGTAGCTAGATTAACCTAGGAATACTTTCTCTTTAATACCGAATACGTCTCCTAGAAATTCACCGAAGAAAAATGTCGCTAAAGCAGTGCCTAAGATCAGTAGAATGCTTTCGGTGAATTCTTTCATGAAGTTTTTCTCATTTACGATGGATGTATAGAATGTGAAGATGAATGTTAAAACTATAGCTATCGTTATAGAGGCTATGAAAGCATATAAGATATTCCTTAGCAGGAAATAGGGTGTTGCTAAGGCGGCAACAGATCCAATATACGTAATACCTGTAGCTAATGCAGAGAGTATTGGTGAACTTTTCTCGATTATATGGGTTTTTGCTTGGAGATATGATGCTACAGCCATTGATATTGCAGCAGCAAATCCAACTATAAGCCCTGCAACACCAGCTATAATCGTTGAATTTGTAACACCTAGAAAACCTGCATGAACGCCTGTAATCTCAATGATTGCATCCGCTAAACCTAGAATAATAAACCCTGTGTACTTTAATATTTTCTCATCTATCTGATTTATAAAATATCTCTCATGTTCTTCTTCATCATTAATCAGCTTCTCTAACTGTACCTTACTATTATCATCTAAATTATTCATGATTCTCTTATATTCTTGTATCGTTCTAGATTCGTGAGCTTCTAATATTTTGAGCGTAAAGGTTAAACCAAAGATAAACCTGATCAGTAACATCATGTAGATGTATATTCTACTGACTTTAACAAGACATTTATCTGAAAGGTTCCTCCAAAATAAGTAGTGTTCATATTCTTGAGATGCTATTTCCCTAAGGATTTCTCTTCTCTTAGAGTCTTCCTCCACTCTTAGAAGAGCTGAGTAAACCATGTAGTCTCGATACTCATCGTAACAAAATTTTCTAAAATCTCCACTCAATCTTACCGACCTACCCTACTTTACTATATCTAGTATATTATTCTTATTTTTCTATTCGATTATGAGGGTGCCCTTTTTTACACAATCATTAATTTATACGATGGGGATAAGTAAATGGATATTTTAATCAATGAGATTTGATACATATATTACGTGGGATAGAGTGGAGGTAACGCCAATAGCTTTTGATAGTCTTGGAACGAGAAGTATGTCTACTGTTATTATGGCCAAGTCGATCAAGATATTGATAGACCCGAGTGCAGCACTTGGCCCAAGAAGGTATGGTCTTCCACCTCACCCATTAGAATATGAGAAACTTAGAGAGCATAAAGAAAAGATTTCAGAAGCAGCTAGAGAATCTGATATAATAATTATTACTCATTATCATTACGACCACATCCCTAGACCTAGTGAAGATATAAGCTGGTTAGCGGGGAAGAAGCTGTTAATTAAGGATCCACACCATAACATTAACTATAGTCAGAGGATGAGGGCAAGGATCTTTTTAGAAAATCTGAAGAAAGTTAATGCAGATGTTGAAGTAGTAGATGGTAGAGAGCTAGTATTCGGGAAATGTAGAGTAAAGTTTTCTGAACCTGTACAGCATGGGAATGACTCTAGATTAGGATATGTACTCCAAGTATCAGTGTACGAAGCTGGAGAAACAATTATTCATACATCTGATGTTGAAGGAATAGTTGTAGAAGAGCAAGCTAGATTCATTATCTCAAATATGCCTGAAGTAGTAATATGCGATGGACCCATGACATACATGCTTGGAGACAAGTATTCAGATGAAGATCTCAACAAATCTTTAAAGAATCTCAAGAGAATAATTAAGAAGACAAGTATAGAAACGTTAATCTTAGACCACCATCTAACTAGAGATAGACAATGGAGAACCAAGTTGAAAAACTTCCTAGAAGAATTAAGAGACTTGGTTGAGATACATACTGCGGCTTCATACATAGGTATACCAGAACAACCTCTTGAGTCTATCAGAGATATACTATGGAAGACGCATAAAATAGAAGAGAAAGAATGAGTAGTTTATCATAACATAGATTTTGCAAGTTTAATGGTTTGGAGAAAATGGGATGCATACTATTTTAATAAAGATTAGGGGTATCTGATGGTAGTGGTGCAGGCATGTTGTTAAGGTACCTTTAAGTTTAACGTTGAGAAAAATGGTGTAGGTGGATAGATGAGTACACTACCACTTGATGAAGAAGAAGTACTGGATATGTTAGCTAAACCTGTAGCGGAAGCATTTAGAGAGAGGTTTAAGCATCTTACAGCTCCACAACTATATGCTATCCCTAGGATAATTGAAGGGAGGAATATTTTATTAATGGCTGCTACAGGTTCTGGGAAGACTGAGGCTGCTCTACTTCCAGTATTTAGTAAAATGCTTATTGAATCTAGTGGCTACGGTATTAAGCTCCTATACATAACTCCTCTTAGAGCATTGAATAGAGACCTACTTGATAGGATTGATTGGTGGGCTCAGAAGCTTGATTTTAGAGTAGCTGTAAGGCATGGAGATACAGCATCCCGTGAAAGGAGGATACAGACTATTTCTCCACCTGACATACTAATAACAACCCCTGAAACTCTCCAAGTTATTCTTACAGCTAGAGTCCTTAGGAATTACTTAAGAAATGTTAGATGGGTGATTGTTGATGAAGTACATGAGCTTGCAACAGATAAGAGGGGAGCCCAGCTATCTGTAGCTTTAGAGAGGCTTAGGATGATAACAGGCATGGATTTCCAGAGGATTGGGATCTCAGCAACTATCGGTAGCCCTAGGAAAATCGCAGAATATCTTGTAGGTGTAGGTAGAGAATGTGAGATAATAGATGCTTCTGTAGCTAGAAGTATCCAGATAGATGTATTGTATCCCACGCCTAAGAGTGAAGATTATGAGTTAGCTGAGAAGCTTGGAGTATTCCCAGATGTTGCTTCAAGGCTACGAGCAATCAAGAAATTAATAGAAGAACATGAATCAACACTTATCTTCACTAATACTAGACCGCTAGCTGAGATACTTACAAATAGGTTTAGAGTATGGGACCAGCAGGTACCAGTAGGTATACATCATGGCTCACTATCTAAATCAACTAGGATTACAGCTGAACATGGCTTGAAGAGTGGAGAACTAGTTGGGATAATCTGTACATCATCTCTAGAGCTTGGAATAGATGTTGGAAGAATAGAATTATGTATTCAGTATAATTCTCCCAGGGAAGTTACTAGGCTTGTTCAGAGAGTTGGGAGGAGTGGGCATTCTCTCGAGAAGACTGCTAAGGGAGTAGTAATAGTTATGGATTCAGATGATGCATTAGAATCAATAGTTATTACAAGGAGAGCTAGGAGCGAAGAATTAGAAGAAGCTAAGATACCAATGAATCCTCTAGATGTATTAATGCATCAAGTTGCTGGGCTAATACTAGAATATAATAGAGTAAAAATAGAGGATGTAATGTCGATAATTAAGAAGTCTTACAATTTCAGAGACTTAAAGATGGATGACTTAATGGATGTTATACAACACATGTCTTCTCTTGGAATCGTTGAAATCAGGGATGGCATAGTATCCAAGCCTAGGAGGAGTATGGAGTTATACGAATACTACTTCTCAAATCTATCAATGATACCTGAAGAGCATCAATATCTAGTTATTGAAGAGAAGAGTGGAGAATCTGTCGGTATACTTGATGAAGAGTTTGTTGCAGAGTATGGTGAGCCTGGGACAAGATTCATACTTACTGGTAGAGCTTGGGAGATACTACATACTGAAGGAGATAGAATATATGTTTCATCTCTAGATGATTATGAAGGTGCTGTTCCAAGCTGGGTTGGAGACGAGATACCTGTACCATACGAAGTAGCACAGGAAGTGGGAGCTCTTAGGAGAGAGTATGCTGAAAGGAGGATTTCAGGAGAAGAATCTGAGAAGATAGTAGATGATATAGCTGGAAGATATGGTGTAAGCTTTGATGTAGTATTGAAAGCTTTCAGGGAGATTGAAGAACATTTATCAGAGAAGATACCTGTACCTTCCGATAGACTGGTACTTCTAGAGATAAATGAACCATACACTATCTTGCATATTCATGGGGGGCTCAAAGCAAATAGAACGATACAGAAGGTGCTAGCATACTACTTATCTGAGAAGATTGGAGCACCAATACATGGCCAACAGAACCCATACAGGATTATACTCAGGTCTAAGCATCTAGTAGGGGAGACTGTGATAGAAGCTGTTAAAGAACTGCTCAGGGAAGGCTTCGAAGAGAATGTTAAAAGAGCAGTGGAGTCTTCAACATTGTTTAAGCGGAGGCTTATCCATGTAGCTAGGAAGATGGGTGTAATAAAGAGTGAAGCAAGCATAACTGAGCTAAACATAAATCAGTTTGCTGAAACACTGAGGAATACTGTAGTATATAGGGAAGCATTAAACTATACATTATTCCACGACTTCGATATAGAGACTGCGAAGAAGATCCTCGAAGACATAGTTGAGAGCAGGGTTGAAGTCAAGGTGTGGAGGAGTATTTCTTCTAAGCCTTCTCCACTCGCTAAATTAACACTCTCAAGATTTGAGCATGAAGGAGAAGTAACGCTAGGTGAAGGAATGAAGAAGCTAGTATTAACATCTGTTAAGTCTAGGCTACTCTATGAATCCTGGATACAAGCATGTACAGAATGCTTTGAATACTACAACAAAGTCTACGTCAAAGATATAGATGAGAAGCCTACCTGCCCAGTCTGTGGGTCAGAGAGAATAGGGGTGGCCAAATGCGAGCTTGAAGATATCCTAGGATTAATTGCGAGGAGAGGGAAACCAATAAATAAAAAAGAGAGAAAGATACTTGCAGAACTAAAGAGAAACTCTGTACTAATTCAAAAGTATGGGAGACCTGCTGTAATCGTTCTCTCGGCTAGAGGGTTAACACTAAAAGAAGTAGTAGGCATATTGAAGCAGGAAAACAGAGAAAGCATGAAGCTAATAGAATTAATAATAGACGCGGAAAAGAAAGCATTACAGAAGAGATTCCAATAGTTAGAATAAATGAACCATGCAGTGTACATTAATGAACAACACTCTATCCCTCTACTAAAAAACGAATTATGTAACAAAAGTTTAAATCAAACAGAGGATTTTTGAAAAACAGGTAACGTGGCGATTATATGAACCAGATTAGAAAAGTAGTAGAAGCACTAATGAAGCATGGACCAAAATACACAACAATATCAAGAGAAACAGGAATACCAATAACAACAGTAAGATACATACTAAAAGAAAAACTACCAAAACTAGGATTCACACTCCACGCAGCAATAAACTACGGAAAA
>JAKCEX010000052.1 GCA_023539395.1 Candidatus Geocrenenecus arthurdayi | reverse complement strand
GATTGAAATTAACTACGATTAAATCGATGAAGAAATATCTAAAAGTGTACAATTATGCAGAACAACCAGGAATGTAGAATACGAGGTTACTAATCCAACAGCTTGCTGTGCTTCACGTCTACTAAAGTATCCTTAACCCTAACAATTCTAACTTTAACATCTAGTGAACTCATCTCTAAATTCTGTGCCTTATGTGCATTATTATGGATGATATCGTTACTAGGGCTTTATATATTGATGCAAGCCTCTCATATCTTAATATGATTCTTCTCAAGTTCCTGATATATCTGGAGAATCTTCTTAAGAGCTTTCTATCTTCTCGTAAGTGTTCAGTTTGAATGGTTTTAAGGGGCTGATAATATTCTATCTCCCACTAGAAGCTTCTCTAAACTTAACAATAAAACCTTTTGAACAAGCTAGAATAATTTGGAGGAAGTTTCTTAAATGTCCCTTCTGGAAGATATCCTAGTTATGGAGTATCCCGTTCTTCGAGGAATGATTCTAGAGTCTTCCTAGGTTTTATGATGCATTCAGCCAGTCCAGCTTTTCTAAGCGCTTGCAGTATCCCTCTAACCCTTCTAGGCTTTAATCCTAGAATATATGATAGCTCTCTGACAGTCATCTCGCCTCTCTCTTCAAGGATGTAGAGTATCTTGGCCATGTCTGCTGAGAGCTCTACTTTAGGTTTCTTCCTAGTAGCTATCCACTTATACCTCGGTAGCCTAGCTTTCCTGAATGTTTGTGTAGACTTCATGTTGAGATTGGAGACGATAGACCTAGCCTCATTTAATCCTCCAGAGAATACTGGCTCAGCATCATATACTCTACCACAAAACCTACACTCAACACCTACAACCTTAGATGATGCTCTAGCCATACCACAAGACGGGCAGACAACAACGTAAACCATCAATAAGAATATCAAAAAACAAGGAAATATACATTAACCCTCAAGACAAAAAAGTGATGAGGGAACAGATATCAATAATTAGGAAAGACCTAAGCATCAACTATAGAGATTCTATATGAATGCAATGTTAATGTAATCTAATAGCTCTAGCTTGGATTAGTAGAAGCAGTATGGATACTTCTACTAATCCGGTGCTGCTTTCTGGTAGGCTCCTGGAATAGTTACGAAAGTAGGTTATGGCGGTATAGTTCCAGTAACATTTACTAGTAGAGTAATAGGAGCGATCTTAATAATAGTAGGAATAACAATCTTCATACCCACGCTTGGAGAAAAACTCATAGAAAAAAGAATAACAAGGGAAGTTTCCACCATAAACTAAGGAATAAAACAGGCTACTAAGAAAAAGATTGATACAATCAAACTCCTCTTAGAAACAGAACTCCAAGAACTAGTAAGTACCATCAAAGCGCTATACCTGACGGGTAAGCACTAACAATGCTAAAAGACAAATATAAAACAGTAAATAGACAAACTCACATTAACATTTATAAGCGAAGAAGTTACTAGTAATAACTGGCGGCGGCAGGTAGGGCCGGGGAGCTAGCCCTTCCCTGTAACCCGAGACGGGCTACATGCGGGGGCCGGATAACCTGAAAGAGCATAGGAGAAGCAGAAGTACAACGTATAAGAAGTGGATGAGTACGCGTCCACGTGGAGCTCCGTAGGGGCTGCCCCACTCGTAGGAGTGGGCTCCAGCTTCCTAACGCATCGAACCGTGTTAGGCCCGGGAGGGAGCAGCACTAAGATGCGGCGGGGCTGCTGCGTGGTAACGTGTAGGACACTATCTTATACGTCTAGGCTTCTGCTTCTCCTATCATCTTTCGGGGGCTGCCGCCGCCTCTGTTTTCCTACTTGATTCTATGTAGATATTTTTTCTGGTGTATTATGATCGCTGTAGATGCTATCAGTATTATTGTGGCTACTATTGTTGTGTATGTAGCTGATTGGATTGTGAAGATTCTCTGAAGGTTTTCTTCGAATGCTTCGAGGATTCTCTGTATTATTGCATTTATCTCAACTATATACTCACTGAAGTGTGGGATGTAGAGGAGGATCTGCACTCCCTTAGCTGAGATTACGAATACGTATGCTGGCTGGTCATATATTCCAGAAGCAAGGTCTAACAAGCTTGAAGCTAGAATAGCTACTTCACTGTTAACCGTAAGATTGAACCCCATAATATTCTCTATGTCTACAAGCTCAGGGGATAATTCTATTATGAAGAGCCTGCCTGAAGTATTATCTGGAGCTTTAAGCCTAATCCTAACTTTATTCTTCTCAGCTTCTACTATCTCTGCTTCTATAACTTTATCAAGCTTGTAGATCTCATGAGGGGTATTCATGGAGACTTTCAACCATGCACCTACTATGTTTTGCTCCCGCTCTACAGATACCTGACCTATATTCTTTGATTCATTCTTACCGTAGACTAATTCTTTACTAATAGAAACAATAGTCTTATCACCTACAGTAACTATCTTCTCCCTATTAATTAGTACTGTACCATTTTCGTATTGAATCAAGCGCTCTACATGCTCTACGATAACCTTGTATTCTCCATCTTTCTTCTCCAATTCTATACTAACTTCACCAATTTGGGTTGTTTCAAGTTCTATGGGAGAAGGTTGTAGAATAGAAGTAAGAGTGCTGAAAGTATATTCAGTTATTGTAGTCTTAGGGGTAGGTTGAACAATAGGTGATGCTTCGACTTCAGTTTTAGTTACTCTACTAATAGTATGGGGTGGTACCATAATAGCTTCTTCAACTTGTTTTAAGATGTCTTCAGCTTTAATTAATAAAGAGTATGCAGCTTGATAATTCACATCTAGTATTTCTTTAGCTTTTGTAATTAGTTCATGAGCTTGCTTAAGCTGGTCTTCTAATGACTCCAATCCAGTCTGCTGTGTTATAGTCGATTCTAGCTCTTCATACTTTTCTTCTAATGATTCAAGCTTATTCTCAACTTCCTGAATTGAAGGTTTTACCGAAGGCTTCTCTCCCACAACTCCTTGTAAAGCTTTTAGAATTATCTGGACTCTTGTCTTAACATATATTAATGTTGAGAATGCCTTATCATAATCTCCGTTATTGTAGAGCCTTAGCCCTTCCTGATATTTTGCTTGAGCTGATTCAAGGATCCCCCTATAAACCTGAACATCTAAGCCAGCATATTCTGCTTGAGCTATAGTTCTTCTAGCTTCATCTAAAAGTTCTTCAACTTCTTTCAATAAGCTTTCTACTTTACTTTTAGGTACTCTATCAGAAGACAAGAGAGAGTTGAAGAAGTTATCTTGGCTTGAAGCTGTAACTAAACCTATAGAAGTCATTAATAAGATTGATAAGATTAATGCAAGCGACTTCGCCATATTCTTCATTTTCTAGGAGGTTAAATTAGTTAATAATTTTTCCATTCTCGAGGTTTATCGGAGACATCTATACTCTATATAGGGGTAACCGAAAGCTTTACTGTTCCCGCATGTAGATATACTTAAAATTTTAATATTCTCTTTAAAGAGGCAGAGAGAATACTAGGAGAAATATATCAAGGAGTATTACATTATATCATGGAGAATGGAGCCTAAAGGAGCTATTGATTTAGAACAAGTTTATAGTCTTTTGAAGAATCCTCTAAGAAGAGAGATCTTAACTCTACTATATACTCGTGGAGAGATGAGTGCCACCCAGCTTAAGCTATTACTAAATGTAAGTTATGGAACACTATACTATCATCTAGAATTCTTGAAGCCTTTGATAAGCCAAGCTAGAAGAGGTAGGTATGTATTGAATGAGAAAGGGCTACTTATAGTAGAGAAGATGATGAGGGACATGGGTACAGAATCCAAGACTCCTCCATCTACGAGTATCCTGAGAATATTATCTATGGCTCCATTAATGGAGAATATATCAAATAAGCCTCCAAGATACTTAGCATTAGGAATAATAGTTATAGTCGTATATGTCATGCTACTCTATACTATGCCTTTAAAGATGGTTCTACTCTACGTCTCCTTTGATCCAGGTAGTAGAAGCCTTACAACTTCTATTGTAAGTCTAGGAATAGTGTTAGGATACATCCTGCTATCTGGAGAGATCCTCTCACCATATAGTGGAGGGTTCGGTGGACTACTGGTTGCCTCCCTCTCCTCATTCATACCCATAGACATCTACTTAGTATTCCTACTGATCCTCCAGTACCTAGATATTCAGATTAACTCTATAATCCCATTACTCCAATCAATATTCATCATTGCACATATAATCCAATTAGTAATGATCTCCTCAGCCCTTACACATTCAAGAGGAATTGGATGGGAAAAGAGCCTACCAGCTTCACTAATCCTATCATATATTAGTATACTAGCTTTATACTACAAACTGCTATAGAATGTCTAGACAACCTTAGCTCAAATATCTCCATACACCCATATCTCCAGCTAGCCATAAACCCTAACATAACATGTTCATCTCATAACCGTTAAATATTATTGGTGTTAAATCTCTAAACCTGAGGCAAGATTCTTCAAAGGATTAGTGGACTCTACTGAGCTAACCTACTGGAATTACATAGGGATGTGAGACCCCAAAGCTGGACATAACTGTGAGGCTGAGTTAGAATTAATTTAACATCCTGAACTGCTTCTCCAGCCATATGGATTGCAGACTTATGAAGAATAAGAAGAAGGCAGAGATATCTATCACAGCACGAGACCTGATAAAGTAAGAGACTCTTGAATATCTAGATAAGATGTTGAAGCAGGTGTATGCTTAAATAGCAACATGTATTAGGTATAACGAGTCTCCTCAACTATGGATGAGGAGGAGCATGGCCAGAGACTGCTTAGACTATGGTTAACGGTAGTTTCTGGCATTCTGCTTTGTGCAGGTCTGCTCAGCTTCCCATCAGATATACTAGCCGTGTTCAGAGAGGGATTATTCGGTGTATCATTAGCCCTTGTTGGAGCACCAGTCCTCTATAATGCTATTAGGAGAGTTAGAGAACGGCCCTTCAATGAAGACCTACTCATGGGTATAGCTGCGGTTGGCGCAACAGCTATAGGTGTATTGGAGGAAGGCGCCGCTGTCCTCCTACTATACAGCATAGCTGAGATTATCGAGGATTATACAGTTGATAAGGCGAGGAACATAGCGAAGAGTGTAGCTGGACTACTGCCTAAGAGGGCTCTCCTCAAGAAGAATGGGTGGCTAGAAGAGGTTCCCGTTGAAAAGCTAAACCCAGGGGATATAATCATAGTAAAAGCGGGTTGGAGGATCCCGATAGATGGGAAAATAGTAGCTGGTAGGTCTAACATAGACCAATCTATCATTACTGGAGAATCAATACCGATTGAAAAGTCTGTGGGAGATAAGGTCTTCGCAGGAAGCCTTAGTATTGATGGTTCAATAGAGGTTCTTACAGAGAAGCCTTATGAAGAATCTACGGTAAGCAGGATCGTTAAAATGGTTGTGGAAGCTCATGAGAGGAAGGCTAAGATAGAGCGTTTCATCGACAGATTCTCCCGATACTATACTCCCACCATGATCATGCTCTCCATAGGCTTAGGACTATTGCCACCCCTAGCTTTAGGTCAGTCCTTTGATATGTGGTTCTATAGGGCCTTGATAGTCTTAGTGATCGCCTGCCCTAGCGCCTTAGTGATCTCCACTCCAGTTACAGTGTTAATAGCGTTAATTAGGGCTATGTGGAGCGGCATCCTCATAAAGGGTGGGAGATACCTTGAGGAGCTGGGGAAGATTAAGGCAGTCATATTTGATAAGACTGGAACGCTAACCCAAGGCAAGCTAAGAGTTTCGAAGATTATTTCTTTGAATGGCTTCAGCGAAGATGAAGTTCTAAGACTTGCAGCGATAGCTGAGTCAAAATCGAGTCATCCGATAGCTAATGCCATCATAGATAGAGCAGGCCACCTTCATGGGGGAGTAGCAGAAGCAGTAGATTTCATGGATATTGCTGGGAAGGGGTTAAAGGCAACCCTCAACAATGGAAGTATTCTCTTGGTTGGCAAGATTTCCTTCCTTAGAGAATTAGGCGTAGAGATTGATGACCAGACAGTTCTGCAGCTGCTCTCTCCAAGTGGAACAATAGTTGCTGTAGCGGTGGATGGAAAACTAGCTGGACTCATCCATATCGAAGACCAAATCCGACCTGAAGCGAAGGATACTATAAAAGAACTTCACTTTATAGGCATCAAGCCTGTGATGCTGACTGGCGATAATCCAGCCACGGCTAAGGAAGCTTCAACAATAATCGGCATAGAGGAATACTATGCGAACCTCAACCCCGAGGATAAGGTGAGGATAGTTGCTGAGTTAAGGAGCAAATATGGAGGCGTAGCAATGGTTGGCGATGGTGTAAATGATGCTCCAGCACTTGCAGCATCTAATGTAGGTATAGCAATAGGCACAGCTGGCAATGATGTAGCTATTGAGGCTGCTGATATTGCTCTGATGGGTTCCAACCTGAAGAGTATTCCCTACCTAATAAAGCTGGGAAGAAAGGTGTCTCTTAAGATCAAAGTCAACATCACCTTAGCCTTAAGCCTCAAAGCGCTTATGATAATCCTTGGCGCACTAGGCTTCATACCTTTATGGTTTGCAGTCATAGGAGACGATGGATTAACACTACTGATCATAGCATATGCTCTACCATTATTGAGGTTTAAGCCAGATTACGACTTAACGAGGTCTTTTTAACTAAGCGTTACCCTTCTTCCGAGTTTTATTGATATGCATAGGTTTCTTACTATTGCTATAATTGATCTGAGGTCTTATATCAAATTAACACTCCAACAATCTATATTGTTGTAGAATCTCTTAGACCGAAATTTATAAATGATTGTATAAGCCTCACCCATATAATGGTAATTGTTAAACTTGCATAGGCTTAATACCCCGTCGAGGATATAGTCTATTACATAGACAGAAACTAGAGTAGAAACAAAACTATAGACATAAAAAGAAAAACCTAAGTAAAAGTTGACAGGATTTTTAACGAGACAAATAACATGGCAGAGAAAGATACGATAAAGAAGATTCAATCCGAACTCTGGGAAGGAATAAGGCTTGAGAAGTGCAGAAGATGCGGATGCATGAAAGAAGTCTTAGAAAAAATGTGGTCTTCTCTCTCCCCACTTAGAAGCGAGGATTCTTCAGATCTACTCGTAAATATTGAACACTGGCTCCAAGAAATGGAACCGATAGAGTACACTTGCCTAGGTTGTGAACACTGCTTTCCAGCTATAGCAATGGACATCTTTGCTCAAGCTTTTCCAGAAGCTGTAACTGCACAACCCTTAAGCTGTATATTTGAAGTTAGAGAGCAAACTTGGCCTCCAGTGGCAGGAGAGTATTTCGCATTTTGTGATGGTGAGGGTTGCCCCATTGCAGTCTCAACTCTTGGAAGCGTAGAGCTAGCAGAAGCTTTAGCAAGTAATCGGCCCCTGGAACTCTGTATTGTTGGTAAGACTGAAACAGAGAATATTGGAATTGAAAAGATCATTAAAAACACTATATCTAATCCTACTATCCGTGTTCTTCTTCTAGTAGGCAAAGACCCAGAAGGCCATCGTAGTGGTAGAACACTACTTGCTCTTAAAGAAAACGGTGTTAATGAGGAGATGAGAGTAATAGGCTCTCCTGGAAGATATCCTATTTTAAGAAATGTAACTCGGGAAGAAGTTGAGGCCTTTCGGAGGCAGGTGCATATTGTAGACATGATCGGATGCGAAGATGTTGGAAGAATTATTGAGAAAATAAAAGAGCTTGCTGGAAGTTTCAGCGCATCTTGTAGTTGTGAGGAGTGTACTGAAACCAATCTTGTTAAGATTTCAACTGTACCTATTGTTAAAGCAGAAGAACCAGTAAAAGTCGAGATGGACAAGATGGGCTACTTTGTAATCATTCCACAGCCAAAGAAGCAAGTCATCACAGTAGAGCATTATTCTTATGATAACAAGCTTCTAAGAATAATCGAGGGTAAGGATGCCAGAAGCATATACCACACCATTATTAAGAATGGGTGGGTTTCACAATTAAGCCATGCTGCCTACCTCGGGAAGGAACTAGCAAAAGCAGAACTTTCAATCAAACTTGGATTCAAATATATCCAGGACAGAGCATAAAAGGTAAATTCAGTTTTCCCAGCATCACAAGTCTGACAACACGATACATCAATC
>JAKCEX010000001.1 GCA_023539395.1 Candidatus Geocrenenecus arthurdayi | reverse complement strand
ATCAATACGATACTCCAAGTTAAGTAAGCATTCTCACTCCTTGCTACGTACAATCTCTCAAACCTTAACTTTATCAAGAACAGGATACAATATAAATGATGTTATCACAATTAAGCCTTTTTTAGTCCAGCAGGAAGGTTGAGTCGGTATCTATCGAGGTTAAAGATATTGCAAGAAGCTTATATAGGCAATTTACCTACGTATGATAGTGGGTTTTCAGACTTCATTAGTTCTCTCAACAGTATCGTTGCATAAGAGCCTGGAGGCAGAGAAAACTGAAGGATTATAGAATCATTATCTATTGATGTTACCGAACAATCCCAACTTGTAATCGCTATGGGTCTTAGAGAACCTTTAGTAGATGCTTCAGGTAGATCTACTAGCTTGAAATCTTTAAAATCTAATGATTCTTCCTCCATTATCTTAAGCATTATCTCGCCTTTAGAGTTTCTAGGTATTGGAGAGAGATATCCAGGGGTAGGTAGTGCTATAGCCATTTTCTTATCTTTAATAAGTTTCTCAATCTGTTTAATGTTACTATTTGTAACGGTTATAGGTCTGTTTTTATCAGCTCTCCCACTTGCGTCTATTGGTAGAACGATGTCTCCAACTTCCAACTCATTAAATCTACCTTCTTCTATTATCTTAGAGAGGGTTAGATTGAATATCCTAGCGGCTACCGATTCCACTATTAATCTCCTTAATCTTAATGGGAGGATCCTCAAGCATTTAACATAATCTTCAGGATGTCTTAGGAGAGATTCAATCATCATTCTTTCATAAGTTAAGCTTTTCGGGAAATTCTTTCTAGCCCATTCCAAATCCCATCTCTCTCCTAAATCTTTCCTAGCCAATTTATTCTTCTCATTTTCTAGATTTGAGTAATCTGAGAGGAAAGCAGCTACAGCTTCTCTTAGCATTCTTCTTAATATTAATGATCCAACAATCGGTGTAATAGGTCTAGTTATCCCAAAACGTTGATGCCCATAATAGTTTGGAATACCTTTAATCTTCAATTCTCTTATTATTTCTTCAATTATAGATAAGTCAGTAGTTCTTGGATGTCTTATCTTAACTTGGAATACGTTACTCTTGAGGAAGCGTGATGATAATTTATGTCGCACGTATTTAATAGGTTTAATCTCTAAGAGATTGTTTATCTTGAGTACATCCGTATCTTTCAGATTCTCTAATACATGAGATGGCATGGTTATGAACTGCCAGCTAATACTCATCTTATCTTTAATACCACATATACCTATCTCTCTACTTTTAAGATTTAGTCTTGCAGCAAGTAAGCTTACAGCTCTAATAGAATCAAGCTCAACCTTCTTCATAACACATAAAAGATGACCACCATATCCTTTAATAAATGAAGATAACTCAAATAATTTCTTTGCATCCATCCCTGTTTCCAAAATCTCCCAGATTACGAAGTCTTCAGGTCTAGATTTTATCACTCCACCAATTCCCTTACTTCTAGAAATATACTGTGATATTCCAATGAATCGTTCAATATCCTCAGCCTTTAAAGGTGGTAGAATTGGTTTATAAGAATCCATAAATGATCATAACCTAATTCTTCACTAACATAAGCACAATATTCCTCGGTTTTAAGAATTAGAGTAGTGGTAGATTTCCAGTAACTTTGTCTATTTCTTCAGATGGTGCTGGGCCTATACCTAATGCCGTAACTGTACCTGGTTCAAGCTCTGTTAACCCTGCATCTTCAATTATGGCTACGGGTAACTTCATCATCTTAGCTTTATCATATAATTTTAAGAGCTCCTGAAGATTAGGAACTTTCAATACAACTTTCTTCTGACCTTCATCTATCCATTTGTTATACCATTCAATATTTATCTTCCTACATTCTTCAGCAGATGATAAAGATGCATGAGCTACTTGAACAGCTATCTTTCCAGTACTCATCTTTAGGTCATTTCTAACAACGATGGCTTGCTTAAACTTGAACATGATCCTTCTACCATAATAGCAATATGCAATATAGAGAGAATTTAATATTATACTGTTTCTATCTCTCCACCCATCTCTATGACGATATTCTTAATCATGTTCTCTATCTCATCGGCTTTCTCGACAGCTTCATCTTCTTTATTTGACATAACAGAGACTTGAATCTCTATCCTAGATACTCCTGCCTCGATAGTCTTAGGATGAGTCTTTAAATATAATCCAGGATACTTTCTAATGAGATACTCTATCTTAGGAGCAATACTAGATTCTGCAATCTTTCTAACATGTATGGTTCTATCAACTCTGTATATCTTCTTAATAGTCTTTAGGATTAGCGGCTGCAACTCCTCTTCAAATATACTGTATAGCTCTGCAGGGACACCTGGAAGGCAAGCTATCCATGTTTTTCCATGCTTGATTATAACACCTGGTGCTGAGCCAACTCTATTACGTAAAGGCTTAGCACCTTTTGGAAACATAGCCATCTTAATCCTTGCTGGTGTAAGCTCAGGAGAATCTACTACTCCCTGTTCTGCAAGTATCTTGTATCTTTCTTTAAGCATTTCGTAAGCTACTCTATTTAAGACTAGTCTTCTGTTTAAAGCTTTAGCAACTCCTTGTAGTGTAAGGTCATCGTATGTCGGTCCAAGACCCCCAGAAGTTATAATCCAGTCAACTCTTCTTCTAAGTGCTTCTCTTATAGATGAACTAATATCTTTTAGAGAGTCACCCACTGTCACCATCCTAATTATTTTCCCACCCATAGCTGTTATC
Organism: Candidatus Geocrenenecus arthurdayi; assembly: GCA_023539395.1. Taxonomy (GTDB): domain Archaea; phylum Thermoproteota; class Nitrososphaeria_A; order Caldarchaeales; family Wolframiiraptoraceae; genus Geocrenenecus; species Geocrenenecus arthurdayi. The sequence goes on along the minus strand of JAKCEX010000001.1, from coordinate 128,686 downwards.
TTCTCAGCTAGCCACTTAGAATTTGTATTGAGAATCCTCCCATCAAGTATCTCATACCCTACAGTAATCAGTTCGAATACTGTCTGCTTAAACTCACTGTATCTAGCCCACATGTCTATATAAATAGTATTTTAAGGCTTAGTAAAAATCCTAGTTTTGTCTAATTTTTAGTTAAAATTAAATATACGAAAGAGTTAAAAACTCTGATTCACAAGTAACTATCTAGATTAGCAAACTTTGGGTGCTACTGACCTTGAGCATGAAAGGGATATACTCTAAGTCAATTGAAGAAGAGATCTCAACCACCTTCGATGCTCTAGCTAAATGTGAAGGTGAGGAATTAACTAAGAGATGCGGGGTTGTATTTCTTAAAGGAGCTGGGAAGAAAAGTTATAGAAGATTCATCGTAAATGTTTTGAATAAAACTTACTCAGTAGAACTAGAAAATAGAGAGGTCATGGATTTAATCTCAGGGAAGCCTGCACCCAAGGAATTAGCACTAGTTATTCTAAGATACTTAACCCATTCTACTGGTGGTAGAACTTCTGAAAATTGGATACCTTATGAGAAGATTCCAGACTCGAGAAAATATCTAGACTTATTTAGGAAGAACGTTATCAGGCCTTTCATAAGGACTTTTGGAAATACTCCTGAAAAATATGAATTAGCATGTAAGAGGATAGGTGGGAAGAAGGAAAAACTAGGGGGGATAAGCTATTCATTCTACTTCTTACCGAGAGTCCAGTTACTAACGCAACTATGGAGAAGTAGGGAAGATTTCTCTCAACCAGCTGCTAATGTATCATTTAATAGCTCAGTAAGATACTACTTAAACGCTAGGGACTTGCTCTTAGCAGCTAAGATAATGGTTGAATCGTTAGAAAATGAAGCTAAGAAGATATAGACTTTACATATAGATTCCTTAGTATAGTAATCTTTTTACTGAGGCTCCATATTCTTGTAAATAACTGAGTGGTTTACAGAAGAGTGGCAGATAAGTTAAGCTTATACTGTAATCATTCATCTATTATATGGATGTTTGAGAGTTTAAAGAAAGCTTTCTCGCAAATTGCGGAGAAAGTAAAAATGACCGAATTGTCTGAGAAAGAGATAGAGAAACATATTGATGAATTTAAACTCCAGATGATATTGAGCGATGTAGCAGTAGAAGTAGTAGATAAACTAGCAGAGAAGCTAAGAGAAGAATTATCCCAATTAAAGTTTAAGAGGTTTACCGACCCGTCTGCTCAGATTAGAGAAGTCATATATAAAATGATAGACGAAATACTTCCTCAAGAAGGCTTAATTGAGAGGGTTCTGGAGAAGATTGAGGAGAAGAAAAAGCAAGGTGAGCCCCTAGTCATACTATTTGTTGGACCTAACGGTGGAGGGAAAACAACTACTGTAGTAAAGATTGCAAAATACTTCAAGGATAGAGGTTACAGCTCGGTTATTGCTGCTGCAGATACTTTTAGAGCTGGAGCAATAGAGCAAATTAAGAAACTTGGAGAAGCTATAAAGGTTAAGGTTGTAAGCCAAAGGTATGGAGCAGACCCAGCTGCTGTAGCTTTAGATGCAGTAATGAGTGCACGTTCAAGTAGGATACCTCTAGTCTTAATAGATACAGCTGGAAGAACAGAAGTAGACATAAATCTCCTTGAAGAAATGAAGAAGATCAAGAGAGTTGTTAAACCAGACTTTGTAATATATGTTGGAGATGCATTAATAGGGAATCTAGCAGTAGAACAAGCAAAGAAATTCAATGAATACGTTGGAATAGACTATGTCGTTTTGGCTAAGCTTGATGCAGATGCTAAGGGTGGAGCAGCGATCTCAATAAGCTACGTTACAGGTAGACCCCTACTATTCATCGGCACAGGTCAAAGACTCGAAGATATACAACCATTCAGTAAAAAATTCCTCCAACAAATACTAATCCCTCATTGAATGAAAAGTCCGCTTAATAAATTAACAATCTCTCTTAATTTCATATAAAATAGAAATGATGTACATGGTGTAGCTAATGTCATAGCCTCCACCCCTAAGCTGAGACTATTATTCTAGAGGGAAAAATATTAAGCTGAGTAAACAGATTATTTTTATGTTGAGAACAATTAATATCCAAGATACATTGGAAAAGTTAGTTGAGGGGCAGCCTGGTCCTGCACCTTCATTTACATCAACCCATCTTCTTGAATTACTTTTATACTTAGGTAGAGAAGCCCCTGTAGGTAGGAAGAAATTGAGTTTAACTCTCAAGATTGGAGAGGGAGTAGTTAGGAGCATGTTAAGTAGATTAGTGAAAGCTAAGATAGTAAATGTAACCAATGAGGGATGCATGTTAACTAGCAAAGGGTTGAAGATATATAAGCAGATAAGTAGCATACTTATCGAAGTAGGTGAGCTGGACATAGAGATCCCTTGGGATCAACCATGCAATTACGCAGTAGTCTTGAAGAAGCGTTCACATCTTGTAAAGAAAGGACTTGAACAAAGAGATGCAGCAATTAGAGCAGGTGCCGAAGCAGCTCTAGTGATGACGTATCTTGATAATGAGCTTCATATGCCTGGTGTAAGTATACTCAGTGAAGAAAGACCAGATTTTGCTTCACAGATCATTGAAAAGATTAAACCTGAAGAAAACGATGTAATAATTATTGCAGGCGCTAAAGAATATAAGAAAGCAAAATATGGTGCTCTAGCAGCAGCTCAGACTCTACTTTAGTGGTGGAAGATATGAAAGCTGTTGTATTAAGAGAATTTAAAACACCTTTGAGATTGGAAGAAGTAGAAGATGTAAAGGGTCTAGGTAGAGATGAAGTACTATTGAAGATCGAGATGACAGGAGTCTGTTATAGAGATATACTAACTGTTGATGGATACTTCCCGAAGACGAGGCTTCCAGTAATCCTTGGACATGAAATATGTGGTAGAGTTGTAGATGTTGGAGAAGATGTAGTTGAGTTCAAGAAGGGTGATAGAGTTGCAAGTTTAACTTATATTCCATGTGGTGAATGTGTTGAATGTAGGAGGGGAGAAGAAAACATATGTAGAAGAAGGCTATGGTTTGGAGAAGATATTAATGGTTCTTATGCAGAGTATCTTAAAACGAGTCATAGAAGCTTGGTAAGAGCTTCTGAAGATTTATCCTCTGAAGCTGTAGCGATCTCAGCATGCGTAACGGGTATGCTAATACATGCATTGAAAACTAAAGGCAGACTAACCCAAGATGAAAGAATACTGATAACAGGCGCAACTGGAGGTGTCGGAGTACATGCTATCCAGATTGCTAAGAGCTATGGTGCAGATGTCATAGCAGTTACGGGGAGAGAACAGTATATAGATAGATTGTATAAGCTGGGTGCAGACCATGTAATTGTTTCACGTAATGGTGTCTACTCTAATGAAGTAAAAAGCATTACGGAAGGCGTAGGAGTAGATATAGTCTTAGAGTGTGTTGGGTTAAACCTCATAGAAAGCTTAAAATCTGTAAGATGGGGAGGAAGAATAATACAAGTTGGAAACATTAAACCTGAACCTATTCCATTAATGCTGGGACACTTTATCTTGAAAGAAGTAAGCTTACATGGCTCCCTATCTTGCACTAGGAAGGAGTTAGCTGAAGCATTAGAACTTCACAGAAGTGGGAGAGTTAAGCCTATTACAATTGTTCTTCCGCTAGAGCAGGTTGAAGAAGCTCATAGAATGATTAGAGAAAGAAGACATTTTGGAAGGATAATGCTTAAAGTATCTTGACTTAAACTTAAATTATTTTAAATTATTACTTAGAAAAATATCCCTGTACTTTTTAATTCTCCCTCCAGCATGTCCCGTGAATGTTTTCAAATTCTGTTAGATAATATTGACTTCCTCTAGCTATCTACTCTAACCAAATCTGTTCAAAGCCACAAAGGATACCGATTAATCCTAGACTGTAACCATAGGTTGTTAAAGTCTATCTTGATATTCTTAACCATCTTATAAAAACTTTCATATCGACCCCACTGCTAACGTAGATAATACCAATCTTTTAGGCTCCTTCAAGAACTTATGAAGCATCCCTTCTCTCTATGAGTATCTAGAGCCTGGGATATGAAGAATCCATATATCTTCTCCAACTCTCTTGATTGAATCTCTTTTCCATAATTTCTATTTCTTTCAAAAACGCATCTTCAAGGTCTACATTCATTCTATTAGCTAACTGGAGGAAGAGAGCAAATGCTTGAGCAAATTCTCTCGAGACATCATCTTTAGCGATTTCATGCCCTAGACCTGGAGCCTTATACCCTTCTCTAACAAGTATGTATCTTCCTATCTCTGAGATCTCCTCTACGAGGTGTGTGAATATTTGGGATTCCCTGAAGAGATTCCACTTCCTAGCTTCCTCAAAGCTTAATATGATCTTTTGAGCATCTCTAATCTCCAAGCTAGAATCCCCACCGCTTAACATGATAGAACTTAGAAGAAAATAAACATATATACACTCTTGTAGATGGTATTGAAGGTGTAGAATTAATGTCTAGTCTAGAGGATCAATTGAATAAAGCTATTGGAGAGCTACAGCTTTTAGATCAATTGATAAATGAGGTGAGAGCTAGAATCACTGCTCTGCAAGCTATTATAACAGAGCATGAAGGTGCATTAAGCTTTATCGAAGAATTACTAAAGAGTGATTCTAACATGAAGATTCTAGTACCTATAGGTGGTGGAAACTATGTGCATGCGGAGATAATTGATAAAGATAAAGTCGAAGTGAGCATTGGAGCTGGAGTAATAATTACTAAGAGTCCACAAGAAGGAAAAGAAATTATTGAGAAAAGGAGGGAAACTCTCCTCCAAGCAGTTCAAAACTATGAGCAAAGGCTTCAGCAGTATCTTAATAGAGCTGAAGAATTAAGAAGAGTAATTGAAGCTATCTCAGCGAGGCTTAGGGAGAGAGAAGCTCAGAGATGAATAAATCATGTTCCAAGATGCCAAGACTCAAGGTATCTCTTTTGCTCTTCAGTCATTTCTTCTAATTCTAACCCCATAGAGATTAATTTTAATCTTGCAACTGTTAGGTCAATCTCCCTGGGGACAGAGATTACATCTCTAGGAAGATTCTTATAATTTTTAACGATATATTCTGCAGAGAGTGCTTGAAGACTAAAAGACATATCCATTACAGCGCTTGGATGACCTTCTGCACATGCTAGATTTACAAGCCTTCCATCACCGAGAAGATGAAGTCTCCTGCCATCCTTCATTACGTATGTTGTTATGCAGTCTGTAATTTTTTCAATCTTTACACTTAACTCTTCTAAATCTCTTTTACATATCTCTACATCAAAGTGTCCTGCATTTGCAAGTATTACACCATCCTTCATAGCTTGGAAATGTTCTCTCCTTATTACATTTATGTTCCCGGTAGCTGTTATAAAGATATCACCATGTTTTGAAGCTGAAGACATAGATTCAACTCTAAACCCATCCATAGCTGCTCTTAAAGCATTTATTGGGTCTACCTCAACAACTGTTACTCTTGCTCCAAGCCCCCTAGCCCTATAAGCTATTCCAGAACCTACTCTACCAAAGCCTACAACAATAACATCCTTCCCAGCTATCAAAGTATTTGTAGCTCTAATCACTCCATCTAAAGCAGATTGCCCAGTTCCTACCGGATTATCAAATAAGCTTTTAGAGGATGCATCATTTACAGCTATTATAGGATAGAGTAGTTTACCTTGGCTGGAAAGAGACCTTAAACGATACACTCCTGTAGTTGTTTCCTCACTTCCACCCATTATATTCTTAACAAGCTCTTCCCCTAGTTCTCCAATAATATTTAGAATATACGCTACTTCATTTGAAGAAATCTTATAGTATATTTTATGTATAGATGTAACTAGGTCAGCGCCATCATCGATCGTTATGTTTGGTCTACTGCTTAAAACATACCCAATACATTCATAGTATTCTTTCTGATTCATACCTCTCCATCCGAAGACGTGGAATCCATCCTCGACGAGGGCTGCAGCAACATCATCCTGAGTACTTAATGGGTTCGAAGCACATAGGTAGACTTCAGCTCCACCTTCACGTAACGTCTTCACAAGTAAAGCTGTCTCTTTCGTTATATGGAGGCATGCCCCCACTCTAACATTCTTTAAAGGTTTCTCTTTTGAAAACCTCTCCATAATCATTTTAAGTACAGGCATTTCACGTTCAGCCCATTTAATCTTCTTAAAACCCGAATCACTTAGATTTGGATCTTTTATCCAGTAATTCCTTAGTCCCACAATTAACCACTAGTAATGTAGAAAGCTATGGTCGTTGATTAATATTTCCCCTATTAAGATCTATTAGACTAATCATAGGTTAAGGTTTAATTCCAACATTACATATCTAGGTCCAGGTGAGTTGCAGGTATTGAATAAGAATTGGGTTGAACTTGCCAAGACAAAAGAAGGCTACGAGATTCTCCTCGATAAGGTTATGGCCAATTTACCTCAAACGTTTGGCAAGATTGGAGATAGAGTTCTCGTAGTGAACCCTATCATAATACATGAATCTAAGAGGACGATAATAACAAACTTTACTAGTATAGCTAGTACATTGGGTAGAGAGCCTGACCATCTTGCAAGATTCATCCTTAAAGAATCTGGGAAAGCTGGTACACTTCAGGGAGAAAGACTCCTGATACAGGGAAGGGTTACTAATGAAGAATTAAGGAGACTCTTAGAATTGTATGTTAAAGAATTTGTTAAATGTCCAATCTGCGGAGGATTAGATACAAAGATAATAGCAGAGAAAAGATTTAGGTTTCTACTATGCGAGGTTTGTGGTGCTAAGAGTTCAGTTAGAAAGATTTGAGTGGAAAAGCTATTAACCATATCTTGACATGGAAAATCAATATGCTAGGTAAAAAATAAGTCTTGGATTAGTAATGATCGAAAATTAATATTTTGGTATCTAAATGTATAAATTAGGATTTGGTGTGGAGAGGCTTCGTAAACCTCCAGTAGCTATACAAGTGGTAGACTTAATTAATCTAGCTAGACTTGCTATGTCTAGAACTGATGTTCAGCCACTCTACTGGACATTTATCAGGAATGGTAAGAGAATGATAGGTCATCTATCTTCTATTCCATACTGGAGGGGAAATCTACCAATATTTGCTTATACATATATAGATGAGGAACCTAAGGGATACGTAGCATACACTAACATAGGCAAAGAAGAAGTGTTCTTCACTAGTAGTTCTGATGATACAAAGTATGCGTATGGTCCAGTAATAGAAACAGAGAGCGAGCCTGAGTTAATTACTAAAGCTCTCAATAGAAAGAAGCAGCTAGCTGAGAAGCCATTAACAATAAAAACCAAGGATCTCACTTCTCTAATGAGGGTTCTCGTTATGATGAGTGATGCTTCTGTATCCCCACCTCTATGGCACTTCTTCAAAGATGAAAAACATATCCTTGGATTAATAGTTCCATTCTTCGATTACTATGAAGCAAACGCACTACCAGTCTTCTTCTACTTTGAAAGCTTAGAACCCCCTGCAACACCGTTCATAAAGTATCTAGCCTCCAATAGTAGGGAAGAAGTATCATACACATCATATGTATCAGACATGAAATACTTCTACGGCAGGATAGTTACAGTCAACAATATGCCTTTCTTTGAGTCTAGCAGGAGGAAAGCTTAACCCGACTTACTGTTTCCACAATTCTTTCTTTAATAGGTCTCTAACAGCTGTTCTCATTAATGCACTTCTACTTGGATAAACCCCCCTTTTGACAAGCTCATCCATGCCTTCTATCAATGCCTCAGGCATTTTAACAGAAATTAGTTTCATGTAATCCCACCTTGAAAATATCGTAAATCAAGTTATTGATAAAACTTTTTCATTAATGGAATTGGAAGATACCAAGAAATGAATAGAAGCTTTCTTCGAAAACACCAATAACATCGGATTCTGAATAACCCGGTATATAAGCTGGCTTTCTTCCTCTTTAAGAGTCTAGATCATGAAGGCTAACCTTCTAGATAGCAGCTTCTCAAGTAGAGAATCTGCAAAGCCAATGTCAGTTAAAAACATATAGAACGTTATAAGGATAGACTTAAGAACTACTATCAAGTTAATACAATTGAAGCCCGGTCGTCTAGCGGCCAAGCTATCTGGTCAGAAGAGGGCTAGGGATCCCGGGCTCTGGATCAAAATAATGAGGAGAACCCCGGGGACGCCGGTTCGAATCCGGCCCGGGCTAAATCTTTTATGCCCCAGATGATTCTACTATTATGTTGTATATTGGAAATTCATCTGTAGATTCTGTGTTTTGAGCGATCAATTATGGATGCTATAGTTCTGTGGGCTTTATATGTTGATGAATACTAGGAGGCTGAATAAGATGATAATTGAAGGATTGGTTAAATACCGGTATCTAGATCTATTCTCAGGTTTCTTCAGTATGGCTAGGATGCATGCTAGAAGAAGGGGGAAGTCAGGCTCTAAGAAACCTATTAGCAGGCTTCCCCCCTCCTGGTTAAAGGTTACACCAGAGGAGGTTGAAGCACTTGTCGTTAAGTATGCTAGAGAAGGTTATCCTCCAAGCTTAATAGGTGTGATATTGAGAGACCGGCATGGCATCCCTCTAGTTAAACAAGTTACTGGGAAGACTATAAAACAGATACTTGAAGAGAATGATGTTAAGCCTAAGATACCTGAAGACCTAATGAATCTACTTGAAAGAGCTAGGAGGATGAGAATCCACCTTGAGAAGAATAGAGCTGATAAGTACAATAGACATAGACTACAGCTTGTTGAAGCAAAGATCCATAGACTTGTCAAGTACTATAAGCGTATAGGAGAATTACCAAAAGATTGGGAGCCTAAGCTTATCTACACCTATAAGTAACTTTGTTATAGAGAGAGCCTAGAACAGATAGGTTAGCGGGGGAGCACTGTCTATGGGCTACGGAGAATTTATATCATTAATCAATGACTCTACTGATAAGATTAGAGAATTCATTGATCATGGGAATAGCTTTATAGTATTCTACCATATAGATGCTGATGGACTATCTTCAGGAGCTATATCATCAGTAATGCTCTTGAGAGCTGGTGCTCGATTCATTACTAGAGCAGTAAGAAGTATAAATGAGATTCTAGAGACCATCCCCTACCTTCAAAGCGATACAATAGCGCTCTTAACCGATATTGGGAGTGGGTACTTAAGTATTCTAAGAGAAAAATTCCATGATAAGCAATTCATTATACTCGACCATCACCAGCCTGATGGAGAAGCAGAGAAGCACTGGATACATATCAATCCACATCTATGTGATGTAGATGGTGCAAGAGATATAAGCAGCTCAGGGATAACCTACCTAGTATCTAAATCTATTTCAGAAGAAAATATCTCACTCTCACCTATCGCAGTTGTTGGAGCACTTGGGGATTTACAAGATAAGTCTTCTGAGAAGAGAGAGCTAGGAGGGTTAAACAAGATGATAGTTGAAGAGGCTGTTAAATCAGGCTTACTAAAAGTCTCTGATGATCTCTTATTCTATGGTAGGAGCTACCGCCCCATACATTTAGCACTTGCATCAACTACAAGCCCATATATTCCAGGAATCTCTGGAAGCGAAGCACATGCTGTAAGTTTTCTTAACTCTCTCAAGATAAGACTTAAAGAAGATGATAGATGGAGGGTTTTCACAGAGCTAAGCGAAGAAGAGAAGAAAATCATCTATAATGGCTTAATGAAATACCTTTCTTCTCTTAATTTTTCTCCTAGTATTGTTAAGGAGTTAGTAGGAAAAATCTATGAACTCACTAGAGAAGAAGAATGGACTCCATTAAAAGATGCAAGAGAATTTGCATCACTACTCAATGCTTGCGGAAAGACGGGGAACGAATGGATAGGTCTAGCGATAGCAATGGGTGCTAGAGGGGAAATACTTTTACAAGCTCAGAAGATACTTGAGGAATATAAGAGGAGACTTTCAGAAGTTTTAGATTATCTAATCAGGAGGGAGAACTGGCAGGAGCTTAAGCATATAATTGCCATAAACGGGGGGACTGCGATTGATGAAAGAATGGTAAGCTCAGCATCATCTATACTCTCTTCTTCAGATCTTCTTCCAGAAGATAAACCATTAGTAATGTTAGCTATAAGTGGAGATAAAGTAAAAGCTTCAGCAAGAGCCTCGATGAAACTAATACGTATGGGGTTAAATCTAGGGTTAGTAATGAAGAAAGCAGCAGACAGAGTTGGTGGAGTAGGAGGGGGCCATGATATAGCTGCGGGAGCAGAGATACCTCTAGCTAAGAAGACTATGTTCTTAGCAGAGGTTGACGCGATTGTCGGAGAAATGCTTAAAAGTTAAAACAACCGCAAAACTAGAATTAACTTTCGAAAATACTGAGGAAGCTGAGATTGCCTTAAAATCTCTCCAACCCGATAATTACCCGCTTCCCCATGGACTTGAATTATCTATGAAGGTTAAAGACAATAGACTGGAAGTCTACATTGAATGTGAGAGAAATCTACTATCCCTCCTCAATACTCTAGATGATATACTATCTATGGTGAATCTTGCTTTTAAATCGATTAAGGCTATCTCTCATTGGGATTAAATTCTACAGAAATCATATTCACTTAATGGTCTAGTATTCTTCATGTCTGGGATTTTCATACCACATGGACATTTCTGAGGCTCATTGAGTCTTCTCCAAATATATTCTACATCTTTTCTTGATAATAGAGGTTCAATCCTCCAGCTTATCCTACATGATTCTTCTAATGGAATTCCTAGATAGTGTAATGCATTCTCTATAACTCCGTGCTTCCATAGCTTCTCGGTTAATATCTCTTCAGCTTTACTAGTTAACTTAAGCTTTCTACTACTTCCCGAGACTAATCCTGTATTCCTTAGCTTCTTAATCATTAGGGATGCAGTAGACTTCGATACTCTCAGCTCTTCCACAACCTGCTTATTTCTAGTGTATCCAGTTTCTCTAGACTTCTTAAAGATCGTTAGGAGGTAATCTACCTCTCTAACAGTAATCTTATGAATGTCTTCCAAATGCTACCACTCCTAAAAATGTTAAGATTGATACTAGACCAATTCCACCACTTGGTGGGATTTTTAAGAGACCTGCTATATAGTAGCCTAGTATCATTATCCCTATCGAGGATATGTATGTAAAGGGAATACTAAACCTTTTAAAGACTTTAAGTGAGAGGACTCCAGGTACAGCTAATATGACATGAGTAGCTAAGACACCTATTGTTGAAGAGAGAATAGCTGCTGATATAGCTGCTAGACTGTAGAATGTGTATCTATAAATCCTAATGTTTAAACCCATTGCTTTTGATCCATCTTCATCGAAAGCTATGTACTTGAATTCTCTGTAGAATAAATGTATGAATGGTAGAACTATCAATGATGTTAAAGCTATCTTGAATAAATCTTCTAGAGTGCTTATAGCAGATGTTCCTGCAATGTAAGCCCATGCTCTAGAGATAGCTAAACTAGATAATTGGCTAGACATGTATCCGAAAACTATAGTCATTGTAGTAGCAATAGATACTGAAAACGCTATAGATATATCTTCAGGGAAACCTCTCTCAACCAGCTCTCCGACAATTATTGATAGACATATAGCTACTATTGTTGAAATTAGAGGGACTGGTACAGCTAGATTAAAGATCGTGTTTATGTAGATACCTAGAATATTTCCACCCAGTATGGAGTGGAGAAGCGTTAATCCAAAAGTTATACTTCTAGAAGTTGTTAGGATCATACTTATAGAGCCTACTAGTAACCCGCTTAAAGACGCTACAATGTAGCTTAAGATAAGAAGCTCAAGCATGATCCTCACCTATGATAAATCCTTGTGGGATCTCAGTTACCCCTGGGTAAGCCTGCTTTAAAATATCTAGTCTAAGAATATCTGCTGCTTTACCTATAGCATAGATTTTCTTATTCAGTAGTATTACTTGTGGATCATAAGCAATACAGGGGCTTAGCTCATGAGCCACTAAAAGTATGTCAACACTCAGCTTTGTAAAAAGTCTACTTAATAAACCTGCAACTTCACATTTTATATCAAAATCTAACATTGAGAATGGTTCATCAAGTAGGAGAAGCCTCGGATTCTTGATTAATGCTCTTGCAATGAGAACTCTCTGCCTCTCACCTCCACTCAATCCCGTGAATTCTTTTTCTGAGTAATTTTCAAGTTCTACTAATTCGAGCATTTTTTCTACTTTCTCTTCAGTTCTTCTATCTAGGATTCTTGGCGGCAGAGTTTTGCTTAAAGCACCCATTGCAACTATTTCTTTCACAGTCATTGGGACATGCAAATTTATATTGATTACTTGTGGTACGTATCCAACTATTCTTCTAATCTTCGTAGTCTCCTTAAACACATCAAACCCGTATACTTTGATAGTGCCTGAAGCCGGCTTTATCAATCCTAGTATGCTTTTCAGTAATGTTGTTTTACCCGCACCGTTTGGTCCCATAACGACTGTAAAGAATGGTGAATCCAGCCTAAATGAAACATCATCTAATGCTTTAAATCCATTAAATCTTACCGTTAGATTCTTAACAACTAATTCACCCACCATGCCTTCTCACCTTAATGATTAGAAGAATAATAATAGAAAGCAAGACTACGTTAGCAAGGATTGATAGCACCAGTGGGATATCGAACATGGGGCTTTCCACCTCCACGTTATATGAGGTACTAGATGACGATACTAAAATAGCTGTAGATAAAGATGCAAGCTCCGGAGTTTCAGCAAGACTACTTAAGGGTATAATGTAGTATCTGACTCCTTGTCTACTAAGTAGGTCTAGTAGTTTCGGATTCTCTATCGCTTCTATATCAGAGAATAGTATGTAGTCAGCTTCACGATTTATTAATCTAGTCAACATGTTAGAGAAGTCTTTCTCTGAAGGTTCTACATCCACCTCGCTAACAACTACATCTACCAACTTTACTCCTAGGTCTTCAATAACATATTGCATTAAGGGGGTATAGGTGATAACTCTTACATTGTATACGTTATTTTTCGATAGAAGACTAATGGTTTCCTCTATTTTGTTTAAACGTGATAGATAGTTATTCAACCTCTCAGCATAATATTGTTTATTGGTTGAGTCTACTTTTATTAGTTCTTCGGTGATTGCAGAAGCTATTGCTTTAAGGTTCTTTATAGAATAGTAGTATTCATGGATATTTACATCTCCAGTTTTAGGATTTATCAATAATGTTAGACCTTTTCTTTCATAATCTGGTAAACCAATAACTCTTACTTTTACTAACCCTTCATTAATTACTTGGTAAATCTTCTCTTCAACTGCGAGATGATGTGAACCTGTTGTAACTACTAGTTTAGCTTTAGATAGAGTGTTGAGGAGAGAATCCATGGATGGCTCATAATGGTGTGGGTCAGCATATGGAGGTAAGATAGTTTCGACTTCAATTTTCTCACCGCCTACTTCTCTTACTACTGAAGCTAATTGTGTAACAACGGCTGCTACTAGTATTTTCTCCTCATTCGCAGAACCACCGAGTAAGTTAACTGAACCTATCTGGAATAGGATAAATGAGGCTACTAATATTAGGTTCACAATCCTTGTTCGTACATTTTTTCCTTCTGTAAGCATTGTTCTAGGTTTTACTGGATAAAACGATGATTTAAGTTTTATTAAATAAAACTTTTCCACCTCTAACGTCAATACTCTTATTGAGGTTATACGAGAATCGATTTTGATGTCGAAGAAAGCAGGGACAGAGAAGAAAGTAGCAAAACAAGTCGTAACAATATATTCTCCAGATTACTTTGGATACAAAGAGATAGGTACAACTCTTGTATCTGATCCAAAAGATGCTGTTGGAAGAACCATCTGGGTAAGCTTATATACCTTAACAGGAGATTTCGCAAAACAGTATCTATTAATAAGATTCAAGATAGTTAGGGTAAAAGATGACTTAACAGCTGAAACTATATTCTATGGGCATGAATATGGTAGAGAATTTCTCCGTAGCCTAGTTAGAAGAGGGACTACGAGGATAGATGGTATCTTTAATCTAACAACTAAAGATGGATTCGGGATACGAGCCCATGCAGTCGCTTTTACAATTAAAAGACTAACCCCACACTGCCTGAAAGTTAGGATGATAAGAAAAATAATGCAGAAGGTTCTAGAAGAAGCTTCTAAGAATCTAACACTTGCTCAATTAGCACAAGAAATGGTTCTCGGAAAAACAGCATCCGATATATTCCAGGAAGCTAAGAAGATTACACTATTGAGACATGTAGGGATAGTTAAGTCTAAAGTATTGAAAATCCCAGAATGGATTTATACTGGTAAAGAAATAGAAGAGGCGACTCCATCTGCATTTACATCCAGTGAAGTTTAAGAAATCTCTTAGAGAAAAAGTAGCTGAACATGCAGCTAGGATACTATACGCTGGCAGAGCTGATGAGTATATTGAAGCAAAGAAGATAGCTGCAAAAGAAATTGGAACGAAAATTATGCCGAGAAATTTTGAAGTAGCTTTAAAACTACTAGAAGTAGCTCTAGAATCTGAGGGTGAAGAATACTGGGCAAGGGTCTCTGATATGAGGAGCGAGGCTTTAGAATTAATGAAGATAATCTCAGAGTTTAATCCAAGGCTAGTTGGAAGTGTATGGAGAGGCATAGTCAAACCAAACAGCGACATAGATATTGAGGTGGATTGTGAAGAACTAGAAACTATAACGAAAAAACTTAGAGAGAATAATTTCGAGATTATAGAGGTTGAAGAGATAAATCTACCTGAACCTCTTAGAGAAGGAAGCCTCGCAAAGATAAGGACTAAGACTAGTAAAGGCTATAATGTAGAGATAATACTGAAAGAACACTCAGCATACCTTAACCCTTCTAAATGCGATATCTATGGGGATGTAAAGAGAGGTTTAACGTTATCTGAGCTAAACAGAATAATGAGAGAAGAACCTACACGATTATTCATACCTACTTAGCGTTATACTAATCAAAAATAAATGGCAAGAAGAGAAATAGTAATCTATATGGTTTAAGTTGGTAAGAATATGCGTCCACATAAAACTAGATACTTTTAGCTTTGAATTATATTCAAAGATGATCAATTAGAGGTAACCCCATCTTTAATAGAATATGTTCCAAAGAATATCTTGAGTATCCTCAATAGATTTAGAGACCTATCCTAGACTTTCTATATGTAAGCTCGGAAGAGAGTTTCTCTAATCCATTTTCTTCAACGTATCCTGCTAGGTAGCCAGCTGCACAGCATGCTCTAAAAGGGTCTACATTATGTGATAAGAGGAACAATATCATTGCTCTTAAAGTCATAGAGCCTGTTCTCCTTAGGGGTCTAGAATACCATGAAATTTTACATTTATCACCATCACTAACAACATCTATATCTGATTCTAGATAGATTATTTTCCCATGTTCAACTGCTAGTTCTTTAGCTCTTTTAGATTTATCCTTTATAGACTGCAGACTAATGGAAGATTCTTTTATAATAGCTATCTTTGATTCTCTTCTCAGCCCTTCAGATAATACAATACTCCTAGGATTAATCTCCTGATACTCCTCAACACTTTCACCGATGTATACTACGGGTTTATTTAATGGATCATCTAAGTAAACTTTAGTATCAAGTTTACTGAGAATCCTAATAATCTCTTCATCTGGTTCTACTAATCCTATTGGTTTAGATTCTTGTGAGAAGTCTATTAAGGCATCCTGCAAGTCTCCTGGTCCCATTACTAATTCAGCTTCTGGAGGTATCCCTATCGGTGCTACAATGATCTCCCCGCAATACTCTGTAGATGCAGTTATTCCTTTCTTAACTCTATGAAATGTTACAGTCACATCTGCTCTTACAGCTATATCTTCAACCTCACCAGTATCTGGGTTAATCCCTGAAGGTATATCTACTGAGAGTTTGAAAGCTTTACTTGAATTAATAGTCTGGATAGCTGTTCTATATGGTTCTTTAATACTACCTTTTATCCCAGTCCCGAAGATTGCATCAACTACTGCTTCAGCTTTCTCAATTAGAGGCTTAATTTCCTGCAGCATACTAACGTCTTCCACTACGAATAGTTTTATGCTTTCTCTCATAGCTCTTATGGCTTCTAGGTTTAACTTAGCTTCACTTGTCCTGACCTTCTCTATCGGACTAAGAAGTACGACTGTTGTCTTAGCACCCATGGAGGCCATATGCCTAGCTGCAGCCATACCATCTCCACCATTGTTTCCAGGTCCACAGAATACAACGACTTCAACCCCTCTTAACGTACCGATCCAACTAAGAACAGCTCTTGCTACAGCTGCGCCAGCATTCTCCATTAAAAGAATCCTCGGTACTCCAAGCCACTCACTATTTTCATCTATTGTCATCATCTCTCTACTGGTTATTGTAAATCTTTCCAGCTCGAACATCACGTTTCTCTAATAATGTGTATGAGCTGGATAATTAGTTTATCTTTAATTTGGAGTTCGTAGTCTTCCTCTCTTTATAGTATCTCTAGATAATGTATTACTCTGTCAACAGCATAGTCTACTAAGCTATTTGGGACATTCTCTACTCCACATGCAACTATTAGCACTCTTTTAGTATCCCATTGAATCATCGTTCTTAAGCTATCTCTATGGGGGAAGATATGTATAAGACCTATATCATCCGCTAAAACTATCGTATTCGATTGAATTTTTCTAACTCTACCAGTAATATCTATAAATTCTTCACCATGTCTTGCAAATCTTAAAACTGGTTCTCCAACCATCTTATCTAAGTCGTATAATCCTATCGGTATGAGTGTTTCTATTGATGCGAGATTTCCAGCATCTACTACATTGTTTATCATGGGTATAGATGAACCACTAAGAATCCTTCTAACTAATGCTTCACTAGAAGGTCTAATCTTAGTAGGATCTATACCGATCTTCCAATAAAAATCTCGGTAAGCCCTGATGATCGGGTTATCCTTTAAATTCTCAAGAGTATAACCTATAGATGCTCTTAGTTTTGCAATCTGCTCATCGAAGTTCCTAGATTGCCTAACATCTACTTGAACTTCTCTAGTTGAAAGATAAATCCCAGGGAATGTACGAGCTAATATCGAGTCTATCGTCACTTTAACCATTGACCATTCAGTTTCTTTTAATTCTGCGGAATTTTTAAGATTTATTCAGGTGGTGGGGGTAGGTATGGAGGTCGCCTCTCAACAGCAGCTTCTGGGATACTGAAGAATGATATAGCTGAGAATATTAATGAGAGTAGGCCGAGTATTCCTGGGATGATTAAGCCGACCATATATAGACTTATTAGGTTTAATATCTCTGAAGGTGTAGTAAAGAATGCTGGTGAGAGTCCTATAGATAGAGCTGATAGTATGAATAATGCTATCACGATGATAGCTACTATGATAGTAACTATCCTCATCCAGCCTGCTCTCCTAAACCATTTCACATTATATACTGTTGCAGCTCTGAAATGAGATACTAGTTCAAGTATCCATTCAACTATCGCTAAGACTGCTGTGATACCTACTAGTATTAGGAATAATCCGATAGTTCTGAGAAATTCTCGGAAGAATCCTGGTGGAGGAACACTTGGATATTCTGCTAGAGGTAGTCCAGCTATTAAACTTCCTATTATAGGGAACCAAGAAGCTATTATTACTACGGTTAGTATCATAGTGATGAGCATCAGTATACCTGTAGCTTTGAATATTCCCTGCCTAGTATCGCTTCCAGACATGATCCATGCGATCCCTACAAGAATAAATCCAACAATATTCGCGAACGGTATCAACATTAAGATGTACCCGATCCCACCTAACCACTTATAACTCCTAGTCATTAATGGATTGATAGTACATGTAATATATAAGGAATTTGGGAGGTTGCATATACCACATCCATTCTCACTATTGCTGAAGAATTAATTGTTGTACGCTGTGAATAGTTAGTGATATATGTACTGTGCTACTTCTTTTTGAAGAGAGGTAGAATTCCTAGGTGATATACATCTGTTCTATATTCTCCTTCTACGAGTATTGCAGCTATTTTTGTAACTTTTCCTCCTGCTTCTTCAACTATCTTCTTCATAGCTCTTATTGTTTCTCCAGTACTAACTATATCATCAACTATACCTACCCTCTTTCCCGATATCTTCTCCTTGTATCTTCCATCTATGCATAGAACTAGTTCATGCCTGCTAGTTATTGGTTTAAACTTTACTACTATAGGGTCTTTCATGAATGGCTTTACTTCTTTTCTACAAACTATGTAGTATGGGTGTCCAAGCTTAAGTGATACTTCATGAACTAGTGCTATTCCTTTACTCTCAGCGGTTATTAGTACGTCTGTATCTTTAAGGTACTCTGATAGTATATTTGCACAATGGGCTATGAATTCTCTATCTCCTAGACTATCAAAGTATGCTATCCAAGTATCTTCACTTACTTGAACCATTGGCAATCTCCTCTTAAATCCCTGGATATTCAATTCATAATACTCCTGTCCAGTATATGGTAAGATAGTATTCTCACTCATAACAACCACCAAACTATTCAACAACTTAATAATTTCTACAAACTAGTAATTAAGGATATCCCTTAACCGCTAAGATTAATCAGAGTTCACTCACAGTCTGCTAGTATAATCTCCACTTGATACTGTAAACTTTTCTGGCTACTTATCTTAACTCCTCCAGAAGCTAATGATTAAAACCATTGATGTTTGTGAAGACGATTGCATTGAGTAGATACAAGATTATTCAAAGCTACAGTATAAAGGATTCATGGAAACATGCAAAGAATGATTGGGGGATAAGCCTACATAGAATCTGTTCTAGGACAGGTTCTTTCCCACCTTCTCTAGCCTACTATTTCATCATGAAGTATTCTAGACCTGGAGATAAAGTCTTAGATCCTTTTAGTGGTAAGGGCACAGCACCCTTAGAAGCATGTCTAAACAATAGAATTGGTTTTGGAAATGATCTAGCTCCTGAAGCATATGTTTTAACAATGGCGAAGATTAGACCTGTAAGTTACCGTGATGTAGTAGGCTGGATTGAGTGGGCTAAGCCTAGAGTAATACAGAGAGCACATAACCAAGACTTAGATGAAATCGAAGACAATGTTAAGATATTTTACAGTAGCTATACTTTAAGACAGATTCTAGCAGTAAGAGAACTAATCCAGGAACTTGAAGATGAAGAGTTATCAAACTTCTTAAAAGCATTAATGCTTGGAATACTTCACGGACCATCAAACATCCATCTAAGTATTAAGAGTTCTCATTCATTCTCTATGTCTCCAGGTTATATGAAACGGTACGTGAGGGAGAATAATATAAGGAAGCCTAAGAGAGAAGTCTTAAAGTGTCTGAAGCTGAAGGCTGAGAGAGTATTTAGAGATGGTGTCCCAGCAGTAAAAGGTTACGCTTTCATGGTTGATGCTAGAAGCCTCCCACTAGAAGATGAGAGTATAGATTTCGTAATTACCTCTCCTCCATACTTTAATATGCAGACATATGCATGGGATAACTGGCTAAGACTATGGTTCCTTGGATACAGCTATAAACACGTAAGAGAAAAACTCTTCCAGACAAATTCTATAAGGAAGTTCAAGGAATTCATTAAAGACTGCTTAAAAGAGGTCTTCAGAGTATTAAAATGGAATAGAGCTGCAGTAATAGTTCTCGGCACAATCAAGCTTAATGGTAGGATCGTAGATATGGCAGAAGAAGTTGCACCAATAGCTGAAGAAGTGGGATTTAATATTCAATCAGTAATCTATGATGGCATACCTAAATCTAGTAAGTATCTATGGTATCTAGATGGTGGTCAGGGAGTAAATAGGGAAGTAATACTTGTATTAACGAAGGGGGCATTCACTCCATACAATGTATGGATAGATTGGATGAATGCTAAGCCGACTTCAATAATTAAAGAATGCGTAGAGGTGATACCAGCATGATATTTGAAACACATGGAGATACGTGTAGGCTGGGTTATCTAAGGCTGATCCCATGCATAATGGAAGATGATGAGCCTAGGAGCTTCGACTTCATCTCAAGCATACTCTACGATATGGTTAAAAACCTAGGAGATGTAGAATTAATCTCACGTAACACTATCGGGTTAATTACGAGATTAGTAAATGCTAGAAACTATGTTACATTAGCTGCTGAGATTAACATAATAGATAGAAAAACTCAGAAACTTGGATTATTTGGGAAGATCTATTTAATTCTAAACTCCAGTGAATTATTCAAAGATTTTATAGAAGGTAGACTCCATCTATCTACAAAAGAACTAATAACATTAAATGATGCAGAGAAACTCTACTTCCTATGGGCTTTAATGTCCTCGGATCATCCTTTCATAGAATCGATAATTAGCTGGGTTATAGAGAAAGAAAAATTTACAAGACAAGAAGCTATGAATTATATTATGGAGGAAGCTTACCCAGCTTCTCTAAGGAAGTTACTGAGTACGCAACCTGAAAGTAGGAGGAAGAGTATTGAGTTAGAGATATCTGAAGCAGAGAAGTTTAGAGAGAAAAGATTGTCTATTAGAGATAAAACGGAATGGATAAGGACTAGCCTTTACGCTAAGTATCGTCATATCGCTCCACCACGCCTTGAATGGCTTGTAGATATTGGTATTCTTAGGAGAGACGGTAGAGGAAAATACTCTGTAGATGAACGATTAATACGTGGTCTTGATAAGATTTCCAGGATCTCTAAAATGAGTTTACAAAAAGTAGAAGAGTACATATTTGAAGAATTTTCAAAAAATATGTTTAGCAATCTGAGAAATGCTGGTAGATATGAGATATCTAGAACGATAGTCGAAGCATATAATAAGCTTGAGAAGTATGGACTTAGACCTATTAGGCTTGATTACCTAGAAAAGGTTACAGCTTTACTTCTGCTTGAAAAGAAAACATATGCAAACATATCGATGGTCCACGATGTCTTTAATAGTTTAGCTATAAGATTTCCAGATAAGATCTATATCTCACCAGCTCCGAGTGGAAGTGTTAACGTGGCAAAAATGGACTTAACTGAGACGGAAGTATAATATTCTGAGAGTTACACTAAATCATGGTTGAATACTTAGATTCTAGTGGTTCAAAATTTTCCTTAATATCAATTCATAGATCTTGAGAGCGTATTCCTTAGAACTTAAACCTTCTACTATTCCTATGCCTGTCTTCAGTAAGCTGAAGGTGCCGTTACCATCAACTTTAAATGTTAAGCTGAAATCACTAGTTCTAGATACTTCGTATCCTTCACTATACAGTTTCTGAGATAAGCTCTTAATCTCAACTGGTATTACTTGCCCTGGATTAATTATGTAGGTAATTTTACCTTCTCTAGAACATACTTCCTCAATTTCTGGATATTCAATTTTTTCTTCTTCTATAATCTTTCCCCCTCCACATATTGGGCAGTTGACTGATTTCTTAACTTCAAGCAGGTTGCTGGACAATTCTTCTAAATCGTATATTAATAGTTTTCCGAAGAGTCGTGGTTTCCTCTTAGTTAATAGATTGACTGCTTCGTAAACTTCGATACTTGATATTACTTGTAATATTGATGGATGTACACCTACGGTAGAACATGTAGGTAGATTCTGGTCAGAAGTATTTGGGAATATGCATTCGAGACATGGTCCTTCTCCAGGGATTAGAGTAGAAACCATGCCGTATGTTTCTATCGCTGAAGCATATACGTATGGTATAGATAGCTTGTAGCATGCTTTATTGATAGCTCTTCTTGCTTTAAAATTATCAAGCCCATCCAATACTACATCTACTTCTTTAATGGCTTCTAATGCAGTTGAATCATTAATGTATACTGGGTATGGGTCGATCTCGATGTAGGGATTCATTTCTCTTAATCTTCTTGAAGCTACCTCGACTTTTGGGTAACCTATGTCTTTAAAAGTGTATAGATGCTGTCTATGTAAGTTAGATTTCTCTACTATGTCTCTATCGATTATCCGAATGTATCCTACACCCATAGCTGTTAATGTCACTGCTATTGGTGACCCTAATCCACCTAATCCAACGATAGCTACCCTGGAATTTTTGAGCTTCTCTTGACCTTCAAAACCAATAATATTCAGTACGATCTGCCTAGAGTATAATTCGAATTCATCATCTGTAATAGTCTTCCTTTCCATGTTCATCCTCCTCCAATAGCAGGTATGACTGAGACTTCATCTCCATCTTTCAATAATGTTTTAACCCCATTTAATAAATATGCGTTAACACCATTTACGTAGAAATTGAAGAACCTATTTAATTCTCCATCAGGGGAGATTATACGGTCTTTTAACTGAGGCTTCATCTTGCATAGATAATCAACGATGTCTTTAAGTGTAGAAGCTTCAAGCTCTCTTACCCGCTCTCTGCCTTCTGCTAAAACTGATGGGAGAATAAGCTTAACTCTAGGCAATACTCTCAACTCCTAATATCTTAGATAATTCACTAATAGAAGAGGGCTTAAGAGTAATAGGCTGGGCACTGTATTCTTCAATAATAGTTGGAGTTTTCAATCCAGAGCCTGTGAGGAGGCAGACAACCTCTTCATCTCTATCTACTAATCCTTCTTCAATCATCTTCTTAAGCCCAGCTACTGTTACAGCTGCTCCAGGCTCAACAAACAATCCTTCCATCTGTGCAAGATCTCTAATAGCTTCAAGAACATCTCTATCACTAACTGCGATGGCTGCTCCTCTTGTTCTTTTTATTGTTCTTAGAGCATATACTCCATCTCCTGGATTACCTATTGCAAGGCTAAACGCTATTGTATTGATCTCTCGAACTGGCTTAATGAATTCTCTATTCTCACGGTATGCTGAAACTATGGGTGAGCATCCTTCAGGTTGAACCCCAGAGATTCTTACTTCTCCATCGATTAATCCTATCGTTTTTAATTCTCTTAATCCTTTATCTACTGCGTTTAGTAATGCTCCACTAGCCATGGGAATGATTATGTGGTCAGGAGTTCTCCAACCTAGCTGTTCACATATTTCGTATGCAAGTGTTTTTGATCCTTCAACATAATATGGTCTAATATTCACATTCACAATACCGATATTATATTCTTCAGCGAATCTAGCTGCTAACCAGTTTGCTTCATCATATGTTCCATCAATAACTACTAATCTAGCTCCATAAGATAATGCATGAGAGAGCTTCTCTTTCTCTACACCCTTCGGAACAAAGATATAGCATGGAAGACCAGCTCTAGCAGCGTGAGCTGAGGTAGCCGCTGCAAGATTTCCAGTTGATGCACATCCAACAGCATTCAATCTAAATTCTAGAGCTTTAGAAACAGCTACACTTGCAGCTCTATCTTTAAATGAATGAGTTGGATTAGTGAAGTCTTCTTTTAAGTAGAGTTTTCTTAAACCTAGCTTCTTAGATAGTCTAGTAGAAGTAATTAGCTCAGTATACCCTGCTCCTAGAGATACAATATTTTCTGGGTCTATTATTGGTAGGAGCTCAATATATCTCCAGATATCCTTCCTCCTAGTTGACAATTCTCCGACGTCTATCTTTATATTTTCTAAACCTACGTATTCTACGTCTAGTGCACCGAAGCAGCTTGGACATACATATTGGAGAACTGGAGGATATTCTTTTCCACAGTCTCTACATTTTAAGTATATCTTCTCCGATAGTTCTCCTACCCTCCTGATTCTCCCTAGGAGAGATGCTTCTTTATAAGTCTTATCTTACTCCTCATTCTTAAGTTGATACTTGGATCTGCTTAAGTAGTTCTTCTTCATTATCGTACTTGAAGACTCTGCCTGCTACTCCCGACGTCCTATATATTCTCTTAACCAGCTCCAATCTCTCATCGATTGATGGAAGCTTTCTTAACCATTCAATGTATCTTAAACAGTCCTCTTCGATCTCTGGATACCTAGTAATTATCTGGTCTATTATCTCTTTCATGTAATCTAACACATAATCTCTATACGCGAATATGCTATCTGCAGATATTGTTAGGATGCTTCCTTCTTTTACCTGTTTAGCTAGCTTTACTGCTTGGATGAAGGTCATACCTGTTGAAGGACCAGCTGGTATCCCATTCTTCCATAACATTACTAATCCCGCATATGCATCAACATCATCAATTGTTACTATCTCTCTACTGATTAGAGAAGAGAATATTTCTGGACTCCATTCACATTCTCCAACAATATGGTGGACTCCAGGTATATGGTGGAATCTTGTTGGCTGGACTCCTATAATCTTCATCTTCCATTTTTCGAGACTACATCCTGTAGAGATTCCGATAAACGTCCCAGTGCTACCTAAAGGTATACATGCATAATCTATTTCTCCAAGCTCTTTAATTTCTTCCCAAGTCAGGTATAGATGTGCCATGACATTCTGCCAACTATTATACTGGTCTATATTCACTAGGTTGAATCTGTACTTCTCTGCTAAGCTCCTCGTATAGAATACTGTTGTTTCTCTAGGACATAGATCATATTCTTCTGTAATATGGAGAATATCAACACCGAGAGCTGTCAAGATTTTCAAGTTCTCAGAAGGAATCCTCGGAGGTGTAACACCTATCACCTTGAATCCATGATTTAAAGCTATTAGAGCAAGCTCTCTTAGAAAGTTTCCCGAAGAAGCAGTAATTATAGTCCTACCAGGTTTTATCCAGCCCTTGTTATAAGTATCTTCAAATAACAGGGTTGCAGGCTTCCTCTTTATAGTCCTCAATGGGTCATTCAAGAAGTCTATTGGATACTCTAGTTTTACGATAATTGAAAAATCATCTAAATCAATAATCCTGCTACCAGTAGGTTTTAAGTAGTCTTTTCTTAAGCATTCAAGGATATTCTCTATAAGCAATCTTGAACCCATCAATCCAATTGTCCCAATCTACTACAATTATTTGTTTATTTTCTTCAATTCTCTACGTAGTTGGGATAGGTTTATATAACGGTGTTATAACAGGCAAAGGGGGTGTCGAATCTACATATCCAGCTATCTGAAATAGACAGATTCGTAGGCAGGTATGCTTTAGGTCACGAGTCCGGGCAAGGTTCTAACCATTTCCTCCGCATAAAAGTAGTAGGAGGAGTGTTAACGATAGAGCAGGCAAAAGTAATTGCAGAAATATCAGAAAAATATGGGAGAGGCTATCTAGAAGTTACGACGAGACATGACATACAGCTCCACTGGATTAGAGACGAAGATTCTATCAAAATCTTTGAAAAACTTGAAGGAGTAGGACTCTACACAGATATGTGTGGGCAACACTATCCAAGAGCAGGATATGGTGATGTTAGAAATATAACTACATGTCCATTCACAGGAATCCTTGATGGAGAATTATTTGAGACATATACAATAGTCAGAGAGACAGTACAATTCTTTACTGGGAAAAAAGAATATCTCAACCTACCTAGAAAATTCAAGATAGGGATTACCTCATGTCCAAATAATTGTATTAGACCAGAAGTAAATGATCTTGCATTAATAGCTGTTAAAAAAGGTCATGAGCTAGGTTTCACGCCCTTCATTGGAGGAAGCTTAGGTTATCCACCTATCCTTGCAGAGCCACTAAATATCTTCATTCCACTAAATGATACACTAAAATTCATCAAAGCTGTTATAGAAATCTATAATCAGCATGGATTTAGAGAAAGGAAAAGTATATCTAGATTTAAATGGCTTGTTAAAGAATTGGGAACTGAGAAAATAAGAGAATTGATAGAAGAATACATGAATAAATCATTTCAAATATTCAACAGCAAATGTTTGAATATCAGCTGGAGAGACCATGATACTATACTCCGTGAGAAAAATCATGGACTTTATTCTCTGACTGTGCCTACATTTACAGGGTTACTGAGCGTCTACCAATTTAAGGAAATAATCAGCATATCTGAGCAATATAGTAATGAAGTCAGAGTATCACCTTCACAGAAACTTATAATTCCCCATATTCCAGAAGGAGAATTAGATAAAGTCAGATTAAAATTGAAGAAAATAAACCTAGACCCCGACCAGCCACCCATCAAATATATGGTAAGAGCATGCCCCAGCAATTTCTGTGGTAAAGCTATTAAAAGTAGCAAAGACAATGCATACAGCTTGATGGACTATCTTGAAGAGGAGCTAGGAGAACAATTTAAGAAACTAAAGATATGGATCGCTATCAGCGGTTGTCCAAATGGTTGTGCTCAGCACATTATCGCTGATATAGGGCTACAAAATGTAGTAGTTAGGAAAAATGGGCAGAGTATACCATGTTTCAACATTTATGTTAGAGGAAGAAGTAGTAAGCTATCCCAGCTTCTACTCAAGAATGTCCCCCAAGATCTCGTCAACGAAGTAGTTAGAGATATCATTAAGACGTTTATCAATAGCGGCTATGAAAGCTTCAATGAATTTGCTGAAGAATTGCTTAGGGGTAGATATACTTATGACGGTGGAGTTGTCTGAAGTTGAACCGGGAAGATACATGTTGAAGATTCTTGGATTACCATGCCCCTATCCTGTCCTATACACAGTTAAAACACTCGACAGAATGCAGCGTGGGGAAATATTAGAAGTAATATTTGATAATCAGCCTTCATGTGAAACGATTAAAGAAGCTGTAGTTAGAAGAGGGAGCCAAGTATTAAATCTAGAACGCTTAGAAGAAGCATTATGGAAGATTATAATCAAAAAATAGAGAGCCATTGAATTTCTGGGGTTGAATAGAAAAACTTATCAAATAGGCGCCCCTCGTACGCTGTGGTGTGAGCTGTGGCGAAGGATCCAGTATGTGGTATGATGGTTGATGAGAAGAATGCAAAATATGTTTCAGAGTATAAAGCTAGAAGATACTACTTCTGCTCACTAACATGTAAAAACCTCTTTGATAAAAATCCTGAGAAATACTTAAAGTAGGAATCGATTTAAGACTAACACGGCTCACCTACATCCTTATCATTTTCTACAATTTGATAAATTACTGTTAGAAACATGTTTTAAGGTTTGAGCAGCTTAAGCATATAGGTTATAAGTTTTCTTCTCAGGTATGTTGTTATAAAACCAGCTTCTAAAGCTGTAGCTTGGATTTCTTCTAAATGAGTCCCGTGGCCTGCTAATACATCATAGTTAGTGTCGTAGATTACCAGGGTTCCCCCTTTCTTTAATTTTTCTATTACTTCGTATATGCTTTCCCGCTTCTTTGAGAAGTGATGTAAGCTTAAGAACATTAAACATATATCAACAGTGTTTGGAGGGATAGCGTCTAATCTCCATGCTTCTGTATTGAGGAGAATTATGTTGTCTAAACCATGTTGTTCCATCTTCTTTCTAACATATCTAAGATATCTCTCATTAATATCAACAGCATAAACTCTTCCACTGGGACCAACTATCTTAGCTGCGGGGATAGTCAGATATCCTGGACCGCATCCTAAATCGATTACATGCATCGCATCTCTTAACCCTATTTCTTTCAAGATCTTCTCAGGGTTTTGAAATACTCGTCTAAGTGGATTAATGAGTATAGCGAATTCAATGTATTCTATTATACTATTCATGGTTTTAAGATAATTCTTTTTCTTGGATGAATTCTCTATGCCATGAATGATACCATACTTCTCCTGTAAAACCATTTACACTAAGCATTCCATGTATTCTACCATTTAATTCATAGTCTAAGGTATAGTATCCATAGAATTTTGCTGGCTCCTCAACTTCTATATCTTCCGTAGGATAGATGCTTTTTAGATAACTATATGCAATCTCCTTAGCTTCTTCACTGCTTATCGGCATCTCACTGTTTGGGCCCACTTGCCTCCATGGAACCCATACGTTATGCATTCTATTATGCATACCATACTTTAGATTCCACATCATATTCGGTCCAGGCTCAGGTGTTATCACCCCACTATATGGGTCTACTAGTAATTCAAATGCACCCATCCCTGTATCTTCTTCAATAATAATAGCGTAAAAATTGTTGGTAAACTCCATTACTTCACTTATTTTAAACCTGCCAAGTCTAGAAATATATTCTTCTAATCTTTCTATAACATTTTGAATATCAAGCCTTTGAACTGTATATTGAGGATAAGGTTGATACCACCTACCCCACCATCCACCACACATTGGACATCCGTACCATCCATATGGAGTAAGTGCACCATAAAAAGGAGGTATAGTATTCTGTGCAGTTACAGAGCTTATTAATATTATAGAAGCCGCTGACGCTAATACTACAACAGCTAACAACAGAGTTATCAATAATATCTTCTTCTCCAAAATCACATCACCTAGCAGCAATGATGAGTTGAATGCCTATGCATTTCTATATTCCTAGCTGGCGAGCTCTCTGTAATGTATTTACCTGGATTTTTCTCAAACTCCCTCCTACATTCTTCTGAGCAGAAGTAGTAGGTAGCCCCTTCATAGGTTGTTGAGATTCTACCTCTTTCTATCTCCATTCCACAAACAGGATCTACGGCTTTATTTTTCCTAGACATTCCTTTCTCACTAGCAATCTAGTATACTTAGAATTATTTATGGAGTAGGTATCTCCTGTAGCTGAAAGTAATGTTTTGTATTTTAAGAGCTCTCCTTTATCTCGATTAATACTGTATGTTCGCTTAAAGAGAAATACGCGTTTACCCCTATTCTCTCAAAGAGGGGTTGAAGATAATGTGCGATGAATAGTGAGCCTTTAGGTCCTAGAGTATGTGTTAGGGTTATTGTTTTCTTATCATCTTTAATGACTTCATTATATTCAAAGAGGTTTCCATAGATAGATAAGTTTCTAAGATAATCTAGTATGGAATCAAGGGTGAGTACTCCCTCTTTCGATAATATGAATGGTTCTGAGACTTCTTTCCCAGCATTATAACTTACATGTATTATTGCTTCATCAGGAATTGATTCAAGCAAGTATCTTAACGCTATACTTGAAAATCTAAGGAAGTTGAATTTTTTAGCATATCTATCAAAATTAACATAGGATAGGAGGATCTGGTTTACCAAAGTGTTAACACTTACATTTTGACGTTGAGAATCTTCTTGTAATATCTTTAGAGCTAGCTCACTTATTCTAAAAGACCTAGTAACAGTCTTCTCAGACTTTATCAAGACTACTTTATGTAAAACAACTGAGCTATAAAAATGTTAAACAGGTCCAGAAGACGTACGCTAATACCGATATTCTAATCTACGATATGTTTAGCTAAGTAAGTCATAGCCTTCAACTTGACAGAACATGCATACTATGAAATATAAATCTAGAAAACACTAAACATCATTCCTTTACTAAAATTCTCAGAAGTTTTAGGCGAAATAAACTGACTTTCACTATTCTTCCCTTCGAGAAGAATTATCTTCAATATTTTTATGTTCAATTCTGAGTTAAGTTTATACGTTTATATGATGGTTCTATAACTATGTTATGGGAAAATGGTAAAGGTTTCAGAGTTTTTGAAACAGCATGGTAAGCCGTCTAGAGAAGTCTACTTAGACCATGAAAATTCTGGATGGGTTCCACCTGAAGTTGTTGAGGCAATGCTACCATACTTTAACCAGAGAGGGTATGGGCATCCATCTATAACCAATCTACCTGGATGGGAAGCATATGAAGTTGTTGAGTCTACATTAGAGAAAGTAAATAAAACTATTAATGCTAGGGGAGGAGAATTAGTCATAACCCATAATGGAACTGAAGCAAACAATCTTGCAATCATAGGTACAGCTCTTGGAAGTGGCAGGGAAAGAAGAAAGATTATAACATCTGCAATTGAGCATGTAAGTATTCTTTTCCCCGCTAGGTCTCTTGAAGAATATGGTTACAGGGTTGTTACAATCCCAGTAGATAAAGAAGGATTTGTAGACCCAGATATGTTAAGTATGTTAATTGACTATGAAACATTAATGGTAAGCATCCAGATGGTTAATCATGAGATAGGAACAATACAAAACATAAAGACGCTAGTAGAAACTGTAAAAGATAAAGATGATAGAATCATCTTCCATACAGATGCTGTTGATGCTTATGGTAGGATAAAGATAGATGTAGAAGAATTAGGAGTAGACTTGATGACACTTAGCAGCCATAAGATTCATGGTCCCAGAGGGGTAGGAGTATTATACGTGAGGGAGGGGGTAAGATTGAAACCCATAATGCATGGTGCACTCAGTACGCAGAAGATGTGGCCAGGGGTAGAGAACATCCCTGCAATAGCTGGATTCAATAAAGCAATAGACTTAACTTTCACAAATTTTGATGACAACGTTAAGAAGATGAAGATGCTTAGAGATATGCTAATGGATGGAATATTAAATAATGTTCCAGAAGTATTGCTGAATGGTCCAAGAGGAGATAAAAGAGCTCCAGATAATGTGAATATAAGCTTCCTACATGTTGAGGGAGAATCTATAACGGTTGAGTTAAGTCTGAGAGGAGTCTATGTCTCAAGTGGAAGTGCTTGTACAAGCCGTGTTCTAGAACCTAGCCATGTAATATTGGCCATAGGTAGAAGATATGAAGAAGCCCATGGAAGCATACTCTTCAAAGTATCCAGATACCATAATAAAGAAGATATAGAGTATGTCTTATCTCAGGTTCCTCCTGCAATTGAGAGGCTTAGAATAATAAGTCCATTAGCGAGAGAGAGTAGAGAAGCTGTAAAGAAGGTGGTGGAAGTATGAGCACTAGAACCCCCCTCATCTATACACCGAAGATCTTAGATCTCTTCAGGAATCCCAAGAATCTAGGTAAGATGGAGGATGCGACTGTCTCATCCCAAGCTGGAAGCCCAGCTTGCGGAGACGTAATTACAATCTATTTGAAAATTGAGGATAGTAGAATAATCGATGCTTCTTTTGAGAGTTATGGGTGTGCAGCTAATATTGCAGCTGCGAGTATTATTACTGAGATGGTGAAAGGCAAGACTCTAAAAGAGGCATGGGATATAACTTGGGAAGATGTAACAAATGAGCTTGGAGGGCTACCATCAATAAAGTATCATTGTAGTATTTTAGCAGTTGGAGGATTAAAAAGAGCTATTAGAAAATACTTCCAAGAAATCGTGAAGATGCATCCTGATTGGCTTCCTAAAGATCTGAGTAAAGAAGAAAGGCAAGCTCTAGAAGAAGAAGAGTTAATTGAGAGGATCTATAGAAAGTATGGCGTAGTACCATGATGGATGAGTATTTTATAGATCTTAGGGAGAAGAAGCCTGGATGTACTGAAAACCCTGTTATTAGACTTACACAACTACTCTCAAGAGTAGAAGAAGGAAGAGGAGTATTGAAGGTAACTTCAGACGAGAGGGAAGTACCATTAAAAGTACTTGAGATGCTAGCAATTAAGAGAGACTTAAAATTTCAAGTAATAGAGAAGAATGGAGTAAAAGTAACGGTCATTTACTCTAAGTAGTGTAAAATAGGTTTCTCTTAATCTTCCCGTGATCTTGTCGAAAGATACTAGGAAGAGAGTTTCTGAGAAGTTCTTATATTTCTGGTGATGCTATATTAGGATGATGTCGTGTACTAATCTTGAAGAAACGCGTAGAGATTTTCCAATCTTGGAAAGAAAGATAAGAGGTAAACGTTTAGTTTATCTTGATAGCGCAGCTTCATCTCTTAAGCCTATTCAAGTCGTTGAAGCAATCAGGGATTTCTATCTAAGCGAGTATAGTAATATCCATCGAGGGATCCACTATCTCAGCCAGCTAGCTACATCAAGATATGAAGAAGCTAGAGAGAAAATTGCTAGATTCATAAACGCTAACAGTCCTGAAGAAGTAATCTTTACTTATGGTACAACTGATTCACTCAATATGCTTGCTTATAGTTATGGTTTGAAGGTCTTGAAGCCTGGAGATGAGATACTTTTAACAGTTATGGAGCATCATAGTAATATCCTCCCTTGGATGCGTATTTCTTCTATAACAGGAGCAAAAATAAGATATCTAGATATCACTGATGAAGGATTAATAGATTACGAAAGATTGGATGAGAAGATAAATGACAAAACTAAGATTGTTTCAATCGCACATATGTCTAATGTTCTTGGAACGATAGTTGATGTAAGAAGAATCGCCAAGAAGATACATGAAGTTGGAGGGGTTATAGCGGTTGATGGAGCACAATCCGTTCCACATATGCCTATAAACGTTAGAGAACTTGAGATAGACTTCCTAGCATTTAGTGGTCATAAGATGCTTGGACCTACGGGTATAGGTGTGTTATGGGTTAAACATGACTTACTAGATGATTTACCTCCATTTAGGCTAGGTGGAGGAGCGATTAGAGAAGTAACTCTAAATGATTTCATGCTTCTTGATCCACCACATAGCTTTGAAGCTGGAACACCAAATATAGCTGGAGTAATAGGGCTTGCAGCAGCAGTAGAATATCTACAGAAGATAGGAATGGGTAATGTAAGAATGCATGAAGAAGAATTAACTGGCTATGCTTTGAGAAACCTAGACAACCTAGGAGACTCTATTACGGTATACGGTCCGAAGAATGTATCAGTACGTGGAGGAATAATCACATTCAATATCAGAGGATTAGAGTCGAATATAGTCGGAAGCCTACTCGATAGCTATGGGATAGCTGTGAGAACAGGAAAACACTGCGCACATCCTCTCCACCAGAGATTAAAAATAGATGGAACAGTTAGAGCAAGCATATACCTCTACAATGTTAGAGAAGAGATAGATTACCTAATCTCCACTTTGGAAGAGATAACTGCTGAGGTTAGATGAATAAGGATATATCTCTATGATTAATGCATTATGAACATTATAGCCTGCAGGAGTTTGAGAAGACCATTACAATGGTTAGGTTACGTGAAAACAGCAGCCTGTAGACTAGATACTTATGTTTAAGAGAAAATAGGAGACGGCTAGTATCTCTACTCAGCTCATAATAGAGCAAACAACGAGGTAGTGTTGCTAGAGTATCTCAGACTTCAAAGAGATGTTTGATGGCTGAGCCGTTTAGCAAGTAGCCCTGCATCATCTTTGATAATCTGTGTCAACTTCTTAACAGCATTTGAAAATATTTTTTCAGGAGGTTTCACATGTTCAAGGGCTGGTATAAGGTGCGTTTTTATGAATCGGTGGAGCTGTTGTTCAAGCTTTTCAGTGCTTCCATCACCCTGGATATGTGATAGATACGCATTTATTGCAAGGCGTGCTGCGAACGCCGTCATAGCGAGTAAGCTGTCGGCAGGCTCTGTCGAGACGTATCCAGCTGCTCTGTACAAGGCTGTTAAGTGGTCTTTGAGGAATTCACGTGCTACCGAGTTTAGGTCCGTCCTAAAGATCCCAGCCCTATAACGCTTGATATACTCAGCCGTCTCCTTGGAGGTTATCCATGGCAGCTTAACCCCGAGGCTTTCAAAGAAGCTGAGGACTTCTACTGGCGGTTCTCTCACACCACTGGCAAGCCAGTTGAAGTATACGTGCAGAGCTACGTAGAGGCTTGCTCTCTCGAAAGAATTAAGCTCAGCCAATAGCTCACCAGACGATCTGGTGTGGCATTAGCTTTCTAGTTTTCCCCGTCTTCGTTATTCGGACTGGGGTGCTGTAGTATACTTGGCTTGCACCTATCCATGATTGAGCGGGCCATCCTCCCAGTGATTCATCCACAAGCTGGATGGGATTTGATGAGACGCCATTGAACCTCCAAGCATCTATCTCCAGACCCTTCTCAAAGTAGTCAGCGGGTCTATTCGTAAAGAGCGTTTTCTTAACTATGTCTGGTAGATGCTTGACTGGGTTAACCGCTGTCTCAGGTATCTCGACCTTGTCAGGTAGTGCTGCTAGGGCCTCGCCACCCTTCTTCAAGCTTAAGTAGCCTGGCTTAACAACTAGTGTCTCTGCCCATCTACCCATACCGTAAGGTATAGCAATGACGCCGCTCGCCACTGCAGGTGTCACAACGGCTGGAACCTCTACTGAGCCCATAGGGCTCTCGATCAGCACGATATCGCCTGTTTTTATGCCTAGCAACTCTGCATCAGCTTTGTTTATGAGGGCAAAGTTTTCAGGTAAGATTGTCTTTATGAAGTAGTAGTTAGAGCTTCGATGTTTTGTGTAGAATGGACCTGATTCGAAGACGAGTATGTATGGGTAGTCTTTGAGTGGGTAGAGTTCTCGGAGTGGGGTGCCAGCGAAGCCTAGTCCTCTGCCTTTCCCGATGGGAGCATAGGTCGCAGGCTCGAAATAGGCTGGGCCTCCCCAGAACTTCTTACCTGTTATGCTATTGGGTGTTTTAGCTAGTTTTTCGTTCCAGAGCAGAAGAATGCCTGTTCCAGGAATCTTGCGTTTAGAGAACCCTTTTTCATCAAAGGATTCCTCATATTTTGTGAAGACGCCTCCTCGGGCCAGGCAGTAAGCTGCAGCACGCCATTCATCTACTGTTATCACGTTCTTGAATCGTGCTATTGGGTAGTTTTCTTCAACGAATCTCAAGTCATCTTCTGGAATCTCCTTTGGTACAATCCCCTTATCCATAGCATCTACACCGCCATTTGCGTAAACTCTCATTATGTAGTCCCAGAAGCTATGGAGTGGGAACCACTGACCCTCATACTTCTTACCCTTCACACCGGGGATTGCTTTATCTCCATATCCAGGTGCTCCGAGGGCTTTACCAATGTCGATGAAGAACTCCCACATTGAGGCATACCGTGGATTACCGTCGGGTGCGTCACTTATCCTCTGTGTAAGGGGCATTATTGCGGGAGTCCTCCATGACTCGGCCAGTAACCTTCCCATACCGGAGCTATACAAGAACTGGACTCCATTTGTACCTGTTTCGAGATATGTTGTGTCGGGGACTAGGTAGTCTGCGTAAAGGTATGTTTCGTTTATTGTTGTGGTTATGCCGATGAAGAGGGGTAGCTTACGTGTATCCTTCAAGACTTCAGCGAACCTTATTCCTCCATTAACAGAGAGGACAGGGTTAGCGAAGTATAGAATGAGCGCCTTAATCGGGTAGGGATAGGCAAGGTCTATTCCAGCGAAAAGCTCTGTATAGCTCTCCTCTGGTGTAAGCGGGTACCATGGACGCTTAGCAGGGTACGGGTCCTCGCCCTTCTTCACTTTTCTGTAGTACATTATTGTCTTCTCGTACTCTGCCTTGTGTCTATCTATCGCTGGCCCCCAGCGTGGTGGTTCACCGAACCCGCTGGCACCGCAATTGTAGAGGTAAACGTTGTAGCTGGTTGTTGAGGGTCTTGCAAGAAGACCGCCTGCTCTGTGGAAGTTTCCTATGAGGATATCGAGGCTTCGTAAGGCCCAGACTGTGTACTCGCCATTGGGGTGCATCGCTACTCCTCTGTGTATGTATGTAGCTGCGCGTGGAGCTGCCTCCCAAAAGTCTTCCGCCATCTGCTGTATTATTTCAGGCTTTACTCCACAGATGGTGGCCCATTCTTCAATGCTTTTGCTGAACACTGTCTCCTTGTAGATTGTGAAGGCTGTCTTAACAGTAACTTCCTCACCCGTCGTAAGTCGTGCCTTGCCCGAGAACTCTAGCTCTGCTTCTTCAACAGTATCGTTTACTGCGAAGCCTTCTCCCGTATATACGAGTGGCTTGTTCTCAGTCCCAAGCCCGACCATCGCATCTGTCAGGTAGCTACCGTAGAGCTTATGACCCTCTTCCATCACGACAAGCCATGTAGCGTTGCTATGGTATGGGTAGCCTATCTTCTCCGCAGCTGCTTTACCCGGCCTCCTGAGGAAGTCACGGTTAAACCAGTTATTCCTGATCATTATCTGCGCGATGGCTATTGCTAGGGCCGCGTCAGTTCCAGGCTTTACTGGGACCCAAACGATGTTTCCGCCACTTGTAGTCCTCGGTGATAAGGGATTAACGTAGTATATCTTTAAGCCGTTTTCTGCAGCTTTCTCAATTAGGGCACCCTGCCCAGTAGCTCCTGGGTGTACTCTACCCATGGCTGCTCCAGCCATAATAATGACCTTCGCATTCAATGCATCTGGGTTTATGTCGTAGTATCCTGACCAGAGGTAGTTCCCTGTATAGAATGAAAGCTGGCATGAGGAGGTGTGGCGGAGCCAGTTTACGCTGCCGAAAGCTGTGATGAAACGGTTTGTGAAGACGTCTGCGTTATCTTGTCCTCTTCCACGCATGTAGACGAGCTGGTTAGCTTTTGTACCTAGGTCAGGGTTATCAGGGTCCACTAGAACGTCTTCGAGCTTAAGCCCCTTCTCGCCTAGTGTCTTGCTCCACTTTTCCTTGAAGTCCTTGAGTAGGACCTCAAAATCTTCAGCTGTCACTTTTTTATCTGCTGCTTTAGCTAAAAGCTCGTCAACATCCTTCTTCATGGCCGATAGTATTTCTCCAGGTTTTTCGAAGCCTGCATCCCTTAGCCTGCCATATACGAATATCTCTTTCAAGCCGGGGAGGCGCTCTCCCGTTTCCTCGATGACTCCTCCCTCCACAACTTCTCTGATGAGCTGCTCCCAGCTTATCTCCTTCCATTTCCCGCTGCCTCTCGGCCCAGCCCTCTTTAATGGCTTGATGATTCTATAGGGGTCGTAGAGGTAATGTATGCCGTCCTGCCCGCGTGGACATAATGTCGAGCTTACTTGTAGTGACTGGCGGGCGGGCGTCTTGTAGTCGAGTGGATTGTAACGATGCATCTGGCGGTCTGATGTGACGCATCGATTGTATGGATGATATGGATTGCCTTCTATCCTTTCAACAACCTCTACTCCATTGTATGAGGCTATCCTAACCCTGATTCCACACCTAACATTACAGCCCAGGCAGGACGAGTAGACGTATCTTACGCCAGGTCCGGCTACTCTGTCGGGGCCGTAGAGGGTTGTGGTAGGTTTGATTATCCTGTCAACCACGCTCCAGTATCCTGCGAGGAAGACACCTAGTGAGGCAATGCCAACAGCTCCCTTAACTACTGTTCTTCTACTTACCACTTTCTCTCACCTCTAGTGGGAAGAGCATGGAGAGAAATATGAAGACCGCTACACCCAACGCGATGGGCGCGGCAGTTTCTAGGGGCCATAAACCTCCCAGCTCCGCCTCAAGGAATGCAAGCCCTGTCTTAGAGACTAGCTGGGCGTTGATTATTATGTTCCACTTGTTGGTGAAAGTGCCTGCCATAGCTACCAAGGAGACAGCCAGTATTGCTGCAGGGTATCTCATCGCAATAAGTGAGAGGAAGAAAGAGAGGAGCAGGAGAGCTACGACTAAGTACATTATCGGTATGAGTGGTGTAACCATTTCAGCAATTGAAGAAGACCAGAACCACCAAACGGCCATTTGTAGACCTGTTAAAGCCGCAAGAGATAACGAGCCAGCTGCATGTATCTTGAGCACGGGAATAACAACGTCACGCTCTAGCGCCTTGTATCTCCAGCAGAAGTAAACTAGCATGAATAAGGCCGTGGCAACTACAAACGTGTCAGCGAAGTATGCGATAGGTAGGAGGACCCAGCTTCTCCAAACAGGGTTCCATGTCTGCATAATGAATAACGAGGCTGGATAGATACCCCAGAGGGTCAGGAACGGGAGCATGAGAACTGCGACAACCTTAGCGACCTTCTCTACAGCTCCGTATCTCTCAGCCGTCGTTATCCCGAAGGAGAATACTTGGTAAAACTTTTTCCTGAAGCCTGCATGCATCAGAGATGCCTGGTAAGAATAGTAGGAGAAGGTAAGTAGAGCGAATATAATTGATAATGCCAGCGCAACGAGCCATATGATAGACTGGAAGGCAATTAGCGAGATTCCTGGATTAGCGGCTGTAGAGACTATGTGGGGTAATGTAAATATTAGGGGAGCCCTATGCGGTGATCTGAGGTCTGCTAGAGGTCCTGCCATTACTACAGCGAAAAATCCTATGCCAAGCATCGTCATCAGTGGAATAGCCTTCCTCAAACTTCTCGAAAGATACGCAAGGGCAACGAGTATAAGGAGGTCTGCTCCAGAGACAAGCAGTGAGTAGGCAAAGAGTACAGGGTGCCAGAGGAGAGGCTCAGCAAACTCGTTGGGGAAGTAGTATCCAAGCATCATCTGTTCACCTCATCGGGAAGGGAGATATAGTATATCTGGGGCCTAGCCCCCGTGTGTGGCTTCAGCACCTGCACTGGCCTGCTATTGATCGTCTTGGAGAGTTCATTAACCTCGTGTAGAGGGCCGAATATTCGAGCGCTGGTTGGACAAGCTTCGACGCAGGCTGGAAGTAGCCCAGCCTTAAGCCTGTGGTCGCAGAATGTACATTTATCTGCGACGCCTTTCACTGGGTTGATGTATCGTGCTCCATAGGGGCAAGCCTTCACACAGGCTCCGCAGCCTATGCAGAGCTCATCATTGACTAGTACGAGACCATCAGGTGTTTTGTATGTAGCACCTGTTGGACAAGGTGGAACACAGGGTGGGTCATCGCAGTGGTTACACTGCTTAGGAATAAAGATTCTCATCCCTTCAGGCTTGACTAGATGCTCAACCCACGTCCTAAAGCTCCCAAGTGGGACATTGTTCTCTGCTGCGCAAGCTACCACGCAGGCCATACAACCATAACACTTATCAACATCTATTAACATCGCGTAACGCTTACTTTCCCCAACGGCTGAGGCCGCTGACAACGCTGGCAACACAACTAATGCTGAAACGGCCCCGAGAAACCCCCGTCTACTTGTCTTGGACATCTCTTGTTGATGTTCATGCTCTTATATATAAGATACTGTCCACAAGTGTATAAAGAGATATATAGTTCTATAGGAGACTTAAAACTAAGACCTATGCCGGAATGTTTTAAAATATCTGAAAACCTAATCTAGCTGATCAATGCAGGCTGCATCAGCTTCTACTCTTATTTTCCTTTATGCTTATTATGCCTCATTTCCGCTTGTATAGTCAGGCTTATACTCAGCCACCATTGGCTAGTAATCTTAAGCTTAAAGTCTCCTGATTTAAGGTATATTTGATCTTATGGCTGGACTATGTGTTTACGTGTAGCCTCTCTTCCACTCTATAGGGGTTAAGTTTCCTGAAGGCTACGTCATGTAATCATTTCTCAATCGAGACTTTCACTTTAATCAATCCTTTGGTCATCTCTCCTTCGATAATCTTTACATCATATTCCTCAAGTATACCATTCATTGCTTCATATACGCATTCTGTCGATTCGATCCTTCTGCCTACACCAACAATCACGAGCTCGTATTGTTCTCTGGAGATGTAACGTGATTCAAGCCTTTTCAGTGGGAAGAAGCGTCCAACCTTATGGGCTAGCTGAAGTAGATCTTCAAAGCTTTCTGTGTAGACTTTAAGGTATTTCCCTACATCCCTGCCCAGCTGCCTAAACTTCTTCAGGACAAGCTCTTTGTCACGAGTGTAGAGCTCTGATATAAGCGAGTCCATAAAATCAGATGGCAGGACGACAGCATCGAGGTCGCGTAGAATAGTATAGCCTAATAAAAGGTCCTTGAGATCCTGTATCTCGAGGTTTTCTCTGAGAAGCTCTATCGCGGTTTTTAGTATCTGGTTTGTGAGGGAATAGAGAGTCATGTGTTTTTCTTCTGCAAGCTTGGAGAGAGCCTGAGCTACTTCAGCTTCAACAGCTAAGGACACTCGAGCCATAGGAATACAAACTCCTAGTGTATGAAGATTCTATAAACTTTTACTTAAGTTTTCTTTTTCCTGCTAGTTTCTGCTTCGTTCTTCCTACGTATGTGTTAGACTACTCTTAAACAGTATGTCCAGCTTATAGAGAGATTTGATAATCATCTATTATGTGAGGGGTTACTGTTATGCTTTATGTTGTTGGTTAAGTCTAAGAAGCATTTCTGAAAGATACTATGTAGCTTGGCTTTCTAGTGGGGTTATTAGAAAGTGGTTCCACAAGCTCTCCCTAGACTTCTCAGTTGAGAAGAAGTTTAAAAATATCAATGTCTGCTCTATAAATAGTTAAACCATTTTACTTCAACTTCATCAATCCTATATCTAGGTCTAACTCTACTCTCTTCAATAGATATGGTCTGACCCGTTAAGAGTTGGAGTACACCTGTCCAAGCTATCATCGCTCCATTATCTCCAGCATATTCTTGGGGAACAATCATTAGTCTTGCATTATGTAGCTTAACCATCTCCTCCATCATCTCTCTTAATCTCCTACTTCTCGATAATCCTCCAACGACCAAGACTTCTCTCTTCTCTGTAAATGCTAAAGCCCGCTCAGTTACTTCTGTCAACATACTATAGACAGTCTCTACTAGGCTATAGCAGATGTCTTCTAGCTTAACTCCTTCCTTTAGTAGCTTTAATGCTGCTGTTAATACTCCTGAGAAGGATACATCCATACCCTTAACCTTATATGATAGGTAATAGAATCTCCTTCCTTCAAGGGATTTTATCTCTGGATTCGGCATTAACCCTATACCTGCTTTAATCCCAAATACGTCAAGGCAGTTCCCAGCTGCAATATCTAATGTTTCACCAAAGACCCTGTACCTCCCATCTTTATAGGAAGTTATGAGTGTATTCCCACCTGCAACATATAAGACGACAGGGTCTCTACATCCAGTAGTTAATCTACCTATCTCTATGTGGGCTACACCATGATTCACAGATATGAGGGGAACATTTAACTTAAGAGATAGAGACCTAGCAATAGTTGCTCCAACCCGTAGGCATGGTCCCATGCCTGGTCCAGAAGAAAAAGCTATAGCATCTATCTCGGAAGGAGATATGCCACCTATTTTTATTGCTTCCTTAATTTTTTCAGGAGCTATCGAAGAATGGTGTTGTGCAGCTTCTCTAGGATGTATGCCTCCAGACTTCGGAGTATAAACACTACTAACATTAGCAAGTATCCTTCCCCGAGAAGTAGCAATTCCCACCCCGAAAGTATGAGCTGTAGATTCTATCCCCATAACAATCTTCTCATCATCACGCAATTAGCATCCCGCCCCTACTCTACTACCCATAGTTTGTTAAAGTTAAAATAATTTATATCCTTGATTGCAGACTATTCTCCAAGCTGTGGAGGATAATCTAAACCTTGATGATAGTGGACCGTTATGGTAGACCAGTAAGAGGGCTTAGAATCTCCGTCAACCCCAGCTATACTTGTAACTTTAAATGTGTATTCTGCCATATGGAAGGTATAACAGCAGGTGGGTCGGATACCATGATGACTCCTGAAGAGATTGAGAAAATAGTCAAAATCCTGCTCAGATACAATATAAAGAAAGTTAAGTTGACTGGTGGGGAGCCGATGCTCCGTAAAGACATACTAGAGATAGTTGAACGCTTAGGTAGGTTAGGCTTAGATGATTTGAGCATGACTACAAATGGTACACGTTTAATCTCGATGGCTAAGAAGTTAAGGAAAGCAGGTTTAACGAGAATCAATATAAGCTTACACACTGTAAGTAGTGAGAAGTATTGCTGGATTACTGGCATGAAAAATAAGAAAGATGGAAGAACTAGATATGAATATACTATAGACGCGATAAAAGCTGCGATTGAGGCTGGCATGAACCCTGTAAAGCTGAACGTAGTAGTCATGAAGAATGTAAACCATGATGAAGTAGACAGTTTAATAGAATTCGCTTCAAGATTCGGAGGCAAAGTCATCCTACAATTAATAGAGCTCATAGAAGAAGGTATATCAAATAAACAATTCTATGAAAGGTACCATTATGATTTAAGAGAGATCGAGGAGAGATTTGAAAGGACAGCTCTAAAGATTATTACTAGAACTCTCCATATGAGGAAGCAGTATCTTCTACCTAACGGCGTATGGGTTGAAGTAGTTAGACCAAACTACAACTTTGAATTCTGCATGAATGATGATAGAATAAGGATAACCCATGATGGTAAGTTTAAGCCATGCTTAATGAGAAACGACAACCTAGTTGATTTCTTAACTCCTCTAAGAAATGGAGCATCAGAAGAAGAACTTGAAAAAATATTCATTGAAGCTATTAAACTCAGAGAACCATACTACAAACCACCTACTACGAAGGCATCTGAAGATATATCGATTATTCAGGAAGCATTATAAGAAGAAAGATAGCAAAATTCTCAGACTAATTCTAATCACTATATAGATAGTAGAGCTACAGTTTTTAACATAGCTTGAATAAATCGTATTGGGGGTAAGACTATGAGTACAAGACTCCGTCAACCAATAGTAGTCGTCTTAGGTCATGTTGACCATGGCAAGACTTCACTACTAGACAAAATGAGGGGGACGATCGTAGCAGTTAGAGAAGCTGGAGGGATAACCCAGCACATAGGTGCAAGCTTATTCCCCCTAGATGCCGTGATAGAAACATGTAAAGCCCTCCTAGGCGAAGTAAAGATTGAGAAGCTTAAGATCCCAGGATTAATGTTTATAGATACTCCTGGGCATGCAGCATTCGCAAACTTAAGAAAGAGGGGAGGGTCTATAGCTGACCTAGCCATCCTAGTCATAGATATTATTAATGGTATACAAGAACAAACTAGAGAGTGTATTCAGTTATTGAAGTCTAGACGAACCCCATTCGTGGTTGCTGCAAACAAGATCGACCTCATACAGGGATGGAGACCGGTCGAACTCGCACCTTTCAGTAAGACTTTTGAATCTCAAAGTAAACTCGTCCAAGAAGAATTAGAGAAGAAGATATACGAGCTGGTTGGAGAACTTTCATTCTTCGGATTTAAAGCAGACCTCTACACTAAGATAAGAGATTTCACCAAGACTCTAGCTATAATTCCTGTAAGTGCCAAGACTGGTGAGGGGATCCCAGACTTACTACTCATTCTCTTAGGTTTAGCTCAATCCTTTATGCAGGATAGATTGTTGACTTCTTCTTCCAGCCCAGCTGAGGGGGTAGTTCTGGAAGTATTAGAAGAAGTAGGGATTGGACATACGGTAAACGCGATTATAAGTGATGGAGTCTTAAGAGTTGGAGATAGGATAGCTTTAATGGGTGTGGATGGACCATTTTCTACAAGGGTTAAAGCTTTACTAATGCCTAAGCCACTAGATGAGATGAGGGATCCGAGAGACAAGTTTAGAAGAGTTGAGGAAGTTGAAGCTGCTGTTGGTGTAAAGATAGTTGCTGAAGGATTAGATAAATGTCTTGCTGGCTCACCTATCTATGTAATCCCTACACCAAGCGTAGAAAATGAAATCCTAGAGAAGATAAAGAACGAGATCGAGGAGTTTATGATAACTACTGATAAGATTGGGGTTGTTGTAAAAACTGATACTTTAGGCTCTCTAGAAGCTGCTACACTATATCTCCGTGAGAAAGGCATACCAATAAGAAGGGCAGACATAGGTGAGGTTAGTAAAAGAGATATTGTGGAGGCTGAAGCTGTTAGAATGAAAGATGAATTAAAGGGAGCAGTATTAGCCTTCAATGTTAAGGTAGATCCAGATTTAGAGATTGAAGCAAACAATAGAGGTATACGAATCTTTAAAGACTCGGTCCTGTTCAGACTAGTTAACACATACCTTGAATGGGTTGAGAAAGAAACTACTACACGTAAGCTTAGAACATTTGAATCCTTAATGAAGCCTGGAAAGATCAAGATAATGGAAGGATACGTTTTTAGGAGAAGTGAGCCTGCAATCGTTGGAGTAGAAATACTAGCTGGAACTATTAGACCGAAATATCCATTAATGAATTCTAAGGGGAAAGTAGTTGGCACGATCTCTCAGATACAAGATAGAGGTCAAAGCATACACGAAGCAACTACGGGAGCTAGAGTAGCAATATCAATGAGAGAACCAATCATAGGAAGACATATAAAAGAAGGAGAAATACTCTATACAGCTCTTCCAGAACAAGATGCAAGATTACTACAGAAAGAATACTATGACATGCTAGATGAAGAATCCAGAAAAGCTTTACAAGAGATAATTGAGATAAAACGGTCGATTAATCCTCTGTGGGCTAGATAAGATTGGATGAATGAATTCTAGTTTAAATTATACTATCTTTATTCTAGTTTATATACTGGATTAAACTTTCAGATGATTGAAAAATGTCTGAGAAAAGTGCTGCTCCGAAGCTTGTATTGTCTAACCCAGCCGATGGTACAGCAAAGAGTATCCAGCTTGATTCTAGAGTTTTCCAATTACTTATCGGTAAGAAGATTGGAGATGAAATAGATGGGTCTATACTAGGGTTTAAAGGATACAAGATAAAGATTACTGGAGGCACGGATAGAGATGGGTTCCCTATGCGTCCAGATGTTAGTGGACCGAGAAAAGTAAGGATACTACTTTCAGGAGGAGTAGGATTCCACCCCAAGGATAAACCTTCATCAAAAAAGAAGAAGAAAAGATTGAGAAGGAGGAAGAAGGGGCTTAGAAAGAGGAAGATGGTTAGAGGGAATGTTATCAGTGAAGCTATAGCACAGGTAAATGCTGTGCTCATACCGTATAAGCCTCTTACAAAAGAAGCAGAAGGGGCTAAGACAGCATGAAGATAGAGAAAGTAGAGAAGGATTGGTATAATAAGCTATTGAATAGAAGGGATCTTGAATTAATCCTCACGTATGAATCTTCTACACCTAAACGTGAAGAAGTTAGGAAATTCATCTCTGAACAATTTGATACGCCTATTGAAAGAGTTATAGTAGAAGAGATTAAAAGCGTCTTTGGTTCCCGGAAAGCGAGAATACATGCTCACATATATGATGATGTAGAGTATGCTATGAGATTTGAGAGAAAG
Organism: Candidatus Geocrenenecus arthurdayi; assembly: GCA_023539395.1. Classification (GTDB taxonomy): domain Archaea; phylum Thermoproteota; class Nitrososphaeria_A; order Caldarchaeales; family Wolframiiraptoraceae; genus Geocrenenecus; species Geocrenenecus arthurdayi. Next base: position 83,898 of record JAKCEX010000001.1, on the reverse strand, counting down.
CATGTACTAAGGAAACATGCATTAATAAGCGTGGAGAGTGAGAAGATTGGGAAAACAAGCTAAATTATGGAAGAAATATTCTGTGAAGAGTAATATCCTGAGTAAGCTTGTAGTCTTCTGCCCCAGATGCGGTGAAGGATACATCATGGCTGAACATGAAGATAGATACTATTGTGGCAACTGCCATTTCACAAAGTTCAAGACTGCAGAAAAGAAAACATAAGACACCGTCTAAAGCTTTGAGAATATATCGAACGCTTCATATATACTAGCTTGTTTTATCACCCCATATTGATATGGTAAGAATGGTGTAGCCCCCCATTTTATCTTAAATCTCTTCGTACCCTCATTTATCCCAAGCCCCATGTTAACATATCTCTTCCCTTCATCATATGAGATTCTCAGAGAATTATATAATAGGAGATCGGAAACCCCAGGGACATACCCTTCGGTTCTATCTATGAAATTAAACATATAGAAAGAATAATCGCCTGAAGGGAGGTCGATTACATTGAAACCTGCTAATCCACCATCTTTTCTAAATGCATTGATAGTCCTAACAGTATTAGACCTGGAAAGATAGTAGTCTAAGCGGCTACAGACATACTCCATGTATTTTTCAACATCCGGTCTCTTTAGAAAATCCATCATAATTCTTTTATGAGACTTCGTTAATTTCTTATCAACTTCTACTGTTAGCTCTCTAGACGCTCTGGAAATCATGTATCTCAATTTCTTACCTACTTCCTTTACAGGAAGAGTCAATCTATAATAGTCATCTATTCTAACTTCTTCAAATCTTAAACATGGAGGTAGTCTTGGGGCTATAACTATTATGTCTTCCATCCCCCCTTGTAGACTCTCTTGAACTATCTTAACAATGTCTTCTTCTCTATATTCTCCACTAACTGGATATCCTACGATTACGATTGTTCTCCTACCTATATATACAAGATAACGTCCCAATAATCTGGCTGTTAAATTGGAAATAGACTGAAAATAGTCTATTATCTGCTCAGGGATATATGGTTCCAAGATTAAATTCATCAATCCTCCTCCAATAGTTCTTTCCTTTCAGAGCATTCTTAAGCATTGTGTAGTCATTATCGGATTATCAATATTTGTATGAAGTGCTAGCCTATCATTCGCCGGGTACCGTCTAGGTTACGATTTTAGATATAGATAGCCTGAACTCTGAATTAATCAAACACTAATGCGTTTCCAACTAGTTCATGAACTCCTCCAACTGTTATGGGTAGTTTGTAATGCTCAAAATATTCAGTGAATGCTGCTTTATCTATCGCGCATATGCATGCCAAGAAGTTTGCACCAGTCCTCTTTATAGCTTCGATCTTTGGTCTAATAGCTTTAAGTCTTAATTCAATTGTCTCATCTGCAAGTAACCCCCCACCTGCACAACAGCATATAGTTTTCTCTCTGTTTACATTCGGGTCAAGCTCTACGTAATTCCTGCATACATTCTTTAGTATGTATCTGGGTTCCTCTATAAGCCCCATAACCCTGGCCGGATTACATGAATCATGATATGTAACAATGTACTGATTATTTGCATCCGGGTTTAACTTAAGTTTTCCATGTTTTATCAAGTCTGCTGTAAACTCGCAGATATGAACCATCTTGGTAGATGCTGCATGCTCAAACTTTGTACCAGTTATAGGTGAGACAGGTTCTTCCAAGAAATCTAGTGGTCCATTCATAGTATCCATGAAAGCGTGGATAACCCTCCACATATGTCCGCATTCTCCACCAAGTATCCATTTAACACCAAGCCTCCTAGCTTCTTCAACAAGCTTCTTATTTATCTTCTTCATATGCTCATATCCAAGCCATGTACCAAAATTACCACCTTCACTTGCATAAGTGCTTATTGTATAGTCTAACCCGATCTGATGGAACATCTTTATAGCTCCTTTAAGCGTCCCCCAGTGGGGTCCCCCAAAGAAGTCCGCAGAAGGCGGAACATAGAGTATCTCTGCACCCTTCTTGTTTATCGGTACCTTAACTTCTATTCCTGTCTCTTCTTTTATTTCTTCTTCTGCGAATTGTATGGCACTGAGTAAAGCTGCTGGAGGTATGCCCATGTGGTTTCCTATGGTTTCACATTTAGCTATTGCTTCAGTAAGCGACCTTGGGCTGAGACCTATTGCTGTAAGCACTTCTCTAGCGGCAATCATTATCTCCGCAGTATCTATACCATAGGGGCAGAAGACGGAGCATCTTCTACATTGAGAACATTGATAGAAATAGGTATACCAAAGCTCTACTGTTTCCTCTGTAAGTTCTTCTGCTCCAACAAGCCCCCTGAAGACCCTGCCAGTTAACGTAAAGTATCTCTTATAGACTGATCTGAATAGGTCTTGTCTTGCAACCGGCATATTGTTGGGGTCTAATGTGCCGAGGAAGAATGGACATTTATCTGTGCATGCTCCACATTTTACGCATATATCTAGGAAGAGCTTAACAGACCTAAACTTCTTTACCACTTCATCCATCTTCTTTAAAGCTATTTCCCTCCAATTGGGTGGTAGATTAAACTGTGTATGACTCCACTCTCTTGGGAAGGGTAGCTTCATAATCTCCATATCGCGTTTCCACGTAGCATAGAGTTTATACTTCCTTGCAGGGAAACTCATATCTATCTTCATCTTCTCTCACCTCCTGGTCCGATTGCTTCTAGCTCATCTTTAAACTTCTGGTAATATTCATCCCAAGTAATTACTTCAACTGGGTAATCCCATGGGTTTACATGTCTCCTCCACCTAGTTATATTCCTCATATTCCTAGTAGTCGCTAGGATCCACCCGATTAAGTGAGATACTTTACTGAATGGTATGTAAATAAACAGTATCTGGGCTAAAACATAATGTGTTAAGAACCATATGTTACCCGGCGGCGGGATAGGGTTGAACATTAGGAGACTATGCATATATTCACTTACGGAGGCTACATCCACTAATCCAAAACTTCTCATGTAAACTCCCAGGAATACTATTGTAATCAAAAGTATTAAGATAATGTAATCACTTAACTTTGAGATATATCTCACATTTGGAAGAACTATTCTTCTAACTAGGAGGAAAGATAATGCAGCTAGGAAGAATATCCCCGAATATAGCACCGCCTCATACCATCCATACCCGATGACTGCCCAGAGCTCATGGAAGTATACATTGATTATGTGAGAGATTAAGGTTATAGCTAGAGCTACGTGGAAGACGTATCCACCTATCCAGAGCTTCTTATTACCTTTTAGTAAGCTTCTAAATGCAAAGAAGTCCAACGACATCCCCTTCAATACTCCTGTATACGTTATAGGTGCAGGAGCAACCGGGAGCCTGAATGGAACTGGTATTGAAAGCCATCTCACCACTCTATACATCAAGCCTAAAATCAATGTGAAGAATGCTATGTATGGAGTTATATAGCCTATGATGAAGATCAATGGGTCCACCTACACGACACCTCCCTTAAGATATGTAAGTAATAGTATTAGGACTATCATCCCAATACCGGCTGCTATCCACTCCTGGTCATACTCTTCACCTCTATAGTAGACGTAAGTTATTAGGCTTAGGATGATTAAGCTTGAAGCAATATATCCAGCTGCGAGAGTCTGATGAGTTACTATTATTGGGTTTAGCATCCATGTTAAAACAGTCAATACACCTTGAACTAAAAGTAGGATGACTAGAGCAATCTCGATACTTCTAGCCAACTCCAAACCACCTCTCAAAAGACCTCAATCTTCTCCCCACGTTTCCAACCTTCAAGTCTGCAACATAAACTACTTTAAATGATTCTATAGTAGAGAAGGCGAAGAAAGCTAAGCCAAGTATAAACCATCCGAAGCTTAAGTTTTCACTTAAGGACCCATAGATAATCCTAAATGATAAACCTGCACACATTATAGTTAATAAGAATTTTATGGCCACCAAGATGGATTCTCTAGGATTACCAGAGGTTTTCTCTAGCTTTGTTTGTTTCAGTTTACTAAACTTCTCCCATACTAGTTCAGGCGGCTTTACCAGCTTTAATCGATATAGGTAGGCAGCTATGAATACTATTATCGTTGGGATAACTATTGAGAGAATGGCTGTATCTGAAGGTATATATGAGCCTGCCGTTGCCCACGCTAGATAAGTCATCAAGCTTATCTGGACTACTATCCAAACCCCTATAGCTATGAAGAAGGGTCTCTGAGAAGGATGCTTATCTTTCCATCTATCTATGAATGGTAGGAATACGAAGATCAATGTTATGATTATGAGGGTTGCTATAAAGATCTTGAAGCCTGTCGCGCCGAGCACCTCTATGAACTCCGTCTTAGCTATCGCATACGTCCACATAAAATACCATTCAGGCATAGGTATAGTGACAACGCCAGGAATATATTTCTCATGTATCCCGAATGGGTATATTATCGATGCTGTAAGTATTGATGCAATATAGACGCAGACCAAGATTACAAAGTATAGAAATATGTTTGGAAACCATGGGATAAGCTTCTTTTCTTCTTCTGGGATGTCCTTGGATAGGGGCTCCGTTATTCCATGGACTTCGAATATGTGTAGTTTTACAGCTAGCAAGATAATGATTACAGCAGGTAGCAGGACTGTATGGAATGTGTAGAATCTTCTCAGAAGTTCTACATCTGTTCCGTATCCTGAGATAACGTATTCAAGGAAGCCGCTTAATGGCTGGGGCAGTTGCTTTATTATTGTTATCCCGAATCCTACAGCTGCATATGAGAGAGCATACCATGGGAGGAGGTAACCCGTAAACCCCATCATTAAAGTAGCTAAACCCATAAGCATACCTATAATCCACATCAACTCTCTAGGCCTCCTATAAGCAACGACAAAATAATTCCTCATAAAATGTAGGAATGTAACGAATATCATGGAAAAAGCTGCGTAAATATGTATGTTTCTGATGAGGTTTCCATAAGGAACTTCTGTAATTATCCTACTTACAGACTCCCATGCAGTATCAGGATGGGGTTCATAGTATTGGAGGAGTATTATCCCTGTAATACCCGCCGTGAAGAAAGCTATAACATTTATAGCACCCAACCAGTAGGAGGGGTTCCTAAGAGAATACTCAGGGGCGGGGCGGAGAATAGTCTTTGTAAAACCAAAATTCTCGTCAAGCCATTCCGTGAACCTACTGATGATGCTCTTTCTCTCACTCAACTTGATCACCTAGATCTTCTCTTCTAGAGACGCCTCCGTCACAAGCTTTTTTCCAAGCATAATCCTCTTTAGTTCTTCAGGATTGTTGGAACAGTGCGTAACTCCCGGTACAGCCGGGGCTGGCGGGGAAAGACCAACAGCATAAATGTCTCCTGAAGCCTCATCATATTCAAGTACGACCTTACATAGGCTACAGAAAGGTGGTCCTGCAAGTACTTCGCCGTCTTTCTCAAGGTCGTAGATTCCAGCATGAGCTGGGCAATAGAGCAAATTCTTGTCCGGGTATAGTTCCAGGATGTTTGGTGGGACAGTCTTCAAATATGTAAGTTTTTCTGGGTCTCTAACTTCTTTGGGTGGGATGTAGATTGTACCATAGTATCTGGCATGCTGGCATATCATAACATATGCGATTATATCTCTATCTGGGCCTACCCCTGAAGGAAGACTTTTACCCGTCTTCACTAATAGGCATGGAATATCTTTTGTTGGATAAGAAAATAGATACCATGTTCTAAGCTTGATCCCATTAATATTAGCTAACCTTACACGTGGCCACTCAGGGATCTCTAAAACAACTGGGCTAATAGATTTTAAGAGTGAAGCTAGACTACCAAGACTTACAATAAATGAGATAGATGTAATTATTTTTAGCGCTGTCCTCCTTTCTTGAGATACTGTCTTCTCACCACGTTCAGTGTGACTCAATCCAACCACCCGACAAATAAATACATGATATAATATATCTAGCTGTTATGTTAGACGCAGCCTGTTGGCTTTGGTAGTCCGGCTACCTTGCAAGCACCCTTTGCAGGTCCAGAAGGGAAGAGCTCATATATCTTCTGGAGGGAGAACCCTGTCTGCTTTACAAGCATCCTTATAGGTGGAGCTACACCATATTTCTGCCAGTATTCTCTAAGATAATTTATTACTTTCCAATGTTCATCAGTAAGCTTCTCTACTCCCTCAAAATGCTTAGCAAAGAATTCTGCAACTTCTGGACTCCATTTCTCAGGTTCCTGTAGAAAACCATCCTCATCTACTTCGAGCTTCTGTCCCTTAAACTCTACGTACGGCATGATCCATCCACCTACATTTTAGGATGTATAATGCAAGTATTTAATTCTTTTTATGTAAAAATCTATATCTCCCATATTCAAAAACAGTGATATTGAATGTTATTTTCCCTATTGTTTAGAATCTCTTTGTTTATCCGTTTTTATCAAAATCTCTTTCTTCAATATATATTCTTAACAGGCTGCTTAGGTCTACTTTATTTACATTTTTGTAGTTTCTTCTAAGGTTTTCTATTAATGGGTTTAGTATTCTCTTGACTATTGCTCGGGACATGTCTTCTATTATTTCTCTGCTTCTCTCATCAAGCTTAACAGTCTTGATCATAGACATTGCTTCTAAAACTTCTTCTAATCTAACCTTCTCTGCATAACTGTAGATCTTGGAGACTAGTTCTTCAATCCATATTGTTTCTAGCTTCTCCTGGAACTTCTCCACGTACTCTTCGATTAATGCTTCTACCTTATCTAATTCCTTAATCTTATCATAGATTGAGTGGTCGATGTGTTCTTTAAGGTCGTCTATTGTTATGAGTTTTAGGTTTTGCAGTCTTGAGACTTCAGGGTCGACGTTTCTAGGAACAGATAAGTCGATTACCAGGAGGGGCTTATCTCTCCCTTTGATCGCTTCCGCTACCCTCTCTTTAGTTATAATGTAGTGAGGTGCGGAAGTCGTCACGAATACTATATCTGCTATTCTTAGATAGTTTTCAACCTGGTCTAGTCTTAGAGCTATCCCTCCGCTCATGTTAGCTAGATGGATAGCCCTCTCATAGGTTCTATTAGCGAATAGCAAGGTGAGCTTCCTGTAGTTTTTCTCCATTAATGCAGAGTTTACTAGCTCGCCTGTCTCCCCAGCACCTATTATGAGGATTACCTTGTCATCCATGTTCTTGAGTATTTTCTCAACTAATTCGACGGCGACATGGGCTAGGCTCATCCTCTTCCTACTTATCTCCGTCTCAGACCTAACCTTCTTACCGATCCTGATAGCTTCCTCGAATATCATCTTAAGTAGTAGAGATAGACTGTTAACAGCTAATGCTTTGTAGTATGCTTCTTTTACTTGACGTAGAATCTCCTGCTCACCTATAACCATTGATTCAAGACCGGAAGCCAGCCTGAATAGATGCTTAACCACCTCGGCCCCCCTAACCAATAGGATATTCCTCTCAACATCCATGTCTTCGGTTAAATCTCTCCAGATACCTACTACCTCCTCTACTGCTTCCTCACTTCTTAGATCAAGATATACTTCCACCCTATTGCATGTCTGGAGTATAGCTACACCTTCAACACCACCAACATTCTTAAATAGTCTAAGCGCTAATTCCAAGTCTCTAAAGAAAAACTTCTCAAGCCTAGATATAGGTAGCAGCTTATGGTTTAAGAGGAGACCATGAATAGCATTCAAAGACATACCATCATCAACTATAGATAAAGGTCTCACGGTTCTTAAAAAGCTTCTACAAGTAATATCGAGATGATCCTGTCATGCCAGGTAATAGGCCTTCTTGTGTTTTCATTATTGTGAGTATGTTTCTTATTATTGCTATTGCTGATGCATAGTCTTCTATAGACTTGATACTCCAAGTATTTATATTGTTGTAGAATCTTCTAGTCCTCTGTTTTAGGTATCTGAAGAATCTCCCAACAGTATCCCTAAACTTCTTCTCTACAGAGAATATCCTTGAGAATCTATGGCATCATCTCCTAACACTCTTTTTGGAAGCCATCGTTACATAGTACATCTCTGAGAGGTCTCTAAGGCTTAAACCAGCAATATGAAGCATAATAGATTAAGCCTTCTCACCCAATGGATAATTATTAAACTTGAATAGCTTAGACAACCTATCCATTGTAATCCAATACATGCATAAGAAAACATAACAGAAACCTGGCCATAGATATAAAGAGAAAAGCTTAAGTAAAAGTTGACAGGGTCAGGCTGATTAAGATTGAAGAAGATATGTTTTAATCTAAGCTTCAAAGAGATTTTCTTGATGCCCTATTTAGATAATGAGATTTATTATGAGGTTTATGGTGAGGGTAAACCTGTCTTACTAATTCATGGTGCGTGGGCTTCTCATGAATGGTGGAGGATGCAGATCCCTGAATTCTCAAAGAAGTATAAGGTAATTGCAATTGATGTTAGAGGTCATGGCAAGTCTGCTAGATTAGAAAAGCCTACAACCGTTGAGAAGCTTGCTGAAGATGTAGATAGAGTTCTAAACCATCTACACATAGATGAACTTGTATTAATAGGTTGGTCAATGGGTGGAATGATATCAACACAATATTATTTTGATCATCCTGAAAAAGTAAGAGGATTAATACTTATTTCAAGCAGGCTACATAAAAGACCTGGAATGCTTATAGAAGCATATCTTAGAACTATACGTGAAATGTTTACACTCTTCATGGATTTCGCAGATTTTGAAGGATTCGAGTCATTGAAGTATGAAAATCAAGTAAAGAAAGAAGTTGAGAAGATGTTCTCGAAATCTACTAGTCCCGAGATTATCAACTGGGCGGTCGAGGACTTGACTAAAAATAGAAGGAGAGATTACTTAAACATTGTTAAAACATTAGCTAAATACGATGCGTCAGATAAGCTTCATACAATAAAAGTGCCCACACTCATAATAGTTGGAGATAAAGATGAGAGGACGCCGCCTGAATTTTCTAAGAAGGTCCATGAAAAGATCCCAAACTCTAAGCTCGTCATAATTGAGGGTTATGGTCACTATGTCTTGCTAGAGAGACCAGATATAGTTAATAGAGAGGTACTCTCTTTCCTAGAGAGTATAGGCTATCGCTGACTTTTATTTGCCCACATTGTTAACTTTCTAAAAACTTCTGGATTATGGAGAAAGTGTAGATGCGTATACATTGCTAGGAGATTCTCTTTTATTACTCCATCATGTAACCCATCCACCCCGTATCCTCTCTCAACCCTGAAAGCAAAATCTACCTTCTCTCTCAAGGTTAACCGAGAATAATGGAATTCATGGCCTATTAAGCGTTGGTTGAAGTTTGTCAGAGGATTATCTCTAATGGCTGAGAGATATACATATCCATGACCTACAGGTCTTCTACCCATTTCTATGTAACCATCAATCAACCCAACCATTTCATATTCTTCACCATTAAAAGTCCTGACATTACTCGATAGATAGATTAGCCCACCGCATTCAGCATAGATCTTCAATCCTTTATCATACTTCTTCTTAATATCATTTTTCAAAGGTTTATTCTTCTCAAGCATTTCAGCATAGACTTCTGGAAACCCTCCTCCAATATAGAGCAAATCTACTTCTGGAAGCGATGAATCTCTAGTTGAATCGATATTGTAGACTTTATCGCAGGTAGCCTCGAAAAACTCTATATTCTCTGGATAGTAAAATGAAAATATATTATCTCTGATAACCCCTACCTTAATACTACGTCTAACCACAAAGCCTGTTTCCTCAGATTCAGGAGGACATATCTCCTCCACATTAGAAGCCAGCTCGATGAGCTTATCAATATCGATTTGTCTACCGACTTTTCCTATGGCTTGTTTTATCTCTTCTATCTCATCTGTTCTCTCTGAGATTGGGATTAATCCTAAATGTCTATACTTCATCTTCTCCTCGATAAGACTGTCTCTATAGATGAGACCGATAATTTCTAATTCTTTAAAGTTTTCCCTAAAAGCACTTACTATTTTCTCTCTTTGTTTTTCATGTGCTACCTTATTTACTATTATTCCTGCAAGCTTTACTTTTCTATCGAACTCCACAAATCCTTTAACTAAAGCTAGGAGACCTCTATTGATCCTCTCAGCATCAACTATTAAAATGACTGGCGCTTTGAGAATCTTTGATATTTCCGCTGTACTCCCCCTCTCTGATACTCCATCTACGCTATCATAGAGCCCGAAAACCCCTTCTATTACACATATATCTGCGTCTTTCATAATTTTACAGAAAGATTTGATAATAGTTTCTCGATTGAACATTATAGAATCAAGGTTACGTGAAGAAACGTCTGAGAATATGTTATGATAAGAAGGGTCTATGAAGTCTGGTCCGACTTTGAATGGCTGCACTCTGTATCCACGTTCTCTAAGCAGGCTGATGATAGCCGAAGTAATGAGTGTTTTCCCTATCTTGCCGCTAACACCAGAGATGATTATTCTCGGCTTATTCATATTCCTCACAGCTTCCTATCTCTAAACCATACTCTTTCAATATATTCCTCAATATTTCGTCAACCAAGTATTCATCACCCGATCTCAATGCTTTTCTTAAATTTTTATTATTGAAGACTTCATAGTATATTTTCAATCTTGTATCAGGGTTAGCGATACTCTTTCTTACAATCCTCTTAACTTTATACATTATCTCCGCTAAGCTTATCAATTCTTTCTCTCTACTAAGGTATTCTATGACTTTCTGTAATGCTTCTCGTGCAACCATACTGCTTTTACCCTCAGTTGTTATAGCGACTCTGAATGGACCTATAGAGGAATCTATTGGTACAACTAGATCTGTTTTCTCAGCATTATTAGCGAGGTTTATTAATGCTTTATGTTTCTTAGCAATATTCCATATTATATCATTGTATTCTTCTGTCTCTAGTGTAACCATTATAATGTCTGAGAGTTTGATGTACTCTTCAAGCTTTCCTATATCCTCCACATCTCCTTTAACCAGCTCTATAAAACCTCTGCGGCTAAGCTCTAATATCTTATCATCGAAGCTTCTACTATACACTATGATTCTAGCTCCACTTTTTGAATACTTCTCTGCTCTCTTTGCTCCTTCTCTTCCACCACCTATGATCAGAATCGTCTTGCCGGATAAATCAATGAAGAAAGGCATCCTCATGAACTCAATAAAGTTTTGATTTGAGCACTTAAAAACGTTGAGGTACACACTCATCTCCGGAAGATGATGCAAGTGAGGGTTAGCTAAGAGTATCCGAGTAGAGTTTCACTAGCAGAGCATATTATTCTATTCAGAATTGGTTTTGAGAGGTTGAAGATTAACGTTTATAAGAGGCTGAGTAAGTGTGAGTAGAGGCGGGGCAATCTAGATTGTCAGAGTCAATCGAACTTGAAAGACGTCATTTCCCAATTATTAGGTTGAGAAGGCTTAGGAAGAGTAAGGTTATTAGAGACTTAACTGCAGAAGCAAAGGTTACCCCCTCATCTCTCATCATGCCTATATTTGTGAAGGATGGATTAGATGGACGTGAACCAATAGATGGTATGCCTGGGCAGGAGAGACTATCCATTAGAGAGTTATTGAAGGAGGTAAGCGAGCTACTAGACCTAGGGATAAAAGCAATCCTCCTGTTCGGTATACCCTTAAGGAAAGATGAACTTGGATCTTCTGCATATGATAGAAATGGAATTGTGCAGAGAGCTGTTAGGGAGGTTAAGAAGAATTTTGGAGAAGAAGTAGTTGTAATTACAGATGTTTGTTTATGCCAGTATACTAGTCACGGCCACTGTGGAATCGTCATAGAGAAAGACATGAAGAAGATTATTGATAATGATTCAACAATCGAGGTTTTAGCGAAGATCGCTCTAAGCCATGCAGAAGCTGGAGCAGATATCGTGGCCCCTTCAGATATGATGGATGGGAGGGTTTGGGCGATAAGAAGATCTCTAGATAGTGCAGGATATACCGATACAGCGATAATGTCATACTCTGTAAAGTATGCATCAAGCCTTTATGGTCCATTCAGGTCTGCCGCCTACTCAAAGCCAGCTTTTGGTGATAGGAGAAGCTACCAGATGGATCCGAGGAATCTTAGGGAAGCTCTCAGGGAGGTTGAACTAGACATATCCGAGGGTACAGATATAGTCATGGTTAAGCCTGCATCATGGTATCTAGATGTAATATCTCTTATCAGGAACTACTTCGATATTCCTATTGCAGCTTATTCTGTTAGCGGTGAATATACTATGATTAAACTTATGGCTGAGAAAGGATTAATAGATGAGAAGCAAGCTGTATGGGAGCAGCTGCACTCTATAAGAAGAGCAGGCGCAGATACGGTGATTACATATCATGCTAAAGAATATGCTAGATGGCTTAGAGATGGTCAGCTTCCATGATCAAGAATAGTCTAGCCATGGATAGAGTGTTCATATCATTTTTTCTAAGCAAATCTACTACATACTTATGCGGTTAAACACTCCTCCTAAGTTTTTCTTCACCTTTGAACCGCCAAATCCCAGTCTTAGGAGATAAGATCTCAATCCCAAGCTCTTCAATAACCTCATCTGAGAGCAGTACCTCTTTCTCCCGGAGTGAAACTATGACATTGCATGTAATCGTTTTCGAAGTTTCATCTTCTTCTATAACAGTAAGTCTCACGGCACTTGGTATGAAATAGCTTAGAGTCTCTCCACCAGCTGTATCAAGAATTTCTAGCGAAGCATCTCGAGGTGGAGGCCACAGTCCCAGTTCTCTAGCTAGCTCCCTAGGGATATGTATATCTAACTCTTCAGATGTAAAACCTGTTTTGAGAAGAGCTTCAGAATAAATAACTCCACTCCCCCTAACTTCTTCAATCTTCACTCTTACTCTTACAGGCACCCTGTCCACCTTCTATCGGTATTATCATGCCAAGCCTCATCCCTCTACGCATTCTACCAAGCCTCTTCCTACATTTCAGAGAACCGTTTGAGTTGGAGCTTACAGCCTCCATTATCTAAATATTCTAGGTAGCTACATTTCTTAAAGATTTTTCTAGAAGACGATGTTACAGATAAGTGAAGCAATCTGATGTAGTATAGGTTTGCTTTAGAATCACCCATCTATAAGCTTGTAGCTCTCAGTCTCCAGCATTTATGATGGATGACGTCGGAGGCATTCAACTCTCCCATCTCTAACCTCAGCCCAGTAAATATCTTCTCACATAACATCAATTATTAACCGTCAGTAGCCAAGAATATACATTCTAGACCAGACTATTGTATGTTCCTAAGCTTCTCCCTTCTCTCCTATCTCATCTACAAGTGCTACCCAGCCCCTCTAGTCTAATTTAAATGTTAGAGTTAGTTTTAAATTAGAGTTTAGTATTTAAAAGAAAGTATGAATTCTCTCGAATTGTATGAAAGAGCTAGGAAAGTTATTCCTGGAGGGGTTAATAGTCCTGTAAGAGCTTATGACCCTTACCCATTTTTTGTGTGGAAGGGTAAAGGTTCGAGGATATACGACGTAGATGGTAGAGAGTATATTGACTATGTTATGGGTTATGGAGCATTATTCTTTGGGCATGCTCCTAGTATGCTTGTAGAGAGATTAAAGAAGATAGTGGAAGATGGCATCTTGTATGGTGCACCGACTGAAGAAGAAGTATTGTTAGCCGAGAAGATCAGAGAATTCTACCCATCTATCGAGATGGTTAGACTTGCTAATAGCGGTTTAGAAGCAACAATGCATGCGGTTAGACTAGCTAGAGGATACACTGGTAGGAGGAAGATAATCAAGTTTGAAGGATGCTTCCATGGATCACACGATTCTCTACTAGTTAAAGCTGGGTCAGGAGCATTAACTTTCGGCGTACCATCAAGTTCCGGTGTACTAGAAGAAGTGGCTAAACATACGCTTATATCAAGATTCAATGATGTAGAGTTGACTGAGAAGATAGTTAAAGAGAATAGGGATGATCTAGCAGCGATAATAGTTGAGCCAGTAGCAGTAAATTTTGGGTTGGTTGAGCCAAAGATAGATTTTCTTAAAGCTCTTAGAGAGTTGGCAGACTATTCTGGAGCAGTATTAATATTTGACGAGGTGGTAACAGGTTTCAGGCTTTCTCCTGGTGGTGCACAGCAATACTATGGTGTAAAAGCCGATTTAACAACCCTCGGTAAAGCGTTAGGTGGTGGTCTACCCATCTCTGCTTTCGGTGGAAGAGAGGAAATAATGAAGAATGTTGCGCCTACTGGTAAAGTTTATGTCTCTGGAACGTATAGCGGTAACCCTATATCTACTAAAGCAGCATTAGCCGTATTAGGTTATATAAAAGAAAACCCAGCAATATATTCTGAGATGAAGTGGAAAGTAGAAAAAATATGTAAAAGTATAAGGGAAGTAGCATCTGATAGATCTCTAAAGATAACTGTGAATTATATTGAATCAATGTTCCAAGTATTCTTTACCGATAGCGAGGTTTCATGCTATGATGATGTTAAGAAATCAGATATAAGATTATTTAAAAAGTATTTCCACGGCATGCTTAAGAATAACGTATTTATCCCTCCAAGCCAGTTTGAAACATGCTTTCTCTCCACAGCCCATACGGATGAGGACGTAGAATTAACGATAAATGCTATCGAGAATTCTCTTTCTCAGATAGAAGATGAGACTTAGAGTCGGGACCAGAGGTAGCAGGCTCTCGCTCATCCAAACGATGGAAGTAATCGATAAGCTGAAAACTCTATTCCCAGAGTTAGAGTACGAAATTAAGATTATAAAGACTAGAGGAGACATAGATTTAGAGACGCCACTCTACATGATCCCGGAGAAAGGCATATTCGAGAAGGAGATTGACCAAGCATTGATTAGAGGAGAGATAGACTTCGCTGTTCATAGTATGAAAGATTATCCAACAAAGCTTCCTAGTGAACTCGTTATAGCCGCTGTACCAGAGAGACGTAGCCCCTATGATGTATTCATATCTAGAGATGGTTTAAGCTTGGATGATTTACCTAGGATTAGCAAGGTTGGTACGAGCAGTCTTAGAAGAGAAGCATTCATAAAATATGTTAGAAGCGACTTAGAAGTAATTCCAATACGGGGGAATGTTGAGACAAGAATCCAGAAGATGCTTAGAGGAGATGTTGACGCTTTGATTTTAGCAGAGGCAGGACTAGAAAGGATCGGTGGAAACATAAGGTATGAAAAGCTTCCCATCGAGGATTTCACCCCTCCCGCTGGGCAGGGAGCATTAGCCGTTGTAGCTAGGAAGGATAACCATGAATTGATTAAAATCCTTGAGAATGTAAATCATTATGAGAGTTGGATTGAAACGATGATTGAGCGTGGTATTATCTCTCTACTTAATGTTGGATGTAAGACACCTATCGGTGTATACGTAGAAATGGATTCAGGCGAATTAAACATAACCATCTCAACTGTATCAACAGACTATTCTAGGAAAGTACACGTACAGACATTCACTAAGGATACCGACATATCGAAAGCAGCTACAGATGCAGTAAGATTGTTTAAAGAAAAAGGTGGGCTAGAGATCTTAAACGCTTGGAAAAGAATCTATGATATTTCATCTAGGTAGCTTGATATATTAACAGCTTAAATATTATTCCTGCTATCTAATTGTGGTATCTTTGATTGATGATGAGGAATATAAGAGATGGATAGAGATGTCAAAAAGACATTACTTTCAGCTGAAGGCGACTTAGGAAGAGGTGATTATAATTGGGCGTGTTTTAAAGCTCATCAAGCAGCAGGATATGCTGTAAAAGCTCTCCTACACGGTCTAGGATTAACCCCAAAGGGTCATAGCATTTCCTTGCTCCTCCATAACATACCACGGGAGCTGAACCCTGACGAAATCTTAGACCATGCTAAAACTCTAGATAAATACTATATACCGACAAGATACCCGAATGCTTGGAGTGAGGGTATCCCAACTGATTACTACACCTTGAATGATTCTAAACAAGCAGTTTCCTATGCATCTATAATAATTGACTGGGTTGAGGGGAAATGGAAGTCATTAAGGAAAGAATGAAGCAGAAGGAGAAAGTAATCGAAGCAGTAAGAAGATGGGTGAAGGGTATGCAGTTTACCGTCACTGCGGTTATCATCGGGTCTTATGCAAGAGGCGATTTTAATGTATGGAGTGATGTTGACGTATTGTTAATCTCAGATTATTTTCTAGGCAATCCCATAGAAAGGCTTAAGCACATAGACCCACCACCTGGAGTTGAGGTCATACCCTTAAGGATAGACGAGTTTAGGAGACTAAGAGAGAAGGGAGATCCTATAGCTGTTGAGGCAGACACTATCGGCATAATTGTGAGAGATGACCTTAGAATCTTTAGCTATAGATAGAGCCTGCATGAACTATCCCTCCTAAAGTAGATGCAAGTTTTCAATAGATTTTCCAGAAATAGTAGGTAACTAGGACATTAGTATGGAGAGTTGGAAGCTGAGCATCTCCTAAAAATACTTCAAAATAAGCTCGCCTCTAAATTCCGTATCTTAAGTGAATAATTATTGATATATTCTAATTCTAACTTTTGCTGTGGAGAATAATGCCCAACTCCCTCTGAATATTCCTATCTAGTTTAATATCTGTAGTAGTCATCTATCTCACCCTAGTAGAAGCTTCAACATCAATATTATTGATGTAACTATAGTAGCAATGAACTCTCCAATAATTATTGCTATACCTCTACCCTCGATATCCTCTTCTCCAGCTGCTCCAGTGTTCTGTCAATTCTGACAAATATCTTTTCCATTAACCATACTCTTGTCTCAAGCTCTAAGCCTTATCTTTTAATGTCAAGTGTTTAGGCTGCTTATGTCTTTTTACTTATTAAATCACCGCATAAGACTCTCGACTTTCAGTCGTGGGGTAAATTGCTCCAGCTTTTCTTAGTCATACTCTTTGGAACTTTAATAAATGTAGAGTCTGCATTTGCTAAATATTTTAACCTTATAATCAGTAGGACTGAGAATCCAAGTATTTATTAGAATCTCACTCCATCTTTACATTTCGTCCTAATCTTTGCACATAAATGTTTCCCTATTGAAAATAGGCTTTGACATGGCTTCTCACTTAACATTTTATATTTACAGAGTGTAGGAATGTATTGAGACTTTATGGGTAAAGTGTATCTTGTTGGTGCTGGTCCTGGAGATCCTGAGCTTATTACTTTGAAAGCTCTGAGAATATTAGAGAGTGCAGACATAGTGGTTTACGATAGGCTTGTTAACCCTGAGATTCTTAGATATGCCGTTAAGGTGAAGGAGATGATATGTGTTGGTAAAGAGAGAGGTGAGAATTGGAAGCAGGAAGAGATAAATAAGCTGCTCATTGAGAAAGCAAGACAGTATGATGTCGTTGTTAGATTGAAGAATGGTGACCCTATGCTCTTCTCTAGAGGCGGGGAAGAATGTGAAGCATTGAAGTCTGCTGGAGTAATGTATGAGATAGTTCCAGGGGTCACATCGGCTCTCGCTGCTCCAACATATGCTGGCATACCTGTAACACATAGGGATCGTTCATCTTCAGTAGCGATAGTTACAGGTCATAGGAGAGAAGGGTATGGGGATGATGTAGAATACTTAAGGAAGATTTTCTCCTCTGTAGACACCATCATAGTCTTGATGGGTGTATCAAATCTGGAAAAGATAATTGGAGAAGCCCTTTCTTCCGGGCTGCCAGCCTCCACTCCTGTAGCTATAATTGAGAATGCTACACTTCCATCTCAAAGAGTTTTCGCCGGCAGTCTAGAGAATATTGTCGAGATAGCTAGAAGACATGATGTAAAGCCTCCAGCCGTCCTAGTTTTTGGGAAAGTCGTTGAATTGAGAGAGAAGTTGAAATGGATAGAAGAGTAGTAGTTGTACTACCTGGAACACGAGATACATCTAAGAATATAATCAAGTACTTGAGAGATCTAGATGTTGAATTCAAGATAATCCCTGTCATTAATGTCAAGATTAACTATGATGAGGTTAAGTCGGCTCGTAGAATTTTTTCATTAGGTTTCACTCCTGAGGTTAGCGTTTTTACAAGCAAGACAGCAGTTAAGATAGTTAAGAAGCTTCTCCCAGAAGCTTGGAAGCACGCTAAAAAGCATTCACTAGCTATAGGACCTGGAACAGCCTCTCTACTGAGAAAACTAGGTATACTGAAGGTAGAATATCCAGAAAAGCACTCATCAGAGGGATTAATAAAGTATTTAGTAGACCTTCCATACTCGACAAACCTAGTAGTGTATTGTTCAAGCGAAGTGAGTTTCCAGTTCGAGAAGTTTATAAAAGACTATTTCAAACAGTCCTATCTCTGGAAACTCTACTCTCTCTCCGAGAAAAATACGTCAGTGAAGAAGATAGTAGAATTTATAAGGAGAGATCAATACAAGAGATACATAATTGTTGTCACTTCTCTGAAAATTCTTAAGATTATTTCTAGAGAGAATGAGTTATTCACAAAACATAAGAACGTGTTTCTCTCAGTAATTAGCAAGAGATTGATAAGTGAAGCGTTACATTTAGGATTGAAAGTCGACCATTGTCCCTCAATTAATAATATTAGAGAATACTATATTGAGTTAAGGAAATACATCTCAGACTTAGTATCAGGTTTTAGCTAGGCCTGAAGCTCTAGGAGTCATCCATAGGTGCAAATCGAGATAGCACTTGATAGAGAAGCTCATCGCAAGCTTCTATGATGCCTCAATCTCTGCAAATACATCATATCTAGATAAGTAATGGTGTAAAAGTTAAATTATAAAACGATGTCATATACACGGTTTTAAGGGATTCTTAAATATTAAAATATTAAAGAGTAAAATAGAATTACAGAAGAAATAGCAAGATAGGTGTTTTTGGGATGGATGAATACTTTACGATTTTTATAGGTATTTATCTACCCTACATTACACTAGTAGTTTTCATCGTAGCCGTCATATACAATTTCTTTAAGTGGATCTTTCTGCCCAGACCCATTATGTGGGCTATATTCCCAGCTAAGAAGAGCTTAGCAAACATCTTATTTACTATTGCAACGAGAATCTTCTCTCTGCCTGGCCCTAGAAAATTCGACAAACTCATATTCACGTTGGCATGGATGTTCCATATAGGGCTAATTGTAAGTCTCACGCTTCACGCTAAATATATTTTCATTCCTCATCTTCCATATGAATATGAAGTTGGCACTATTGCAGGCATGCTGGCTGCAATAGGTTCAGTAGGCTTCATAATCAGAAGATATGTTGATAAAAGAGCTGACTCCTACTTTGCAGATTATTTCGCACTAATTCTTCTAATAATAACATTATCTCTAGGACAATATATCCGTATGTTTAGGGTCGTTGAATCTACGCATCTGTGGACTTGGGTGCAGGGAATACTAACTCTAAACCCTATCCCCCCTCCAGTTAACACACTCTTCTTAATACATATCGTCTTCGCCCAAATATACATGATATATCTACCGTTCAAGACACTCATACATCCAATTGCAATATTCTATGGGCAAAAGATTATCCTCGACCAGAGACATTTCAAGGGGTGATATGCTGTGAAGATTGAGCAAATATACAAGGTTTTTGATGAATATAGAGGTCTCTCAGATAGTAAGCTACATCCTACTGAGCCTAAGTCTGAACAGTTTCTAAAAGCATTTAGAGAATTGTTAGATAAGAAGAATAACTGGCCATTCCTCCTACCGCTAAGATTAGCTCTAGAAGCATGTACTCACTGTGGTACATGTGCGGAAGCATGCCCAGTGTACATTGGTAGTGGAAGAAATAAGTTGTATAGCCCAGTCTATCGTGCTGATATGCTCAGGAAGATATATAAGAGGTACTTTACATTAACTGGGAAGGTCTTTGGAAGTCTTGTAGGAGCGAAAGAGGTCACGGAGCAAGATATAAATGCGATGGCTGAAGCTGCGTACCGCTGTACAATATGTAGGAGATGCGTTTTGGCATGCCCATTCGGTCTAGACAACGGGTTAGTTATGAGAGAGATGAGGAAAATATTTGCTGAGCTTGGAATCATACCAGAAGAATTGAAAGAAGAAGGTGTTGATAATCAGCTAAGGTATGGCAGTGCTCCGAAAATATCATACGAGGCTTTGATGAATATCTTAGACTTTGTTAGAGGAGAAATCGAAGAGAATAGGAAAAACGTCAGTATTGAGATCCCAGTAGATAAAGTGGGAGCAAAGTATCTCATCATAAACAATGCTGGAGACTACTTATCCTTCCTAGATACTATTAGAGGGATCGTCGAAGTAATGAACTACGTCAATGTAGATTGGACTTTCAATTCTCCTAGAACAGGCGTATTCGATAATGTTAACTATGGATTATTCTACAGCGATAAAGATATGCTCCGAGTTATACGGGCCCATCTAGAGACGATTAATAAACTTAAACCTGAATATGTCGTGATCGGGGAATGTGGGCATGCTTACGATGTGCTGGGGCATCTTATGAAAGATCTTATACCAGCTGAAGAGAGACCATTTAAAGTCATACACATAGTTGAACTATATGACAAATTCTTGAGAGAAGGTAAACTAAAACTTGATAAGCATAAGAATGCTGAGCCAGTAACTTTCCATGACTCATGCAAGATAGGTAGATGTGGGGGAATATATGATGAACCGAGGAGAGTTATAGTTGCTTCATGTAGAGATTTCAGAGAAATGTACCCCAATAGAGAGTATAATTATTGCTGTGGTGGTGGAGGAGGGTTTGCATTAATGAGTAAATATAATTTCCTAGACTTTAGAATGAAGACATACGGTAGGTTGAAGATGCAACAAGTAAAAGATACAGCCGCCTCGACCCTCATAACAATATGTGCAAACTGTAAGAGGCAATTCTTAGACATGGTTAGCTATTATAATCTAAACATTAATGTTTCAGGCTTAAGTGAAGTGCTAGCAAACGCATTGGTCTATTAAGTGTCAGGGACAATATTAGAAAGAATTATGAAGTAGTCTAAACTTAAGCGATGAATATAACAGCGTTAATTTGAACTTTTCAACCCCCAATAATAAACAACTATATTATCGCAGGAAATTTTCCATGTGAAATATTATATAGGTCTGCGGAATATAAGATACTGAGTTGAAAATGTCTGAGACACCTCTTCTAGATGAGCTGGAAAAGGGTCCTTGGCCAAGCTTCATCAAGGAAATGAAGAGGATGGCAGCGGTAAAACCATATGCAAAGAATGTCCTACTACAGCTTGAGAGGTCATATAAAGAGAAGGTAACCCACTGGAAGCATGGAGGGATAGTCGGAGTTAAAGGATACGGTGGGGGAGTTATTGGGAGATATAGTGATCTACCTTCTGATGTTATGCCTACGCCTGAGGTCCATACACTTAGAGTAGCGCAACCAGCTGGATGGTTCTATTCAACTAAAGCTCTGAGAAAACTGTGCGATGTCTGGGAGAAGTATGGAACAGGCTTCATAAACCTACACGGCTCCACTGGAGACATAATACTGCTTGGAGCAACTACAGCGGCTCTACAACCATGTTTCGAAGAATTAACATCCATAGGCTTCGATCTTGGAGGCTCAGGAAGCGATGTCAGAAGTTTAAGCTGTTGCGGCGGTCCAGCGTTCTGCCAATGGTCATGTATAGATACGCTAGACATTTATCATGAATTAACTATGGAGTTTCAAGATGAGATTCATAGACCTAGATTCCCATACAAGTTTAAGATTAAGATCTCAGGCTGCCCAAACGATTGTGTAGCAGCATTGGCTAGAGCTGACCTAGCAATAATAGGAACTTGGAGAGACTCAATAAAAATTGACCAAGATGCTGTTAGAGAATATGCAAAACAGGGTGTAAATATTGCTGCTGTAGCTGCTAGATGCCCACCACAGGCTCTTGAATGGGATGGTAAAGAATTGAGAGTCATCCCTGAAGACTGCACTAGATGCATGAAGTGTCTAGGTGCCCTTCCGAAAGCGATCCTGCCTGGAGATGACAGAGGTGTAACAATTCTACTAGGAGGAAAAGCTACCATATTACAGGGAGCATTCCTTGGATGGGTTATAGTACCATTCATGAAAGCTGAGAAACCATATACTGAGTTAAAGAACCTGATAAGGAAGATACTTGATTGGTGGGATGAAAATGCAAGAACTAGAGAGAGGATAGGTGAATTAGTCTACAGACTTGGTATGAGGAATTTCTTAAAGGCTGTCGGCTTACCGCCTGTACCACAGATGGTCTACGTTCCTAGAGCAAATCCATACTACTTCTGGAGTCCTGAAGAATTGGAGGAGGTGAAGTAAGCATGGCGGCAGAGAAGAAGTATATTACAGATATTGGTCCACCACACTACAAAGAGATGGTACATCCCGTACTCTTAAAGAATTATGGTAAATGGAGATACCATGAATATGTTGCTCCAGGCGTGATAAAGCATGTCTCAATGAATGGTGAGGAAGTATACATGGTTAGAGCTGCTATACCTAAAATCGTAAGCGTATACTTTGTTAGAGAGCTATGCGATATTGCAGACAAGTATTCAGACGGCTATGTAAAGTTTACTAGTAGACATAATGTAGAGTTCATTGTCACAGATAAGAAAAAGCTTGACGCACTTCTCAAGGAATTAAAGGATAGGGGTTGGCCTGTTGGAGGTACAGGCCGTTCACTAAAAGCTATAATCCATACACAGGGATGGGTGCACTGCCATACAGCTGTAATAGATGCGCCTGGTCTTGCTAAAGCACTATATGACGAGCTATACGAATACTTTGTTAGAGATGACTTACCAGGCAAGCTTAAGATAGCTATTGCATGCTGCATAAACATGTGTGGAGCTGTACACTGCTCAGACTTGGCCTTCGTTGGAATGCATAGGAAGCCGCCCGTAGTTAACGACGATATAGTCAGTAGACTATGTGAGATACCTACACTCGTCGCAAGCTGTCCAACCGCAGCTATTAGACCCGCGCCTGAGAAGAAGTCCGTCGTAGTTAATGAAGATAGATGTATGTATTGTGGGAACTGCTACACTGTATGCCCAGGAATGTTCATACATAATCCAAAGTATGATTGCTTATCCATGTGGGTTGGAGGAAACGCTGTCGCTGGAGGTCCCCCTGAATTCTCAAGGCTTGCCATACCATATCTACCAAATAACCCGCCCAGATGGCCTGAGGCGGTTCAAGCAGCTAAGAAAGTAATTGAGACTTGGATAAAGCATGCAAAGAAGGGTGAAAGAATCGGAGATTGGATAAAGAGGATTGGATGGGAGAGATTCTTTACACTGACAGGGATACCATTCACGGATAAGCATATAGACGACTTCATATTCTCTGTACCAACCTTCCGAACCACAACGCTTTTCAAGTGGAGATAGCATATAATTTATGAGGCGGAATGTCCGAGGTAACCGAAGACATTAAAAACCAGATAGTTGAATACTTAAAGAAGGTAAAGAGGTCTGTCACTAGCAGGGATATTGCTAAAGCATTAAAGCTTGAGAAGAAAGTAGTAGATAAAGCTGTTAATGAGCTCGTCAATGAAGGAAGAATAGAATGGGTATCATTTGGAGGAGAAACAAGAATCAAGCTACCTGAATCGGTAGAATAGGCGTCCACTACACAATATTTCCCTCCTATTTTTTACTTTTTCTTATTCAACAAAAATATTTTTTCAAAAACTATAGTTAAATTATGGAGCACCAATCATTAGTTGGGTGTTAAGTAAATGTATATAGTAAATGTAGACAGGGAGAAATGCACTGGAGACGGTGAATGTGTTACAATCTGCCCTGTATCCGTCTTCGAGCTACAAGAAGGTAAAGCCGTACCAGTAAATGGAGATCAGTGTCTTGGATGTAGGTCATGCGAGGCAGTTTGCCCTTCAGGCGCGATTACAATAACTGAGATGTAGGTGGCTATACACCATAAGCTTTATAGCAAGTATAGCATTCTTCGGGAAGCCGAAGAGTGCCACTGCTTAGCTCGCTAAAACTAAGTATTCTACCAATAAGATCTCTTGAACTTCTCCAAGAATCGCTCCTCTCCTTATAGATATTTCTGAATCTTGAGAATTCTTGTTTATTGTATATCTCTTCCAGCTTTTCTACTCTTATGCTTCCGAATATTGTTTTAGGAATATTGTATTGTTTGTTCTTGAAGTATCTTGGAATAATGTTTTTTCTTAAAGGGACGTTCAGGT
The DNA here is from genome assembly GCA_023539395.1 of Candidatus Geocrenenecus arthurdayi. Classification (GTDB taxonomy): domain Archaea; phylum Thermoproteota; class Nitrososphaeria_A; order Caldarchaeales; family Wolframiiraptoraceae; genus Geocrenenecus; species Geocrenenecus arthurdayi. The sequence continues at coordinate 59,685 of JAKCEX010000001.1, read as the reverse complement.
AGACGCACGGTGAGACTGTACCATCATGTGATACATAGATATTCTCTATAGGGTTCTCAGAACATACTGCGACCTCCCTCATCTCCAATGGGTAGTTATAGATTGATATTCCAAGCTCCTTCGCTTTCTCTTCGCTCTCCCTAACTACCTCAGTATACTCTCTTGGAGCTTCCCCCTCAGAGAAGATCTTCATCTCATAATGCTTTCTGCTCGGAATATAGTCTAGATTTGTTCCAACCACTTCATCTACATTCAATCTTGATGCTAGTTCAACTACTTCTGGAAGCTCTCTTATATTCTGCTTCATTCTGAGGAATGTAAAGATTATTCTCAAGTCCCGAGCATTCATGCTCCTCCTTAAACGCTCTAGACATTCTACGTTCTCTATTATCTTTTTAAAGCTTGTACCTATTCTAATGGATTCATGGGTTTCTTCTCTCGCCCCAGCGATAGATACAGCTATAGTCTTGATACCGTTTTCGATCAGTTTCCTTGATACTGACTCTATCAGGAGCATAGCATTAGTAGTTAATCCAACTATACCATCATTTCTATAAGCTACTCTAACCATCTCGAAGATATCTCTAGATAGGAGAGGCTCACCCCAACCTTGAAGCCAGATGATCTTGAACTTCTCGAAATATTCTCTAAGCTTAAGATAGTCTTCTAGAGCTAAGTCTCCACTACTCCAATCATCAATCATAGATGATTTAGGACACATTAGACAGCAAGCATTACATCTAGATGTAACCTCTATCTGCAGGGTACCCTTAGAAATATTCATAGACTTCACTTCAAGATGAAGCTATTAATCATATAAACATTACATTAGCTTTCTAAAAATAGAATTAAGAGTAATCGGATGATTAGGTCGGAGTTATAGCCAATGGTACGATAATTTTTGTAGTGTGCCATTAATCAGATCATGAATAATGTGCTTAGGAGAGTTAAGCCTAACCAGACCGCATTCTCTCAATCCACTTAGAGCCGTTGGATATTTGTTCAAATACTCTTTGCTACTCTCTTTTCCAAGGTAGTGTCCAAGGATATTTCTTATGACAACTCTTCTATTACCATCACCCTCCCTTACTATCGTGTTCTTTAATGCGATCTATGTGGAAGAACTATGCTCGTGTTTTCTACACTAGTCATGCCAGTATTACATGGTCTACCAGATATTTGATTTTTTGAGTTGGATTTCCGTCTAGGTTGGTTAATCATTAGGGCTTTTGGAAACCTTTTAAAACTTGTTTTTAAGGTTAGCATTTTTTCCATGTAAAAGGATATAAACCTTCTTGAATTACTTACTTTTGACCTATATGCCTGTAGACTGGTCTAGTCTATGGAAGAAAGAAGATTGGTGGGCGGTCTGGGTCGGCTTTATAATAATCCTAATCGGTCTAGCAGCTGCAGCAGCAACTGGGTGGACAGCGCAACCATTCCTACAGCCATGGACGGGATGGTATGCGAAAATCGAGAAGCTAGCCATAGATGTGGAGCATGGGCTTGGATGGATAGCAGTGTTCATCTTTACATTAATTCTAACAATGATAGGTGTATGCGCTATCGAGGGAAGGTTCGTCAAGGAATACATTCCCGGCTACATAGTAGTGTTCATACTAGCATGGATAGCGGTAATGATCGGTGCTACGCCTTTTGCTAAAGCCTATGGGCTCGAATACCCATTGTGGGCTTTGATAGTTGGTCTATTAATCAGCAATACGGTCGGTGTTCCAAAATGGCTCAAGCCAGCAGTAAGGACAGAGTTCTTTATAAAGACCGGTCTCGTAATCTTAGGGCTCGGCATATTCTTTACAGACCTTGTAGTTGCTGGAGGCTTAGCAGTAGTCCAAGCAGTGATCAACGTTCTAGTAATATGGTATGCTGCATACTATATCTGTAGAGGCTTCGGACTGGACAGAGAATTCTCAAGCATAATGGCTTCAGGAGTATCTATCTGTGGAGTGTCAGCAGCGATAGCTGCCGGGGGAGCGGTTAAAGGAAATCCAAAGTACATAAGCTACACGGTCTCAATGGTCTTATTAACATCTATACCAATGCTTATCGGATTACCTTACCTTGTTAAAGCTCTAGCTCCAGCATTAGGGAAATACTGGCTCCACGTTGGAGGAGCATGGATCGGTGCAACAATTGATACGACACCAGCTGTAGTCGCAGCTGGAGGTTTCCTCGGTGGACGAGCACTTGACGTAGCCGCAATCGTTAAGATGGCTCAGAATATCTTGATAGGCTTCATAGCATTCATAATAGCTATCTACTGGGTATTCAGAGTGGAAAAGAAACCAGAAGAACGTGTCAGTCCGATGGAGGTATGGTATAGATTCCCCAAGTTCATTCTAGGATTCATAGTCGCTAGCATACTTGTAACAATCGTCATTTCATCGATTGCAGCAGCAACAGGATTATCCTTAGCTAAAGCCAAATCCGACTTCGTCGTAAAGTTCTGGCAGGGAGCAGTAGATAAATATAGAACCATAGTCTTCTTCCCATTGGCATTCGTTGGTATAGGGCTCGATACCAGGTTCAAAGACTTAGTGGCTATAGGCAGGGGTAGACCCGCCGTCGCATATGTAATCGCTCAATGTATAAACATAGTCTTCGCGCTATTCCTAGTATGGCTACTCTGGGGAGGAATATTCTTCACACCGCCACTAGCTGAATAAATCCACAAAACACCTCCTCTTCTTTTTTTTACGTATGAGTATTTCAACCAAAGAATTATTGAAAAAATTTTATCTTGTAGAGAGATGCTAGCTGGCTGTCTGTAAGCCTCTCAGATAGAGGAATGTGCTTAGAGCATTTGTAGCTAGGTGTCCTGTTAATGCTGATGTGAGCCTGTAGCCGTTTCTTATCGTTACGAAGCCGAAGAGGAATCCGAAGAGAAACATTGGGAGTATCCCTGCAAGTATTCCTCTATACCAGTGGAGGAATGAAAACAAAATTGTTTGGAGGAGATTCACAATCCATAGATTCTTAAAAATCCTCTTTAAGATGTTTATAGAGTACCCTCTGAAATATGTTTCTTCGATAACGCTCGGTATTATCGTCATGTAGAATGCGTAAACCCATGGGTTAAGCATGTACGCAAACTCTAAAGCTTTATCCATGGGTATAATGTATCCATACAGGATGCTGAATGTTACTTGTTCAACCTGCTCAGGCATAAACTGGATGAAGAATATCGAAAGAATCCAAGTCAATAAGATATAGAATAATGCAAAAACACCGCCAGTAAGGATCTCGCTTAACATTACCCTTAAACCTGAGCCAAAACCTATATCTTTCAAACTTATTCCTAATCTAATGATGATCAATATCATCGTAAATAAAATAGAGAAGTATTTAAGCGATTGACCAACGTAAAACTCAAACTCACTAGGTGGAATGAAGAATCTCTCCGGTCCCGCGATTAGAAGCCAAGGTAACCTAATACTTAGCATGACTAGAATAGGTGTAAGCCAAAACCAGAATAGTGATCTATTCTCTTCTCTTAGACTCAATTCGAATAGAAGATGGATCACGAAAATAATAATTTTTCCTACACATCCTCTCTGTGAATAACTAAATAGAAAGTCGAGATATTTCTATTGAAGATTTAGTCAAATAATTGCATAAGAAATCAAAATAGAAACCAAGCCATAGAAATAAAAAGAAAAACCCTAAATAAAAGTTGACAAGACCAATTTTTCCATGAAAACGTTTTTAATCCGCTGAATATTTTTTTCATTGAAGTATGTATGGTTGAAGTTACAACTATTCCTCACCATATCGAGATACAAGTACCGATGTGGTTCTGGGAACTATACCATGCAGTCATTATAGTCTTCATAGCGATAGATCTGCTAGCAGGGGTTAGAAGGAAGCATGCAATGACTTATAAGGAGGCTGGAGCATGGTCTGCTCTATGGATAGCTGTTGGGCTTGCATGGGGGGTATTTGTATACTGGTTCACAGGTCCTGAAAAAGGGCTAGAAGCTTTAGGATTATATTATGCAGCATTTGTCGTTGAGAAATGTTTAAGCATGGATAACTTATTTGTTTTCGCGGTAATCTTCAGCTACTTCTCAGTCCCGCTGCGGGCACAGCCAATCGTACTATACGTAGGAATACTTACAGCAATAATTCTCAGAGCTACATTCATAGCTGGTGGATTATGGCTAATAGAACAATTCCACTGGACAATATACATCTTCGGAGCAGTCTTAATATACTCTGGATACAAACTGTTAAGAGCTGGAGAAGTAAGAGTAGATCCTACGAGAAACCCTGTTGTAAAATTTGCTCAGAGATTCCTACCTATGGCCGACTATTATGATGGTGCTAAGTTTATCGTTCGCTCAAAACAAGATGGAAAACTATTGTTTACCCCACTTATACTTGCACTTCTAGCAATTGAAACCTCCGATATAATATTTGCATTTGATTCTGTCCCAGCCGTAATAGCTATTACGATGAACTTCTTCCTAGCATATACTTCCAACATTTCTGCAATCCTCGGGCTGAGAGCATTATACTTCCTCATAGCAATCACGATGTTTAGATTTAAGTATGTTGGACCAGCTCTAGCAGGAATACTAGTATTCTTGGGGATTAAGATATTTGTTACACAGTTTATCACTATACCAGTATGGCTATCAATATCAATAGTATTCACAGTTCTAGGAGCAGCGATAATCCTCTCTATAATGAAGGGAGGAGTAAAGAAAGAAATCGAAGAATAATATTAAAAAGCTCTGAAGCTCTAACTTCTACAAAATTTATAACTAATAACACTCTAGAAGTATAGAGTAGGCTGTATGCGGGGGTAGCCAAGCCAGGTCAAAGGCGCAGGGCTCAGGATCCACCTCACACTGGATGAGAACCCCTGAACGCATCTAGAGGGGAATCCCGAAGGGGTTCGTGGGTTCGAATCCCACCCCCCGCATTACAAGCTTTCTTCATTCTCTTGACACCCGCTTCAGTAGCTTCTAAGAGAACACTACATTAAACAAATATCCTTATCAAAGGCTCTAAATATGTAATCTTGGTTAGAAAATATTTTAAGTAACTATTTAGAAACTATTTCATCATTAATGATTTACAGAGAGAAAAACCTATAAATTAAGTGAAAACATTTTCTAGAGGTTACTGGGCCGGTAGTCTAGAGGTTATGACGCCGCCCTTACAGGAGATTGTCAAGGAAACGGCGGAGGACGTGGGTTCGAATCCCACCCGGCCCATTCTTCTTTCTAGATCCTATCAACGTGTATGCTAAGAGCATCATGTCATTATCATCTATTTTAACAGTAGGTCTACTGGTTATCTGTTTTGATTAATACTATTGCACAGGAACTATTTCTAACGCTTTGATAATCTTCACCTGTAACTTCTAGTGTTTGCCTCCGATTAATGCTTTAAGGAACCTTCTGCTTCGCTAATATATCCTTCATAGAACCCGTTTCTCTAACTCTAGAATGTTTTCGTAAATATTTTCCCATCGCCTTTAGAGATGAGTAGGGTACTACTTTTAACTTCTCTAACCATGACTAACTCGTCTGTCCTGAGAACTTTTATTCTCATATGATTTCCACAACCTACAAGACATCTACTATCTACCACACCCATACGATTACTATGTACGCTTCTAAGTATACTTACGTAAGCATAATGATAGTTTCGCACCCCCTGAATCCTGTAGATTAATAGACCAGCTAAACATAATCCAAATTGAGATTCATTTAATGTTTTGCTCTATTTTTGATGAAATAATGTTTAGAGAGTTTATATATTCGTCTTACAACAATAGATAGTAAGATAGTCAGAGCTACGTGTGCCGGGGTAACTCAGCCTGGTTAGAGTGCGGGGCTCATAATCCCGTTGTCGTGGGTTCAAATCCCACCCCCGGCATTATTGTGCTAATTAGAATAATTGGAGCTAGTGTACTCTCTGGATTATGGATTTTTCTAAGTCATTAACTTAAATGAGACCTGCATATCCTAACACAATATTGTCTCTCCATACCTATTACTATCTCTCTATCGTTAGTGAATATTATAATCTTGGAGAATTCTATTAAATCTCTTGCTGGCTGTTTGAAGCAGAAGAGAAATAGTGTGTAGCAAAAAATGATAAGATTATCATTTCTAATATTTAAATTGAGCTCCAGATTATTTTTATGTTGAATTATCATGAGTCTATTTGGTGACACTATTCAGGAGAGGAGAGGTAGTAGGGTTCGTATCTTTTTTCGTGGTGTAGGTGTTGAGGGTTATACTCTTGAGCCAGTTTCTATAGCACTTTACCATAATGGGTTTAAAGTACTTAGTAGGAGTAAGAAGCTGTACAGAGTGAGGGGGTTCTATAGTCTAAGCCCTCAGGATAGGTTGGTCTTAACTAGGGTTGGAAGCGAATATGTAAATCCATGCGAAGTCTTCTGTCAAGAAGGTCAAGAAGCACATGTTGACCTCTCAGTACCATTCTTGGTAAAGCTTTTCACGCCTCTCTTAGATGGATACTTTCAGCATAGAAGATTATTGAAGAATAAGATTCTATGGAGTTTAGCTGCGGATAAAATAAAGAAGTTGGCAAATCATCCGAGAATAGGAGATATAGAAGCAGAGAAGACTGGTAGGATACTTGAAGTTAAATCAGATGTTGTTGTCGTTGGAGGAGGATTATCAGGATTAGTAGCAACGTATACTACTAGCAAGCTAGGGTTGAGGGTTCTCTTAATAGATGATTCTCCAGCTCTTGGTGGCAGAATGAGGTATGACCATATGGATATTCCAGGAATATCCATGCCTAGAGAGAATCTCCTACAAGATCTTCTAAATAAGGTTAATGCAAGCGGGAATGTTAGTATTCTTACTAGAACTGTTTTTACGGGGTTTTTTGAAGATCATCCTACAGCATACTCTGAGTATGATAAGGTTCTCTACGTTCTGAAAGCTAAAGCATACATTATTGCTACTGGGTTAGTTGACGTACCCTGCATATTTAGAAATAATGACCTTCCAGGAGTCTTCTCAGGTTCAACTGTTTTAGAGATGGTTAACTACTATGGAGTAGAGCCAGGGAGAAGAGGCTTGATAATAGGTCTTTCTCAAAATAGTTTAAGAATTGCAGAACAATTGAAACGGCTGGGTATAGACATTGTATTAGTAAGCCATTCAAAACCCGAAGAAGTGAGGTATGACTTATCAAAGATTGGAGAATATGTAGGTAGTGTGAAGGAGATTCAAGCTTCTGGAAAAACATGTGTTGAAAGAGTGAATATAATACATGATAATGGAAGAGATGAAGTGAAAGTAGACTTCATAGCATGCTCCGCCTTCTCTACTCCAGATGTAAGGATTCTAAATCAGCTTGATTCCAAGATAGTATTTTTAGATAATGTTGGGTTCATCCCAATCCATGATGAATATATGCATCTAAAAGATAACATCTTCATAGCTGGAGGTGTTTCAGGCTCACCCTACAGTATACTACACTTAATTGAAGGAGAGATAGCTGCTTTATCAGTAGCATATAAGCTGGGAGTAAAAGATGCTGAACCACTTATGGAAGAGAAAATTAGAGAGTATAGATTAAAGTTGAGTGAGATGAATCTGGAATGGAAGAATAAAATCTTTGAGATTTCAATAAGCGGATTAATAGAGAATACATCATTTTCTTATCCACCCACACTCTTCATTGAGAAACCAAGGAGAGATGCATTCATATGCTTCTGCGAAGACGTAACCACTAAGGATATTTCAAGAACAGTTTACGAAAAAGGATACAGAACACTTGAATTGGTTAAGAGAAGCTTAGGTGTTTGTACTGGAAGATGCCAGGGAAGATTATGCATGGTTAATTCTGCACTATACGTTTCATACCTCTCCAACCTAGACCCTAACCAAGTTGGATTAACAAAGGCTAGAGCACCAACTACCCCCATACCTTTACACGTCCTGGCTGGAGGAGAAGGAGGATGAAGATTGCAATTGTAGGTGGAGGAGTAAGTGGATTATCAATAGCTTATAACCTAGCTGTAAGAAGTGCTGGAGAGATACATTTATTTGAAAAGAATTGGATAATGTATGGGTCGAGTACGAGGTCTGGGGCTAGATTCCGAGTACACTTCTGGACAGAGGAGAATAGTAGATTCGCCATAGAATCTATTAAGAGACTTGAGAAGCTTGCAGGTAAAATGGAGTGGAACCCGATAATATATCGTGGGGGATACCTATGGCTTCTATTTAATGAGCATCAAATAGAGAGATTTAAAGAAACTAACAAGATGTGGAGTAAGCTTGGTGTTCAGGGAATCTTCTTGGAGCCTGAGGATATTAGAGAAAGATATCCATACATAAATGTTGATGATGTTCTAGGAGGCTTCTATGGACCGCAAGATGGTAGTTTACACCATGATTATGTCTGCTTCGGATACTATTCCCTAGCAAAAAAGCTCGGAGTAATATTCCACGAATTCACTCCTGTAAATGAGATAATTGTTTCAGATAACAAAGTTAAACAATTAAAGACTATGAGCGGATTAGTAGATGTAGACGTTGTAGTTCTGGCAGCTGGTGCTTGGACTAATGAATTACTAGAGAAAATAGGTATACATCTTCCTACAGAACCATTAAGGAAAGAAGTCTGCCTGACTGAGCCATACCATTACTTTATCGACCCCCTAATCATAGATATGGGCTCAGGAGCTTATGTAGGTCAAACTCTTAAAGGAGAGATCCTAGGCTCCATAGATTATCCAACTCCACCAGGATTAATAAAATTAGAGACTAAGCTTGAATTCGTAATTAAATGGGCTAGAGCAATAACCAAGAGGATTCCTATCCTCAAGAATGCTAGAGTAATGAGGACTTGGGCAGGCTACTACATGATGTCTGCTGATAATAGCCATATTATGGGTAGAGGACCAGAATGGCCTGAAGGACTATACGTAGCTTACGGATACAGTGGACATGGATTCATGATGGCTCCACTAGTAGGAGAACTACTAGCAGAAAACATACTAACAGGGAAAATACCTGAACTGATGAAACCATTCCTACCAACAAGATTCAGAGAAAATAAACTAATCCAAGAAAAACTAGTAATCGGATGAAAAAGACTAGGCTTTATTCAAATCTTAGTTAGACCAAGTCTCTGCATAATACTCATTAATTCTTCAATTAATTCATGGACTTTACTGACTTCTCGAATATCCCAGTATAACATTTTATCTGAAAGTGCCCTGAGAGTAGAAGCTTCTCTCTTTATTCTTTCTAGTTCATTCTCAACTGCTACTGCTACAATTTTCTGAACAGTAGGATCTTGAGAGGCCTTCATCAAGTTAACTAAGAGTGAGTTGATATCACCTTTAATATGAACTTCAAATACATACTTTAATTCTCCTAGATTACCTATCCTCGCAGACCATATAGCATCTACTCTTGTTCCGATTGCTAATGGAACTTCTCTTAAAACATCGAAGCCCAGCCCCTTCCCGATCTCTAGTATCATATTAACAACATCTTCATGGCCGTATTCCTCATCCTCAGAATCACCTTCAGGAGTTAAAATTTCTGTAAAATAGAATAGGAAGTAGTGTACATCAAGTAAGTCTGGATCTGGAAGATATTTATCATCTCTTAATAGTTTGGCTATTTCTTTAAGTGTTTCTATTATTGCCTCATATTGTTCTCCAGTAAGCTTATTAATGCTTATCTTGTTGATATTGAATGATTCTCCGGTTTGAGTTATTCCCAGCTTTAGTAAAGCCTTCTTGACTTTCTTATTCCATATCCCGTATATTTTTGGGTTAAAGTACGCCAGCATTTCAGTAATCATTGCTACACCAACTCCCTTAACATTTTTGCGAAATGAGTCAAATCTATCAACTAGACTACGATCTGAATAGAGTAACTTTTCAAGGCTCTCTCTTAACTTTTCAATTCCACCAGCTCCTTTGATCCAATAATCCACTAACCATTCTTTCTTAGTCCACCACATAAATGCATAAAGATTATTAGCTAATGTTAGAAGACTCGTTTCATCAAGATTCCTCAATACTTCCCTGCTAAGTATCTTCTTAACTTCTCCTTCATGTTTCCTCCTTTCTCTCTCAAATTCTTCACCTTCCCTACTACTTCTATATTCAAAATATTTCTTCTTAATCCCTAAGATATTCTTTACAACATTTTCAGGTAGGCTCAATCGAGAAGCACCTATAGGGAATCTTTACCCTCACTATTATATCTTTTCCTATTAAACGATCCACTAAACATTATAGGTTAATGTATCTTTATGAATTAAATGGGCTTAGGCTAGAATACATTCATGAAAGGTTTAGTAGGAGTGACGTTATCAAGAAATTCTTTGGACACCTGAGAACAGAAGACAGAAAGATGCTATAACAATATTAATGCTTAGAAACACAATTGATAGAAGACTAGGCATCATTAATAGGAACAATATGAAACCTACAAATAACAATAAAAACCGAGGGTATTGACTAGTTGATAGATCTTGTGATATCGAAAAATACCCTTAAGAGAGATATGAACTCAGCTGGGAGAACACGACAGTATGCTAGACATTTACTAAATCTGTGGCTAACATTATAGTGAGGATACCTATAACTTGGAGAGAGATGGGTTGAGAGCTTTAGCAGGGTTCAATGGTTGAGGGGGGTTTTGAAGATACTGCGTAGGTTACCATGGTGACTTTGAAGACTTCGTTGGTGATTCTTCGGCTAATTCTATCAATTATTTCATAGTCTATTCTATGCCAGTCTGCAGTCATTCCATCTATACTCTCTACTATCCTAATCGTTACTATGTATCCTTCTATTCTATCATCACCCATTACACCAATCCATCTATCATCTCCAACTACTGCGAATGCCTGCCATACCATATCGTAAACCCCTGACTTCATTAATTCTTCTTCAATTATAGCGGAGGCGTCTCTACATATCTTAAGCTTCTCTTCATTTACTTCTCCTATAATCCTTACTGCAAGACCAGGTCCAGGAAATGGGTGTCTAGCCCAGATCTCTCTAGGTATACCTAATTTTTTAGCGATTGCTCTTACTTCATCTTTATAGAAGTCTCTCAGAGGCTCTAGAATCTTTAGAGACATCTTCTCTGGTAATCCACCAACATTGTGATGTGATTTTATTAATGCTGAGTGCCTGCTAGCTTTCCCACTCTCTACTCTATCAGGATATATTGTTCCTTGAGCTAACCATCTAACATTCTCTATTTTAGATGAGACTTCTTCGAAGACTCTTATGAATTCTTCTCCTATAATCTTCCTCTTCTCTTCAGGGTCTCTCACACCCTTAAGTTTTTCTAAGAATCTACCTGCAGCATCTACTACTATCAAGTTCTTAATTCCGAGATTCCTCAAAGTATTCTCTACGTTTTCCCTCTCATTCTTCCTTAATAGACCAGTATCAATAAATATGCTGTAGAGTCTCTCACCTACCGCTTTAGAGACTAGTACAGCAGTTGTAACTGAATCTACCCCACCACTTACTGCGCAAATCACTCTCTCATCTTCTCCAACAGTATTTCTTATTTCTTCGATTATCCTTGATACTTGGTCTCCAGGACTCCACCAAGGGTTTATCTTACATATCTTTCTAAGGAAATTCTCCAAGATCTTGGACCCATATTCTGTATGAGAGACTTCTGGATGGAATTGGGTAGAGTAGAATCTCTTACCATCGCTCATCGATGTTATGATACCTTTCTCACTTATACTTGTAGCAATCCATCCTTCTGGAGGCTTAATAACTGTATCCCAATGGCTCATCCAGACCCAGAAGCTACTAGGTAATCCTCGAAAGAGCTCATCTTCATGAATTACTCTCACCTTCATTCTACCATACTCTCTATAAGAACTTCTTGCTAATTCTCCTCCAAACTCTTTGGCCATCAGTTGGTGTCCATAACATATCCCGAGGATAGGTATATCAAGCCTGGAGAGGTAATTTAAGTTGATTGTTGGAGCACCAGCTTCTAGAACTGCTTTAGGTCCACCTGACAGTATTATTCCACCTACACCTCCTTTCTCTAAAGCTTCTCGGAGACTTTCGGGCTCTACTATTTCTGAGTAGACTCCAAGCTCTCTAACTCTCCTCGCTATAAGATGTGTATACTGCCCACCAAAATCTACAACAACTATTCTTAACCCCATTATCTCTAGACAAAACAATGTAAAAGAATCTTATAACCTAAATCTCATGCTTTGCAGCCTCTTGTATAGGTGGATGGTAAGCATTGTTAAGATTTCATGCTATCTTAATTACTACATTCTTAATCGAATGTCTAGGCTTCTACCATCATCGCTACTATGGGAAAATTTGAGATTCCTAGTTTTTAGTATTTATATTAGGAATATTAGCATACTCATAGGTGTGACGATAATTAATGATGCATCTTGAGCTTTTGCTAAGGCATAAGATGGGTGGAAAGGAAAGGATCCTGCCCCTCATGGCATGCATTCTTACCTTATCTCTCACTTATTCTATCTTAGAGGTTTCAGCTATCTCTCAGCCTAACTATCTTACTCACCCAGAATTTACTCCATCGCTTATTACAATAGTTGACGATAAACTAGTTGTGTATGATCCTGTAGAGAGTAGTTTAATATTTATAAGTAAAGTAGACGGGTCAATGAAAGTCTTAAAAGCTCCCAAAGAGGTATTCGATATCGCGGTATCGAACCAGAAGATCTTCATGGCCACTTCAACAAGAAGTAAACTTTATGTATACAATATATCAGGAGGAGATATTGAGGAGATAGAATTACCAGGTCTTCCAGGCGACCTTGATTCTTCATCTAAATACATATCAGTTTCCCTACCTGATAAGAGCTTAGTAATAGTATTTGACGCGGTGAGCTTAAATGAGTTATTAAGAATAGAGATTAATGTTGATCATGGATTAGGGAAAATATCTCTTGATGATGGTTTTCTTTATGTTGTGCAGTCCGATGGATATACGCTTGCAAAAATAGATCTAGGTAAAAATGAGAAACATTATCTAAGAATTGATGAAAGAATACTTGCATTAAAAGCTTTTAATAATAATTTGCTTCTAGCATCTACTGATGATAGGCTATATAGAGTTTCAGGAAATTTAAAGATTGAGAGAAGATGGAGCTTAGAGAGAGGTAGCACGATTGATATAGGGCTGTACATGCTCTCCGATGGGAGGATAATATATGTTGCTAGAGCAAGATGGGCTATTGGAGAGATCGATGGAGATAGTATAAGCGAAGTAAGAGTGGGAGGAAGAATATTTGGCGATGTATTGGATAAAGATAGAATATGGTTTACTGAGATAAATACAAGAAAGATTGGATGGGTTTGGCTCTCCAGGCCTCCAATAGTAAAGAGTATAGTGATTGAGCCTGAGGGAGGAGGATTATTCAAAGCTTCTGCAAAGATATATGACCCAGATAATGAACCTATTAGAGCAACGTTAATCGTTACTGTGAAAAGTAAAATCCCGCATCTCATAGCAGATAATAGAACATACGATATGAACTACATAGTAGATAGAGATATCTACGTATCTGAATTTCAACTGAAGCCAGGTGAAGAAGCAGAAGTGTATGTTGTAGCTATAGACCAAGTCAATAACATTGGTGTAAGTGAGAAGATCCCTACACAATACAGAGAAGAAGAGGCAAAGACAGCATCTATATCCAGTCCCCCTACTGCATCTCCACCTCCAATTGAATTAACTGATTTATACTTGATAGCTAGCTCACTTCTCCTACTAATACCAATCATAGCTGCAGTCATAATTATGAAAACTAAGAAGAAGCCGAGAAAGAAACCGAGAAAATAATCCCGGATGGCTTTTTCAAGACAAAAAAGAGAGGTATGTATATGTGTAGTCTATTACATAGTTTATACTCCTCTTTTGAATAATTGGATTACGATGTAGTTTACTAATAGCTCTGTAATACTTGGAGGCAGTGAGTTGAATACCTGGTTTATTAAAGCCATTTCTTTCGGTAAGCCTTTATCTAGACCGAATGCTTCTAGTAACTTCGGACCATATATCTCTAGATACTTTTCTGCTTCTTTCAGAAGTTTACTAAGCGTTGATATATCCATTTCTTCAGGTGTTATCAAGCTCATAATAAGTCCTAGACTCTCTACTACTCCTTCAATATCGCTTGGAGGAATCTTCTGCAGTTCTGAAGTACATTCTTCTAAGTCTTTCAACATACTGTCAACAACACTTTCATGTATAGGTGTAATTGTAAGATGTATACTTGGAGGAATACCCATCTCTGATATCCCTCTCTGAGCTAAGAAGTACCATCCTTTCTTCACCATTTCATCAGACAACTTGAATAAGTTAACCATATCAGATGTAAATGCAACTATAACCGTTGGGTCGCCCATTACCCTATAACCTACATCCTTCAGTCCTCTACATATTTTATTCCTAGCCACTATTACCTTATTAGCCAGTTCTAAGTATCCTTTCTCTCCGAGGAAGTGGAGAACAGCCCATGCTGCTGCTAATGGTCCTTCTGACCTAGAAGATAAGACAGCAGGGTTTACGATAGGATATCCAGGCCACTTTAAGTTTGCATACTGAGAAAACATCTTATAGAATTCTTTCCTAAATAGTACTACTGAGGATCCTATAGGAGAGTACGCATACTTATGTGGGTCTAGGGAGATGGATGAAACACCTTCAATTTTAAAATCGAAGTCGGGTATATTTTCTCCCAGTTTCTTCATGAATGGTAGGATAAATCCTCCTACACATGCATCTACATGAAGCCATATATTCTTATCTAAAGCGATCTCAGCTAATTCTTTAATTGGGTCTATTGTTCCAAATGGCCAGTTGGGTGCTGACCCTACGATTAATGCAGTATTCTCAGTTACTGCTTCATTAACTGAATCTATATCTGCTCTGTATGTTTCAGTATCTACTCTAACCCTCTTAACTCTTAGACCCATGTATTCAGCAGCTTTATCATAACATGGATGTGCTGTAACAGGCATAACTATCTCTGGAAGCGTTATGAACCCTTTATCAAGTATGAATTTATCTCTAGCAGCTTTTACAGCTAAGAAGACGCTTTCCGTCCCCCCGAAAGTATATGTTCCAACTACATGCTCATCTCCATTCATTAAAGAGATTGCTGTATCTACAATATCTTTCTCCATCCTAATAGCGCTTGGAAACTCTGTGAAATCCAACATATTCTTATCCATGAATACTCTGAAAGCCTCATACGCTATATTCTTAAGCTCGTCCAATCCAGTTTCAAAAGCTATAGTGAATAATCTTCCACTAAGAGGGTCTGCATCATCAATAGAATACTCTCTTAACTTCTTGAAAATTTCATCTTTCCTGAGTGGTTCACTAAAAAGTCTCTTTTTCATAATTATAAATTCGTTGTTAGAGGGTTTAAGCTTTTCCATAAAGTATAATATCAATAACTTTAGCACAAATATACATAACTACTATATTGAAGGGGTAAGAGAAACCACAGTTTCATCTACCTCATAATTTGTATGTGAACTCAATAATAATAAAACTAGAGAAATAGAATATGAGCACGCTTAAGAGAATTATTTAGTGGACCGGGCGGGATTTGAACCCGCGACCTCCCGCGTGCGAGGCGGGCGATCTCCCACTAATCTACCGGCCCCTTATATCAAGTTAAACCGATTTCTAAAAAACTTACCTCTGATGGTAAGAATTATCTTTCATGTTACCTATTGGCTTCCCATAGCATATATATTATCCCACTGGGTTATATAGAAGAAAGACTTATGTTGACTTCACTGTAAGTATCATCTTTTACATATTCCTCTTAGTCGGTTTGTTCTATTCTTGCACCTATAGGTGTTGGTTTAGCTATTATTCCAACTGATTCTACACCGTATTCATGAAATTTCTCTATGATTTCTCTACGTATATTTTCAGCATCTTCGGGATAGGTTAGAGCAAATACGGATGGTCCAGCACCGCTTAAACTGAATCCAAGTGCTCCAGCTTTCAATGCAGCTTCTTTTACTTCATAGAATCTTGGGATCATTACACTTCTAGCAGGCTCAATTACATAGTCGCTACTAATTGCTTCACCTATCATTTTTAAGTCTCCCTTTATTATACCTGTTATTAAGCGGGTTAAGCTAGAAGTCTGCTTAACCATCGTTTCTAAGTCGATCATCTTAGGAAGCAAGCTCCTAGCATACTCAGTCTTATTACTTGGTAAATTGACTTTAGGAGTAATCAATACTATCGAGAAATCTATTGATGGCTTAATATTGAATATCTCAGGTTTATCCACATCAAGTATCATAGTGAATCCACCATAGAGTGAGGGGGCCACATTATCTAGATGCGGTGAACCGCATGCAACCTTCTCACCCTCGCCTGCAGATTTCACTAGAATCTCCATTGGAAGCTTGCCCCCGAGGAGAATATTCATAGCGTATGCTGCTGCAGCTGCAGATGCACCTGAGCTACCTAGACCTATACCGATGGGTACATTCTTAATAAGCTTCATCTTAAATCCGCTCTTAACCCCTGCAAACTCCATGACTCTTAATGCTGAGACTACAGCGGAATTCTCTTCAGGCTTAGATGCCACAGCTACTCCAGTATTGTTTACTACCTCAAGAGTTACTGATTCATCATCTGTTAATTCTATCCTAACTATGTCTCTATAATTCTCTATAGCTAATCCAACAATATCAAATCCTGGTCCGAGATTAGCAATAGTAGCTGGGGCAGACACTTCGATAATCTTCATCTCTGACGTGGAGAAATTTACAGAGAAGCTACTGATAAACTTTGTATTTGTATGCTTATTAATTAATGTCGATATTCTTATAAAAAGCAATAGATAAGCTATATAGCATGAGATACGTTGATTACGATATAATAATAGTTGGAGGGGGAGTAGCTGGTCTTACAGCAGCATTATACGCATCTAGACAGAAGATGAGTACACTCATAATAACTAAAGATGTAGGTGGACAGATGACTTTATCATCAAGTATCGAGAATTATCCAGGATACAAATCTATTTCAGGTTACGAGCTTGCATCAAAGATTCTAGACCAAGTTCAACAATATGGCGTAGAGATCTTATTTGACGAAGTAGTTAAAATAGATGAGAGAGACGACCAAGTGTTTATCATAAAGACTAGAGGTGGATACGAGTTAAGCTGTGAAGCTGTAATCTTGGCCTTCGGGAAGACTCCGAGAGAAATGAATGTCCCTGGAGAAGAAAAATTCAAAGGTAGAGGGGTAAGTTACTGTGCTGTATGTGATGCTCCACTATATAGGGGGAAAACAGTATTAGTGTATGGCTGGGGACCGCAAGCTTTCGAAGCAGTCAATCTGTTATGCGAATACGATAATAAAGTATACTTAGTCCATAGAGGTAAGAGTAGGATTGACCTGGGGAGTCTTCCAGCAAAATGTATTGAGAGATTTGAAGAATTACCTGAAACAATCGTTAAAGAAGTTAGAGGGGGCGACAAACTTGAATCGGTAGTCTTAGAAAGCTTAGCTGATAGAACAATTAAAGAACTAAAAGTAGATGGTATATTTGTTGAATTAGGATATGAGATGAAGACAGATTGGATTAAGGGATTCGTTGAATTAAATGAGAATGGAGAAATAATTATAGATTCATACTGTGCAACAAGTAGGAGAGGAGTATTTGCCTCAGGAGATGTAACAAACATAGCATATAAGCAAGCTGTAATCTCTGCAGCTCAAGGAGCTATCGCAGCTCTATCTGCATATAATTATATTCAAGAAAAGAGAGGAGGTGTAAAGATAAAATCAGACTGGAGAGAAGTCCTCAAGGAATAACAATCTTCCATTATCCCATCTAGATAGATTCATACTAGATTGGGAAGATTTAGCAGGTTATGTCAGTAAGGCCATGATACTGAAGATTACTAACATTAGAAGTAGTGCTACTACAATAACGTTTAGTATAGGGTATGTTAACGGCAGAGTCAAAGCAAGATATAGGAAATATGATGAAAAACCGAGAACTATCATACATAATGCTTTAATCAAGATCTTGAAGAACCTCAAAGCACCCGTACTCAAGGCAGACCAGCAATAATTCAAAAATACAACTATCTTATTAACTTCAACAAGACATACCGAACGAGATTAAGCATATCTAAAATACCCATTGAAGAACTATTGATTCCTCAATTACGAAAAGTTTAATTAGAACCCTGATCCAAATGTAAGCAAAGCTCCAGGAGCTGAAGAAGATGATATTCTCAAACAATACTACCATTGTCTTCTTCGCCTTCTGGAGCTATTATTATTTTGCCCCGGCGTAAGCTGGGGCACCTAAACAAGTTTTTCCTATATTGGGGGTGTTTTCTATTTGGTTAAGAGTATAGTAGTTAAATTGGGCGGATCTGTCTTGAAGGATGTCTCAGCTATTGCTGATGCTGCAAACTGGGTAAAGAAGCTAGTGGAGAGTGGCTACGGAGTTGTAGTGGTTGTCTCAGCATTAAAGGGAGTAACAGATGAACTAGTAGAGACAGTTAAAAATCTATCGAAGAGCCCTGACCCCTCATTAATGGATGAGATACTAGCGATGGGTGAGAGAACCAGTGTAAGGCTCTTCACACTAGCTTTAAGAGAACATGGAGTAAATGCATTATTCATCGACCCATCCGATGATAAGTGGCCAATAATAACAAACAGTAAACATCTTGATGCAGAGCCAATCTATGAAGAAACGAAGAAGAGGATAGAAGAAAAGATCATACCATTAATATCTGAAGGAGTTATACCTGTAATCTGCGGATTCATAGGGATAACAAGTGAAGGGAAGATAACAACATTAGGTAGAGGGGGTAGCGATACAACAGCAGTTCTAATAGGAAGCTGTCTAAACGCTGAAGAGATAGTATTAGTCAAGGATGTTGCTGGAATATTCTCAGCTGATCCAGACCTAGTTGAAGATGCAAAGATATTGAGCGAGCTAAACTTCAAGGAAGTTCAAGCTCTAGTAAGAGGAGGCTCAAAGATAATCCATACGAAAGCACTGAGATACTTGGGTAAAAATCTAAGACTTAGAATTGCCAGTTTAAAAGAACTACTAAGTAATGGTGGAACAATAATCAAAGGCTATGAACCGGAGATAGAAGTGTATTCACCGCCCATCAAGATAACTATGACTACTATTATTGGAGAACAGCTTGATGGAGTTGCAGCCTTCGAGAAACTTGTAAGCAAGCTAAAAGAGAGAGGCTTAAAGATTATAGCGGTAACTAGTGAGGAGCATTCCATAGTCCTCTATGTTGAAGAGAAAGATGGGATCATAGCTGATATACACTCAGCTTTAGTATCAAATAATATTGGTAAAGCTATCAGCTTCTATCAAGACCTATCAATGCTGGTAATATCTGGGAGAATGCTTGAGACGAGCCCTGGAGTAATCTATAGAGTTACTAAACCTCTAGCAGAATCTGGGATAAACGTCTATGGTCTACTAACTATAAGCTCATCAATTAGATTAATACTCTCTAGTAGAGACGTTGATAGAGCAAAGAAGATGCTGATAGATGAGTTAAAGAAAGAGGTGACAGCATGAAGACTATAAAAATAGGTATTCTGGGAGCAACAGGAATGGTTGGAGTAGAATACATTGATTTGTTAGTAAACCATCCATGGTTTAAGATATCAACTTTATCTGGGAAGAAGAGTGTGGGAAAGAAGTACGGTGAGGCAGTGAGAACCTTAAGAAATGTTCCCGAAGAAGTTGAAGATATCGAAGTTGTAGAGCCAGACCCAAAAAAGTTTGATGCTGACCTAGTTTTTTCATCGCTACCTTCGGATGCTGCAAGAGAGATTGAACCTAGATTCATTGAGTATGGTTTCCCAGTTGTTAGTGAAGCATCAGCACATAGAATGGAGCCTCACGTACCACTAATGATACCTGAAGTAAACCCGGACCACCTTGAACTAATAAACATCCAAAAGAAGAAAACTGAAGGATTCATAGTAACTACCCCTAACTGTACAGCTGTAGGGCTTGTTCTCTCCCTTAAACCAGTCTTAGACCAATATGGGGTAATCAAGGTAGTTGTAGCAACATATCAAGCAATAACAGGTGCAGGCTTCCCAGGAGTACCATCCTACTCTATCCTCGGAAACATAATACCATACATAAAGAAGGAAGAAGAGAAAATCTCAGAGGAAACAAAGAAGATTCTAGGAAGATTTAATGGTAGCAGTATAGAATATGCGAGATTCCCTGTTGAAGCATCATGTGCTAGAGTTCCAACGATCGATGGGCATTTAGAAGCAGTATATGTTGAGACTGAGAAAGAAGTTCAATTAGATGAAGTTATTGAAGTATTCAAGAAGTTTAGGGGTGAGCCTCAGAAGCTTAACCTGCCAACAGCTCCTAAAGAGCCCATACTTGTTACTGATATAGAGGATAGACCTCAACCTAGGCTAGACGTATATGCTGGAACGATCCCGGGGATGAGTATAGTTGTTGGAAGAGTAAGGAGAGGTGAGTCTAAGAATGTTCTAAAATACTTTGTTCTAAGCCATAATAGGATTAGAGGTGCAGCTGGTACAGCTATCCTTACAGCTGAGCTTCTTACAGTTAAAGGATACTTGGAGTGATGGAAGATGGTCTCTGGTAAACAAGTTAGAATATCTAGAATAACTTTCAATAATAGAATGCTCTGCATCCCAATGGATCATGGAGTAACTGTTGGTCCAATAAAGGGGATAGACAATATTTATGAAACAATCAAGAAAGTTGAGAGGGGAGGAGCTACAGCAGTATTAGCACATAAAGGAATATTCAAGAGCTTACCTTCACCATTAACAATAGGCTTCATAATCCATCTCTCGGCTTCAACCAATTTATCAGTTAGCCCCAACTGGAAGGTTAGAATAGGAACAATAAGAGAAGCAATAAGACTTGGAGCAGATGCTATCTCCCTCCACATCAATATAGGTAACAAAGATGAACAAGATATGCTAGTTAAGTTAGGCATGATGGCTGATGAATGCGATGAATGGGGAATCCCACTTATAGCAATGATGTATCCTAGAGGAGAGAATATCAAAAACCCGAATGACCCGAATGTAATTGCTCACGTAGCTAGAGTAGCCGCTGAACTAGGAGCAGACATCGTGAAGGTGCCCATGCCTTCCTCAAACCCCGACGAAATAAAGCCTATAGTGAAAGGATGCCCAGTACCAGTAGTTGCAGCAGGTGGACCAAAACTTGATAATGATAGACAGGTATTAGAGCTTGCTGAAGCAGTTGTAAGAGCAGGAGGGTTCGGAATAACATTTGGTAGAAACGTCTTTCAACATGAAGACCCAGAGCTTATCACGAGAGCTCTTAGAGCAGTAGTAATAGAAGGTAGAACTGTTGAAGAAGCATTACAAGTACTGGCGGGTGGAAGAAATCATGAATAAACAGATTATAATCTCTCCAAGTTATCCAGATAGAAGGCTAATAGAGCATGCATTATCTCTAGGCATTAAAGATGTATACTGTAAGATTTCATGTAGTATCCCTGAAGATCTGCAAGATTACCTTAATGTTTATCTTGAGAGAGAAGATGAAGTAGTCGAGGTACTTGGAGAGAGAAGACTAAAGCCTGTGAAAGTTAAGGTAGAAGAAGCTGGAGATATTGAGAAGGTCTTGAAAGCTGCATCCACAGGTGCTAAAATCATCTTTGTAGATACACCTTCATGGAAGATTATTCCTCTAGAAAACCTAGTAGCTCAACTCCAAGATGCTGACGTTAAACTATATGCTTATGCTTCAAACCTTAATGAGACTGAGACACTCCTAGGGGTATTAGAGAGAGGGGTTGATGGAGTAGTAGTTAAAGTGGATAGTGTTGAAGATTTAGATGCAGTTCATGAAATCATTAAGTTGACCAACATTATAGGACTGGAGTATGCAGAAGTTACTGAGGTCAAGAATGCAGGAATAGGGGAGAGAGTATGCGTAGATACAGTTACAATTCTTAATATAGGAGAGGGACTACTTGTAGGCAATACTGCTCAATTCTTCTTCTTAATACATAATGAAAACATAGGCTCAGCATTCACATCTCCTAGACCATTTAGAGTGAACGCTGGAGCAGTACACTGCTATGTAATGATGCCTAATGGGTCAACTAGGTATCTCTCAGAACTATCGTCAGGCATGAGGGTATTGATAGTTTCAAGCAGTGGAAAAACAAGGGTAGCCTCAATTGGTAGAGTTAAAATTGAGAGGAGACCGCTAAAATTGATCAAAGCTAGGGTTAAAGGTATAGAAGGATCAGTAATCTTACAGGACGCTGAAACAATCAGGCTTATAAGAAGTGATGGTTCACTAATCCCTGTTACTGAGATTAAAGCTGGAGATGAAGTCATCGTCCATGTTTCTGAACTTAAAGCCAGGCATTTTGGAAAAACTGTCGATGAATTCATCATTGAAAGATAAGAAATGAAGCCTAAAATCTGTGTAAGTGTTAAAGCTAGAAACATCGATGAACTAGAATGGAAAGCTAAGAGAGCATTAGATATTGGAGGAGACTTAGTTGAGCTCCGAATAGATTACCTAGAGAATCCCTCTATAGAGAAATTAACGAGACTAGTATTAGACCTAAGCAATAGAATAATCATAACTGTAAGACCACAATGGGAAGGCGGAGAGTTTAGAGGAGAAGAAGAATCGAGAATCAAATTATTAAAGGAATTACTTAGACTTAAGCCTGCATACATTGATTTAGAACTCAAAACAGTAAAAGATTCTATGCTGAGATTTAATAAAGAAAGTACTAGGATTATCTCATGGCATAGGTTTGATAATACTCCAAGCCTTGATGAACTAAGTCTGATAACCTTGGAAATGCTTAAGCTGGGTGATATTGCAAAAATAGTTACAAAGGTTAATGGTTTCGAAGAAAATCTAAGGATACTCCGGCTCTACAAGATTTACCCACCTGAGAAGCTTATAGCATTTGGATTAGGAGAGAAGGGTCTACTATCACGGATACTTTCAATATTGATGGGTTCACCAATAATCTATACATGCCTGCCAGGAGAAGAAGTAGCTCCAGGTCAACCAACCGTTGGAGAAATAATTGAGATAATGACTATGCTGGAGAGTGGAGGGGTATGGAGATAAACTCTGAGACTAGACTCTGCTGCTTAATAGGTCATCCAGTAAAGCATTCTATCTCTCCTCAGCTACACAATTCCGCATTTAAACATCTTGGATTAAATATTGTTTATCTATCATTTGATATTGAGTCAAGGTACCTACGTAGAGTAGTTGAAGGATTAAAATCATTAAATGTTGTAGGCTTTAATGTTACAATACCTTATAAAGTAGCGATAATCAAGCTTCTAGATGTACTTGATTCAACAGCAAAGGAGACTAGAGCAGTAAACACAGTTGTATTGAAGAATAATGAATTGATAGGATATAATACTGATGTAGAAGGTATCAAGAGATCCTTACTTGATTCAAGGAACACCCTTGATGGGAGAGCATTGATTATAGGAGCTGGAGGTGCTGCAAGAGCAGCAGTAGTAGCCTTGAAAAATCTTGGGATAAAAGAAATAGTTATCGCAAATAGAAGGATTTGGAGAGCTGCTGCATTAGTTAGAATATTTAAGATGAATGATTTAGAGATGAAGTCGGTAAGCCTCGCAGAGGTGGGAAGATACTCTAGAACTTCATCTATAATAATCAATGCAACACCTATAGGTATGTGGCCACGTCAAGATGAAACCCCATTATCTTCCAACGACATCCCAGGAAACTCCACAGTACTAGACCTCGTCTATAACCCCTTAAAGACTAAGCTTTTAGAAGAAGCTGAGAAAGCAGGAGCAGAAACAATAAATGGATTAAAACCACTTATCGAGCAAGCTGTTAAATCTTTCGAGCTCTGGACAGGCTTACATCCTCCTAGGGATATCTTGTGGAGGGTTGCAGAGGAAGCATTAAAGAAGTGGGGAAGAGATGAAGACTAGAGCAATAGTACATGGAGCAGTCTCAATCGTTAATGCTATCCCAACTGGGTTAGGGGCAGCATTAGGAATAGACCTAACAACGATCGTTGAAGCAGAACTTTTTGAGAGTAATAAGAGAGAACTGGATGTAGAGATTAAATTAGAAGATGAAGAGGTTGAAGATACTGTGCTCCTAGAAAAAGTTGTAGATAAGCTATTGAATATTGTAGGTGAGGGGAAAGCTGGTATACATTTAGATATTTATTCAAATATACCTATTGCTAGAGGTTTGAAGAGTTCAAGTGCAGTCTCTGATGCGGTTGTACTCGCAGTCTCAAAACTCTTAGGTGTAAGATTAAACTTAATAGATGCCGTTAACTTAGCTGTTGATGCCTGCATAGAAGCAGGCGTATCTATTACAGGAGCATTCGATGATGCTGTAACATGCATGATAGGTGGTGTAAATATTACAGATAATTATCAGAGAGAAATACTTACACACTGGAGCATGGATGAAGACTTAAGCATTTTGATAAGCATACCCGAGGAGAAGAAATATACTAGGGAATTAAACGTAGAGATTTTCAAGAATATTAGAAATCTATCAAGTAGGGCTGTTACATTAGCATTAAATGGGCTTATATGGGATGCTATGATAATTAATGGGTTTATAATAGCCTCTGCACTAGACATAGATTATAGACCGATGCTAGCAGCATTGAGGAAGAATATACTTGCATGTGGAGTATCAGGTAAAGGTCCAGCTATAGTTGCAGTAACAACACCAGAATACGAAGATGAAGTAGAAAGAGAATTCAAAAACTTTGGGAAAACATTAAAGGCTAAACCCAATAACAAGATAGCAGAAGTCAAGGTCTTAGAGTAATGTAGGTCCTATTTGGAAGCCGGTTCATCTTTCTTTCCAGAGATGTAGCTACTTCGAGGATTTAATGAGAGAAGTAGATTGTAAACATGGTCTATGTTTACTGTTTCTTTCTGTTTCAGTTTTCTAAATAAGCTGAATGCTTCTAAACCTATCTTTATCAACTCATAGTCAATCTTAGAAGAATCTACCCCGCTTGTATCAATCAATCCTTCTTCAGAATAATCGCTTACTACTGCTAGAGCGCATCCAGTAAATATTCTCTTATCAAGGTATCCTTCATAATAGTCTCTCAATATACAGTATGCTGAAAACTCCATCTCACTTGAGATTACACCCATTTCAACAAAAGACTTAATCCTCTCTTTTAGTTCCAGCCTCCTGGGAGAAAAGCCTGGCCTCTCCCTAAAGTATAAATCATCTTTTGTATGGACTGGTCCTATCCAGAGATTCCTTCCAAGAATATAGCCGTTTGCTTCAGCGGCTTTCAATAATAGAGGTATTAACTCTATACTTGTAGTTGCCGGATACTCTAAACCTATTACAGCTGTAGTTGCTCCTTCATCTCTTACACATGATATTGGGATATGGATGTGGCCTCTCTTAACATACTGTTGAAGAGAACCAGATGTTCCAAGTCTAAGGATAACCATGAAATCATCTTCCACAGCTTCAATAATCTCAGGAAGGATTATCATTACACTTGAGGGTCCCATCCCAGTTGAGATAGCTGAAATTCCTAGACCATCATAAAACCCATTAACTACTACGTGGCCTCTCTCTCCCACGAAGACTTCTGGCTTCTCTAAAAATTCAGCAACCTTCTTGATTCTACTTGGTGAGCCACCTGTGAGGATATATGGATTTAATCTACTTACTTCTAGATGGGCTGATCTACCAGTTGATGTCTTAAATGTAATCTTCATACCTTACCAATTACATAAAGGCAGAAATTAAGTTTTAGAGTATTTCAGGTACCTCTTTAGCTTACTTTTTCTCTTCTTCGGTTTTTAGCTCTTTCTCTAATTCCTTTTCGATCTCTTCTATCGGCTTCGGAGGTGGAGTAGTAGCTAGTGTATATCCAATCCAAGCAAATATTGCGAGAACCCCTGTGACAGCAATGAATGCGGTTATCTTTAGTATCATCAAACCCCACTCAGTAAAGAATAGCAGCCAATTATAAGTTACTATCCCTACTATTGATAGAACAAGAATTACTATACCAATTAGGGTATCACGGCTCAAGTTCTCAATACCCCTCTATTCCTAAAGGAGATTTGCAGGCTTGTTATTATATATTTTTTCTAAATAGATGCTGTCTAGGATGCAGCTTTTTAATCATAACTTAGCGTCCAATCCTTAAGAGAGTTGGATAGAAGTATTTTTTGCCATGGATATTTTTTAATTCATCCCATTCGTATAGAATCTTTACTGCTTCAATGGCTGTCTTGATTGCATCTTCTTCACCTACTATCCCAAATTTATCTTCAATCCTATTCGCGAATACTGCACACACAGATCCTGCACGTAGCCCGTATATTGAAGCTAACGTAAAGATTATAGATGACTCCATCTCAAAGTTTAACACATTCATTGATTGAAGATCACTCAGTATCTTCTCTGAATAACTCCAACTATATTCTCTGAACCCCTTCCTACCCTGCCCGACATAGAAGCTATCAGTAGAAGCTGAGATACCTAGATGATATTTAAACCCAAGATTTTCAGCTGCCTGGATTAATGCTAGTACAACTTCATAATCTGCAGAAGCTGGATAACCATCAATTACATACTGTCTAGATGTTCCCTCAAGCCTCACAGCAGCTGTAGAAATTATCAGGTCACCTAGATCTATACCCTTCTGGATAGCACCTGTGCTTCCAACTCTAATAAACGTTTTACAGCCTGCCCTAGCAAGCTCCTCTATAGCAATAGCAGTAGACGGTGCACCTATACCTGTTGAGCATGCAGAGATAGGTTTACCATTAACTATACCTGTCCAAACTCTAAACTCTCTATGGAAAGAAACTTCTCTACCCTCATCCCAATACTTAGCAATCTTCAATACTCTATCTGGGTCTCCTGGAAGTAAAACATATTCAGCAATCTCCCCAGGCTTCACTCTAACATGATAGAACTCTCCACCAATACGAGGCTCAGCAGCAGACATATCTTCAACCGAGCAGTCCCATTAAATAAACTTTCATATCTTACAGCCTCTCCATGGGCATAATCATAAAAATACCTCCTTCTAGAGTAGATAGGATAGTGCTAAACTGCTAGATCCAAGTGTATACGATGGGTGGAAATCATTAAGTGAAAGAAGATGGATATATATTAAAGATAGATTGTAGTCATTAACAAGAAGAAGGCTTGGATAGATTATATGTTGCTCCTTCAGTTATAAGCGGTCGGGTTGATGCACCACCAAGCAAAAGTTATACTCATAGAGTCTACGCTATCTCTCTTATTACTAGCGGTGACAGCACTATCATGAACCCTCTATTTTCAAGTGATACTCTGGCAACCCTAAGAGCATGTAAGCAATTTGGAGCAGAGATTGCTAAAGAAAAAGAAAACTATGTCTTAATTAGTGGTGGTAAGCTGTGTTTACCTGATGATGTAGTAAATGCTGAGAATTCTGGGACTACTTTAAGATTGTTTACAGCTATATCTTCTCTCGCTCCACCTGGATACGTTATACTTAGTGGTGATGATAGTTTAAGGAGAAGACCCATGCAGCCATTACTAGATGCTCTTAGAATGCTCGGAGTAGAATGCTGGTCGAGTAGAGGAAATGGATACGCACCTATAATCGTTAAGTCGGGAGGACTTAAAGGTGGTGAAGCAATTATTAGAGGTGATATGTCTTCTCAGTTTATCTCAGCTCTCTTGATAGCATCAACTAAAGCTGAAGAATATACAAGGATAAGAATTGAAGGTGAACCTGTCTCGAAAAGATACATAGATGCAACTATAGAAATGCTAGGAAGATATAATTATAGAGTTAAGAGAGAAGGATACTCTTTATTTGAGGTTAGCCCTAACCAAGAAGGTCGTCCAATATCTTTTAAAGTCCCTGGAGACTTTAGTTCAGCATCATTTATCCTAGCTGGAGCATGCTTAACTAGAAGCAGGGTCGAGGTTGGGAACCTCAACCTCAACCTCCCACAGGCAGACTCTGCAATGCTAGACATTCTTAGAGAATTTGATGTTAAGGTAAGTATTCAAGATGATAGGATAGTTGCAGAGGGTTCAGAGCCTTCTATCTGTGATAGAGTATTCAGTCTTAGAGACTCGCCAGACCTAGTCCCAGTTGTAGCAGTAATGGCTGCGAAGACTCCTAGCCTAACGATTATCAAAGATGTTAAGCATGCTAGATTTAAGGAGAGTGATAGGATCTCTTCTGTAGCAATAGAGTTAATGAAGCTTGGGGTAGACGTAGAGGTATTTGAGGATGGGATGAAGATTAAGGGGAGAGAAGAACTTGAGGGAAACATTGAGCTTGATGCCCATAATGATCATAGGTTATTCATGGCTTTTACAGTTCTTGCAGCATCAACTAAGAGGGGATGCATAATCAACGGGTTAAGATGGGTGGAGGTATCTTACCCAAACTTCTTAAAAGACCTAGAAAAACTCGATGTTTCATTCAAAGAAATATAGATAAGCCTCCAAGAAGAATTCTAAGAAGATAGAATTGGCCGGCAATATAATTGGTAGAATGTTTAAGGTACTAAGCTTCGGCGAGAGCCACGGTAAATGTATTGGAGTCGTTATAGATGGATGTCCAGCTGGGTTAGAGCTCTCAGAAGAAGATATCCAGAAAGAACTAGACTTGAGGAGGCCTGGAACTTCTAGGATAACTACTAGTAGGATGGAGGAAGATAGGGTTGAGATTTTATCAGGAGTCTTTAATGGATATACTACAGGCGCGCCTATATGTATGATTATTTGGAATAAAGATATTAGAAGTGAAGATTACGAGTCTATCAGGTTTACGCCTAGACCTAGCCATGCAGATTACTTTGCATATGTAAAGTATGGTGGGTACAACGACTATAGAGGTGGGGGGAGATTCTCAGGGAGGATTACAGCAGGATTTGTAATGGCTGGAGCAGTTGCTAAGAAACTTCTCAAGAAAATCTTAAATGTTGAGGTAATTGCTTATGCTTTAGAGATTGGTGGAGAGAAAGCAGAAGATTTTACGTTAGATGATGCTAGAAGATATAGATACGAGAATGATGTTAGAGCTCCAACCCCTGAAGCTGCTGTAAAGATGAAAGAAAAAATTCAGCAAGCAATCTTTAGAGGGGACACCGTTGGAGGAGTAATTGAGTGTATTGTAACAGGTCTTCCAATAGGTTTAGGTGAACCTGTATTCGATGCATTAGACTCAGACTTAGCTAAAGCAATATTCTCCATTCCAGCTGTAAAAGGAATAGAATTTGGAGCGGGATTCAAAGCAGCTAGAATGTTTGGCTCAGAACATAATGATCCATTCATAGTAGAAGGAGGAAAAATAAAGTTAGAGAAAAATGATGCTGGAGGAGTAGTCGGAGGAATCTCAACTGGAGCCCCACTCCACTTCAGAGTAGTAGTTAAACCTCCATCATCTATTGGATTAAAACAGAAAACGATAGACCTTAAAACAGGAAAACAAACAGAGATTATTGTAGGTGGAAGGCATGACCCATGTATTGTCCCTAGAGCTGTTCCAGTAGTTGAAGCAATGACGGCAATAGTACTAGCTGACCATGGAATAAGATACGGTGTCATTCCACCAGTCATCAGAAACCTTTAAGATAATAGGATACCATTACAATTTACTATATAGATGGAATGAAGTGGGCTTCCGTAGGAGTTGACCTCGCAGGCTCCCCTAAAAGATATACTGGGCTGTGTAGGATGAACCTCGACCTTTACTGTGAATCATGTTTATCAAGAATGGACCATGAAATATTAGATTTCATATTTTCCTCCGACCCAGAAGTAGTTGCGATAGATGCACCGTTAAGCTTACCTAAGCCAGGTCAAGCCCTAAGGTCCTGCGATAGGAAGCTGGTCGAGATGGGTATCCATGTATTTCCACCTACCCTCATAGGGATGAAGATTCTAGCTGAGAGAGCTATCAAGCTAAAAGAAAAACTAGAAGAATCTGGATACTGCGTAATCGAGGTTTATCCTGGTGGTACACAAGACCTGCTTGGAATACCTAGGAAAAGTAGAGGAACTATCCTACTTAAGGAAGGATTAATCAGTATAGGCGTCAAAGGTTTAAGATGTGATGAAAGCGGACATGAACTAGATGCAGTTACATGCAGCTTAACAGGGATAGCATACATAAAGAAGATGTACATTGAGGTTGGAGACCCAGATGAATGTATTGTTATCCTACCAAGGCTAGAAATGTTTTTGAAAAAGGATTAATAGTTTTCATCAGGGTTCAAATTGGTTGAAAGAATAATAACAGGTATAGCGGGGCTGGATGAAATATTAGGTGGAGGTATACCAAAAAGGAATGTAGTATTATTATCTGGTGGACCTGGAACAGGAAAATCAATATTTGGTCAACAATATCTTTATAACGGCTTACTACGTGGGGAGCCAGGAATACTAGTAGTTCTAGAAGAACATCCAGTACAGGTTAGAATCTCTATGTCTCAATTTGGATGGGATGTTAAATCATATGAAGAGAAAGGGTTATTCGCCATGGTAGATGCATTTACTGCTGGGATAGGTGAAGCTGCGAAGAGAGAAAAATACGTAGTAAAGGATCCAGGAGACTTCCAGCTACTAGTAGATACCCTTAGAGATGCAATAAAAGATGTAAATGCAGAGAGAGCAGTAATAGACTCCGTTACAACATTATACATAACTAAGCCAGCACTAGCGAGAAGCATGGTTCTTCAATTAAAGAAAGTCTTATCAGGCATGGGATGCACATCAATACTGATTTCACAAGTAAGTGTTACCGAGAGAGGTTTCGGCGGTCCAGGTGTAGAACATGCTGCAGACGGTATAATTAGATTAGATCTTGATGAAGTAGATGGAGAATTGAAGAGAAGCATAATCGTATGGAAGATGCGTGGGACAGCGCATTCTATGAGACGCCACCCATTCATAATCACAAGTAAAGGGATAGAGATAAAAGCAGGTGAAACAATTAAAATCATCGGTGGAAGATATGAGTGAAGAAATACCATTATCACCGATTGGTAGAGAAGAGATACATAAACTTGAGTATGCTCTCCTTGTAGGTACCTTGTTCAGACCTGAAGTATTAGAAGAATTGAGAAACCCATCTGAGAGATTGACCTGGGTTGATTCTCTAGCTGTAGCAGCTGCAGCTATTGCGAGGGAGAAAGCAAAGATGACTATAAGCCAGATAGCTGAAGATATAGGTAGAACTGAATCAACAATACGTAACCACCTTATGGGTAAAACCAAAGCAGGCCAACTAGTTCGCCAAACTCTAGAAAAGTTTCTAAGAGAAGGGGTTAAGATCGACCTACCATCTACGAAAGAATTAGAAGAATTGAAGGTAAGACTTGAAGAAGAAAGAAAGAAAAGTCAGAAGCTAGAAATACTACTCCAAGAAGTAAAGAATTCTCTTAAAGATTTGGTAGAAAAGCTTGAGAAAATCTAAGAAGATGGATAAACAATATTGCTGAGCTGCACATAATTAAGTTACATCTTCAATTCGCTTGTTAACCATTCTAAATACTTGTCGTATCCATGAATTACTGGTATTGCGATTATCTCAGGTACTTCATAACTATGGCTATTCTTAATCATGCTTTCAACCTTATTATACATTTCAGCCTTAGTCTTAACTAAGCATATCCACTCCTGAGAATATTCAATTACCCCCTTCCACCAATACATAGATTTAATTGGACCAATAATCTGAATACATGCTGCAAGCCTAGCATTAAGCAGCTTTCCAGCAATCTCTTCAGCTTTTTCTCTAGAATCCACCGTGGTTAAAACCTGAATATATTCACTCATAGTTACTTGCTTTTTGTTTTTAATTTATTAATTTTACTAAGGATCCCTGCCTATTGTTGTATAAACTTATATATTTGACTTGACTATATGTAGATAGTAAAGTTAAAATGTTGGATGGATTATCCATCCAACATGCCGAACAGCAGGAAAGTTAGTTTGATAGCTGTTACAGTGGCCGCAAGCCTAGGCTCAAACTATGTCTTAATAGGATTTGCGAACCTCAAGATAATGGATCTCCTAGTTTTCATAACTGGATTCCTCTATGGTTCTCTAATCGGCGCTTCCGTTGGTATTCTCATCTGGGCTATCTATGGA
This sequence comes from Candidatus Geocrenenecus arthurdayi, assembly GCA_023539395.1. Taxonomy (GTDB): domain Archaea; phylum Thermoproteota; class Nitrososphaeria_A; order Caldarchaeales; family Wolframiiraptoraceae; genus Geocrenenecus; species Geocrenenecus arthurdayi. The sequence continues at coordinate 27,456 of JAKCEX010000001.1, read as the reverse complement.
GTACTGAACCCCTACGGCTTCGTTCCTCAGATATGGGTCGCGACTATGTTATCAGAGTCGGTCTACGGCATCGCAGGAGGCATTCTCGGTAAGTCGTTATCAATGATGAACCTTTCTAGTGATAAAACCCAGTTAAGCATACTATTCGGCGCAGTAGGATTCCTCCTTACATTCCTCTACGACCTAGCTACGAACATCGCCTTCGCACTTACATTCAATATCCCGCTCATCGTAGCATTGATCACAGGAATACCATTCGCGATAATCCACCAAGCAGGTAACGCAGTCCTCTTCGGGATATGCTCAATTCCATTACTCACAGTCTTGGAGAGAGCTTCTAGGAGGTGGGGTCATGGCATTTCTAAGAAATAAGTGGGTTTTAGCCTTAGTATGCATCCTCTGCTGGGCGATCGCTGCATCACTCTTATCCAGCTATTACTATTATCAGTACACGGACCTAATGTCGAGGCTTGAGAAATCTAAAGCTGTCATAAACCTAGGGATAGATTATGGAAATGGCACTAGGCATTGGTTTAATGGAACTATGGGGTTAACGTTGTATGATGCCATGTTAAAAGCTGGATGGAGAGTTGACGCGGAGCCTTATGGCACTATGGGATTATACGTGAAGGCCATTAATGGAGTGGAGCAGTCTATTGAGCAGTCAATGTATTGGACTTGGTGGTTGTGGACGAACCTAGGATGGGCTCATGGTGGGTCAGCATGCGATAAGTATGTCCTAAGCAATGGTGAGACAATACTCTGGTACTACTCATACATGGATCCAAAAACATTCGAGATAAAACCACCTTCCTGAGGTTGACCATCCCTCCGCATTATTTTTCACATTCCGAGTTAAGATATGCTTAAAACCTAGAAGGTCCTTCTAAGGAGGGAAGGTATGAGTAAGTTTGAATCTTCAACTTTAAGATCCCGCCAATTATTTGAGATTGCTAAAAAGTATCTACCAGGAGGTGTAAGTTACTCAATTAGATATTTTGAGCCTTATCCTTTCTATGTTTCTAAAGCTTACGGTCAGAAATTGATAGATGTTGATGGGAACGAGTATACTGATTACTGGATTGGGCATGGAGCTAAGATCATGGGGCATAACTATCCACCAGTAATAGAGGCTATCCGTAGACAAATTGAGTTAGGGATACATGTAGGCTTACCACATGAATGGGAGATACGTCTTGCAGAACAAATACATAGAATGGTTCCAAGTATAGAAAAAGTTAGATTCACTAATAGTGGTACAGAAGCAAATATGTATGCTGTAAGATTAGCTAGAGCATATACAAAGAGGGCGGCTATCGTTAAGTTTGAAGGAAACTGGCATGGTGGATATGATACGCTACACGTTGCTGTAGTACCTCCATATGAGAAAGTTTATGCTGGTTTAACCTATGGAGCAGTAAAAGATACGGTAATCCTACCATACAATGACTTAGAAGCAGTAGAGAAAGCTGTAGAGAAAACTGAAATTGCAGGGATAATAGTTGAACCTGTTGCTGGAGCAGGAGGAATGATACCAGCTGAGAGAGAATTCTTGAAAGGGCTTAGAGAGATATGTGATAAAATAGGTGCATTACTAATATTTGATGAAGTAATAACTGGTTTTAGACTCTCAACTGGAGGTGCTCAGAAGATATACGGTGTGACACCTGATATTACAACGCTCGGTAAAATAGTTGGTGGAGGAGAATTCGCAGTAGGAGCATTTGGAGGAAGAGATGAGTATATGGAGCTACTTAACCAACTAAAATATAGGAACTACCATGAAAGAGCCTTCCAAGGCGGGACATTCTCAGCAAACATGCTTATGACCTCGGCTGGATACACATTACTCTCAGAACTTGAAAGAAGACCTGAGATATACAATCATATAAACACACTTGGAGAAAAACTTAGAAAAGACATCGGTGAAATACTTGAAAGACATAATCTAGGCTATACAACTGGTATAGGATCATTAGTGGGAGTACACTTTACACCGATCAAACCTAGGGATGTAAAAACAGCTCAAACAATGAAGGATAAGGAAAAATCAAGAAAATACTTCCAGCATCTACTAGAAAGCAATATTATAGCATTAACTTATGAAAACCCACAATTCTTCATCTCATCAGCTCACACAATAAACGATATAGAAAGATTAATACAAGTAACAGAAGAATTTGCAAAGAACATAAAGAAACAATAAGAATAACCAGAAAGCCATGAAAGACATACCGAGAAAATCGTAAAAAGCACAAAAAGCATGTAAATTAGAAGAATAGTGAAGGTTTTTAAGAAACTATGAATAAATAGAGAAATGGCCCCGGTAGCTCAGCCCGGGAGAGCGCCCGGCTGAAGAATCAAGAAACATCAAAATATCCTTGAGGAACCGGGTTGTCGCAGGTTCAAATCCTGCCCGGGGCATCAATACCTTTAGGAAAATCTCAATCCAATTTAACGCATCTAGTGAAAATTTAACCTTCAGCTATACAATTTATTTTACAAATATCCATCCGACTCATTATTTGAGTAGCGGGCCCGGGGGGACTCGAACCCCCGACCCCCGGCTTAGAAGGCCGATGCTCTATCCATGCTGAGCTACGGGCCCAGGGTAGTAGCTCTGCATGGTGTGAATTTTTATCCTACAGTCTGAATCCTAGTTTAAGTGGTATTTAGAGGTTAATCAAATCCTTCTTCTCAGTAGTTTTCTACCTTGATATATTGTTTAGCTAGTTTGTAGTGTATGTTTGTGTATTGTATTTGTTTTTGTTTCTAGTTTTTAGAATGGATCTGGGGTCAACATTTACTTCTACTTTCATCTTTATCAATGAATAGAGAATAGACTTAGTTTACATTTCTTCTTTAAGTATCCTTTCTAGTGTTTTCAAGAATCTATTATTATGTTCAGGAAGCGATATTGTTACTCTTAAATATGATTGGAGCCAGCTGGGATCTAGGTACCTGATAACTATACCTTTCTCCATAAGTTTTCTATGAAGTAGTTTTGTATCACCTTCTAGTAGCTGGAATAGTATGAAGTTAGCTTCAGAAGGATAAGCTTTGATTTTAGGTATAGTAGAGAGAAGCTCTCTAACCCTCTCTCTTTCTTTGATTGTTTTCCTCACATTCTTAAGGGCTGTTTCATAGTCTCTTAACGCAATCTTAGCTAACTCGATAGCTATTAGGTTTAAGCTATTCGGTGGTCTAACCTTATTCAATAGTTTTGCTGCTTCTCTTGATGCTACAATGTATCCTACTCTTGCTCCTGCTAAACCGAAAGCTTTCGATAAAGTCCTCACAATTATTAGGTTATCGTAGGTTTCAGTAAGCTCTATGAATGTTTTACCACAGTATTCATAATATGCTTCATCAATTACTACTGCTATGTCTAAGGCTTTATCTAGAATGTTTAGAACATCATTGTATTGTATAGTGTTCCCAGTTGGATTGTTCGGGCTACATAGAAAGATTACCCTTGTCCTATCATTAATAGCTGAGAGAATAGCTTCTACATTATCTGCAAAGTTTTCTCTTCTTTGAATATTGATTACTCTGCCTCCCTGAAGTTCAACGGATACTCTGAAATAATCGTAGGTTGGAGATGAAAGTATTGCTTCACAACCAGAATCTATAAATGCTTTAACAATAATATCGATTGCTTCATCTCCACCATTCGTGGGGATTATCTTCTCAGCCTTCACTCTAGCATAGCTGGATATCTCCTCTACTAAGTCTCTATAAGTAGCATCAGGATACTGGTTAATCTTCAACGTAGGAATCTTGGATTCAAGATTCTTTAACCATTTTTGAGGTAGATATGGAGAAGTATTCAAGTCCATTCTAATAATCTCTCTTGGATCAAGACCATATTCTTCTGCTATCCTCCAATTAGGTATCTCGAAACCATACGGCTTAAAGTAGTTGAATAATTCTCTTACACGCATAATTAGAGTAACGTTAAGCTTATTGTTAAAAATTCCCCCTTAATATAACCAGTCTTTATAACTCACCCACCCTCTACATATAATAGTTCACCGCTTCAAACTACCTGTACAACCTCTAGAATAAACAGTCTAACGCGTCATCCATCATATTATATCAATTCTTCCTCTGTCCGCAGACCTTGCACTATAATTTTAAACCTATAGAGTATCCCCGTGGAGATAAAATGTCCTCCTTCAATTCTTGCTTACACTTTAAAAATCCCTATGCTGTATCTTTATCTACAATTTTCTTCGTTAATCTATTTTTCCTCCTTAGTAGCTCATATTATAATATGCCTGAGATTAAGGAGAGTAAGGTAATCTATAGTGGCAGGGTTGTAAGATTGAGAATAGATTATCTAAAAGATAAAGAAATAAGGGTTAGAGAGGTTGTAGAACATCCTGGAGCAGTTGCAATACTACCAGTAATATCAAGGGGTAGAATTCTCTTAATTAATCAATATAGGTATCCTGTAGGTAAATGGATACTAGAAGTACCTGCGGGGACAATAAAGGCTGGAGAATCCACAGATGAATGTGCATTAAGAGAGTTGGAAGAAGAAACAGGCTATAAAGCTGGAATATTAAAGAAGATGTTAACGATCTATCCTAGTCCAGGATACTCAACAGAGTCTATCTACATATATGTTGCATCTGAGTTAGAGAAATCTACTCAGAAGCTGGAAGAAGATGAAGAATTAACAATAATTGAGATGGATATAGATGAAGCAATAGAAGAATTAAAGAAGAGAGATGAAGTAGATGGGAAGACTCTCCTAGCATTACTCTACTACAAGTATCTTTACCAAGGATATGAGTAATCTGCGAAGTGTAGGTAGCCTCTCCTAGATAAACTTCTAAATTGATTATTCCATAGAACTTCAATAACTCCAAGCTCATCTATTACATATCCTATCTCAATTAGATTTCCCCCAGCTTTCTCAATCTCTACACGAGCTAAACTCCAATCTTCTCTAGGTATAGTTACAACTAGTTCATATTCTTCTCCACCATAGAATACGAGGTTGAATAAGTCTACACCAACTTGCTTCGAGTATTCTACTGCGAGGGGATCTACTGGCGGGTTAATAATTCTAAATCCTACTTTACTAGCTTCTGAGAGTAGATGTAACGATTCTGCTAAGCCATCACTTGAATCAATCGAAGCAGACGCAAACTTAGTTAATATGAGCCCCTCCTTAATACGTGCAGTTGGTCGAACCATCTCTTCAATAACTTTTCTTGAGATAGGTCTCTCAACTTTATTAATTAATGCATGAAGTCCCGCTGCCTCCACACCGAATAACCCTGTTACAGCAACTATATCTCCAGGTTTCGCTCCACTTCTAGGAATAATTTTCTTAGGAGCTTCAGCTATACAAACTACATCAATGATTACCTGGTCTCCACTATTTGTATCACCTCCAACTACTACTCCACCATATAATTCTGCTGCTTCCAATATGCCTCTCCATAATTCTTTGAAGTCCTCTATACTCATGTCTGGGGGGAGTGCGAGTGATGTTAAGTATGCTATTGGCTTCCCTCCTTTTGAGGCAATATCGCTTGTAGTACTTGTTATAGCTCTGTAACCTACGTCTCTCCAACTCATACCTTCAGGTATATCTGTACGCTGAACCATCATATCCACTGAGACTAAGAGCCTAGTAGTGGGAGCTAAATCTACTGCGTCATCTCCAATCGGTAGAAGTGTTCCTTGAAGCTTCTTTAAAGTAGAGTTAATGTAATCTACTATCCATTTTTCACCTAAATCTTTCAATCTCTTCAAGGGATCCACCTCCTCACTAAATTCTTTATACACCATGAAGCAAACGAGATAATCTCTCTTTTCCCAAGTTTTGATCTGCCATACATTCTAGGCTTAAAGATTAATGGGTATTCACCTATCCTTGCTCCTGCTTTATGTAATAGATGGATTAACTCTACTTGAAAGATGTATCCTGAGTTTAATTCTGAAAGTCTGTCTACAACTTCCTTCAATACGCTGAGTCTTATAACTCTATAACCAGATGTTAGATCGCTAACATTAATACCTGTTGATATTCTAGCTAAGAGGTTGGCCCCTCTACTGATGATCCTCCTGATAAGACTCTTCTCTTCCCATCTCCCACGACTAATATATCTTGATGCAATAATAATGTCGTATCCTTCCTTCTCAGCTAGAGCAACCATTTCTGGAAGAATTTCTGCTGGATGGCTTCCATCTGCATCCATCTCACAAACATACTTAACCATACTCATATTCTCGATAACATGTTTAAAGCCATCGATATATGCAGAGCCTAATCCAAGTTTTCTAGGTCTCTTCAAGACTCCGACAAGCCCTGTCTCCCTACCGATTTCCTCTGCTATCTCGGCTGTTCCATCAGGGCTTGAGTCATCAACAACTAGAATATACCCTTGTATTCCAGATTCTTTTAAGATTTGGAGAAGACTCGGTATAACCTTCTTAATGTTTTCAGCTTCATTATAGGTGGGCATGACTATTACTACCTCATACATCCATTAAACAAGATTGAATACCATAATAAAACTATCACAAGCAAGTATAAGTTAGTATTCTCCGTGTTTAATGTTGCTTTTTCTCATGTTTTAATTTAACAATATATGTAGTTGTTTCAATCTAGAAGCCTAAGCTCTCAAATGTGAGAAGAGATGGAGCGTATAACTTTAAAAGTATGAGTATAATGAAGGATGTTAACGGAACAGTTACGTTATCATCAATTGGATGATGCTCAAAGTGTTCTATGAAAGATGCTATTGCTCCCGCTGTAACCCCTGCTAACCCCAATACAGCTCCCATAGGTATAGATACTGTGGCCATAGCTAAATTTCCCCACCATGACTTAGTCCTCTTCTTGAATAAAGTGTTTCTTACTAATCCTGTAACTGCATCTCCTACAGACATAAATAGTACTGGAAGTATACCAAACCAGTAATTACCGTTAGAGACCATCCAGCCAAGAGTTATTATCACCCCCCACATTATACAGAAAGATACTTCATACATGTTCCCTTCAACTTGAAACCAGTACATCAGCTTACTTGTCCTGTGAGGTATGTATGTGAAGACTCCGAGGAGTAGAGCCATCGTTAGAGGAAGGAGAGGAGTCGTGAATGTATGTGGGATAATTACTGCTACAAGCCCTCCAGCTAGTATATGGATTATCTTCCTATTATAGTAGACTGCAACATTTTCAGGTAAACCACGCTTTCTCATATACTCGTAAGTCTTCTTCGTTAAGAAAGTAACTAGAAAAATAACCCAGGCAAGTAAAATTATAGTTACCATTATTTCAGAGACAGATAACTGCATAGATAGAATTGATACATCGAAAAATAAAAATATTCTTAAAACAAAAAGGCTCTGCAGAACACTGTGGATATCCTAGGAAAATAGACCCACCACGAAAATACATACTAGGAATATACATTAAAATCTATATCAAAGAAAGATATTGAATAATCTTGGATTTAGCCCCGGTAGCTCAGCGGGTGGAGCGGCGGCCTCGTAACAATAATAAACGGGATAGCCGCAGGTCGCGGGTTCAAATCCCGCCCGGGGCTCTCCCAAAAATGTCCTCAATGTTGGAAGCCAGCTTTTGACCTAAACTATTAGCTAAGAAGTATTCAATCATGATGTAACTAGAATATAGATCCTATATATTGTCATTGTTAGGATTAGCATCCCAAAGATCTGTTTTAATTTTTTTGGCGGGATGTATAGACTTGTAATTCTTGCTCCTGCAAACGATGCACCTGCACCTACTATCAGCAAGATTATCGTTAACAATGGATCCCATTTAGCTGTTGATGTATGAGGTATCAATGCTGAGAAAGATGGCGGTGTTACGGCAAACGCGTTGATTCCAGCTGCTAGCTTAGGATTAAAACCAGTTAGTATTAACGTAGGCATTAGTAGGAATCCAGGTCCAACCCCAAGCAGTCCACTAAGTATAGATATTGGAGCAGCAAATGTTAATGCGAGCTTAAAGTTCTCTTTCGTTCTTACTTCTTTAACAGGTTTAAACAACATGTAAGTCATATAGATTACTGCTGCTAGGTAGATATACCATACGTAGATCTGATTTGTGAATTGCGCAATGTATGAGCCTGCAGGGGCAAAGGTGGTTGTAACCAAGGATAGTATAACGGCTCTTCTCCAATCAATTAATTTACTCCTTGCAAAACCTACTGCTGAGAATAAAGCTGTTATACCATTCAATAGAAGACTTAAAGGTTGGACTTGATGAATTAAGTCAGGCATAAACAATGATAAGAACGGTATAGCAGCGAAAGCTACGCCCAACCCTAGCATACCTGATAAGAAAGAAAGGATGGCTAAACCTATGATAATAACGACCTCAACATACATTGCTGCATAATCTATCTATCGCGTCGGTTAAAATACTTGAATGTAGGGTTTTAATCTAGCCATACAATGTCTAGATAAGTATTCTATTATTAATAGAATCCGTGAAAGCCAACAAATAACCACGAATCATAAGATTTACGCGTTAATGTAAAGCTTAAAGATAAATCAATCCTTAAAACTGTTATTATGTAGAAAGCTTTTCTCTTAAGCTTATCGGCCTTATCCTACTCTTTTTGGAGCAGCAGAAAACCTATATCATCCATTGATAGATATTTATTAGATGAAGAAAGCTGTTAAGAGTAAGAAGCCTTCATCGCGCTTACCTATTGAAGAATTTGAATATATTGAAGATTTTGGAAGAATAATCCGGGAAGCTAGAGAGAGGATGGGTTTAACTCAAGAAGACTTATCTAGGCAGTTAAACGAGAAAGTCACTATAATTAGAAAGATAGAAGCAGGAGAGTTTAATCCACCCATCGAGCTTGCGAGAAAGATTGAGAAGCTACTCAAGATTAAGATAATCGTTCCAGTAGAAGAAGAATTTGAGGATATCTCAAAATATATTGAGAAGGGTGAAGCAGTTAAAGGTGTATCTCTAGGATTCTTCATTAAGAAGATGGAGGAGAAGGATGTTAAGAAGCAATAATGGAAATGTTATGTAAAGAGTTTTAAAGAGCTCTTAACCTATTGTATTTGGAAGGGTAAATAGAAATTGAAGGTTGCGATAATTCATAGAGTCGACCTAGGGCAGGAGGATAACCTAGATGAGCTTAGTGAACTCTGCCGAACTGCAGGTTATGAAGTAGTTTATAGGATTAAGCAAGTAAGACCACCTCATCCAGAGTATAATATTGGTCCAGGGAAAGTTGAAGAATTAGAGAAAGCTGTAAGAGAACTGGGAATAGAGAAAGTGGTATTCGAGAATGAGTTGAAGCCTGTTCAAGAATATAATTTAGCTAAGAAGCTTGGAGTACCAGTAATAACGAGGACTCAACTGATCTTAGAGATCTTTACATTACATGCAAGCAGTATTGAAGCTAAGCTTCAAATAAAGCTTGCAGAATTAAAATACGAACTATCTAGAGCTAAAGAGAAGGTTAGGTTAGCTAAGAAAGGTGAGCAACCTGGTTTCCATGGTTTAGGAGCTTATGAAGCAGACGTATACTATGATGAGATTCATAAAAGAATAGTCTCTATTAATAGGAAGCTTGAAGCAATTAAGAAGCATATGGATTTAATAAGATTTGAGAGAAAAAAGCTTGGGCTACCGATAATCTCTCTCGCAGGATATACTAATGCAGGTAAATCTACTTTATTCAATCTTCTAGCCTCAGAAGATGTTGAAGTTAATTCACAGCTCTTTACAACTCTTACTCCAACAACTAGAATTGTGAGGCTTAATGGTAAACCAGCATTCCTCTCAGATACGGTTGGGTTCATAAATAATTTACCAACCCTGCTTGTTGAAGCATTCTATGCAACTCTCAGAGAAATCGCACTCTCAGACTTAATACTCCTAATGATTGATATCTCAGAGCCACTACATACAGTTGAGAAGAAGCTTGAAACATCTCTAGATACATTAAATAGTATAGGAGCTAACGGTGTCCCCATATTACTAGTCTTTAATAAGATAGATTTAGCAAGCGCTAATGATGTCGAAGAGAAGATAAGAAAGTTGAGTTTACCATATGAGTATGTTGTAATCTCCGCGAAGAATGGATGGAATATTAAGAGCTTAGAAGAGAAGGCTTCTCAAATGCTTAGAGGGTTTATTAGGATTAAAGCTACAATACCTTTAGATTTAATGTTAATGAAGACAATCAAAGAAATATATAGCAAGTCTAAAGTAATAAACATTGAGTATAATGATGATTGTGTTAAAGTTGATGTAGAGACAACTGTCGAGTTAGCTGAAAAATTACGTAAACTCTCAGGTCGAGGAGAATTTAGAGTTGGCTAAGATAGAATTACTAGATATTATTAGAATGGTTGCTGACTACCAGTTCGGCATTAATGTGGGATCCAGACTCTTCCCTGAGGATACAGTAATCGAGGTATCTAGGAAGACTGGTAGACCTAGATACATACTTCTGCATGGGAGATTGTTAGCAACCCTAAGGAGTAGTGATGGTATGCTGGCATTAACCATAGATGGTGGAGAGAGGCTTGCAGAAATAATTGATTGGCCAAGGTTTAGAGTAGTAATCCAAGACTCATGTCTTGATAAAGTATTAAAGATGAAAGTCGTTAGGGTTGATTGGATTAAAGAAGTAGATAGACTGCTCCACCCCAATGAAGAAGTCCTAGTATATACATCAGACAAAAGGTTGATCGGAGTTGGGAAGACTCAAGTTTCAGGGCAAACAATACTTAGCTCGAAAAGGGGAACAGCCGTTAAGATTAGAGACTTAAGAAAAGAATACTAATTGAAGAATTTCTACTGTGGATTTAAGATTACGTAATTTTATAGAGAAAGATATTATATAACCTTGACTATAAGACTAGCAGAACATCTGGTAGGGTGTTTAATGAAATGAAGAAGCTACCTGCTAGACAATTAAGGAGGATGCAAGCACGCATGCTTGAGAGTCTAGGATTAAACTTAAAAGAACTTGGAGTAGCTGAAGAAGTAATTATCCGATTACAAGATAGAGAATTAAGGATTAAGAATCCAGCTGTTATGTTTATGAAGATTGAGAATGAAGGAGTTTACCAGATAATTGGAGGAAAAGTAGAAGAATTAGCCCCTAGTATTGTGGAGAAAGTAGAAGAAGCATACACACCCTCGGAAGAAGATGTAATGCTTGTTGCTATGCAAGCAGGAGTATCAGAAGATGAAGCAAGAAATGCATTAATTGAAACTAGTGGAGACCTTGCTAAAGCAATCCTCCTATTAAAATCACGGAAAACCTAAACAGTCAATGCTTCCTCAATCTTTATTGTAAATGGGTTCTCAGTTTTCACTAAACTCTCAAAGAGAATTGTGGCATCTTCAATTATTTTCTTCCTCTTGTATCCCTTGATGATGGTTAAATATCCACCATCAAAGTATGGAGCAATCCTAGATTCTAGTAATGCTCTCTCTTCAATATTTCTAAATTTCTCAGTAGGTGGGATAAGCAGGAAACCATAATCTCTCATCTTGTTAAGCTCATCTATACTCAATTTATGGTATGTTGCTCTAAGCATTCTTTGAGCTGAAGATTTAGGGATTCTCGATGATTTTAGTAATCTACTCCTTCCACTTGAATACTTCTTTAATGATTCAATAAAGGATTGTATTACATCATTGAAGAATGAATAAGATTCCTTTGAGATTTGCGGGCCGACCCCGTATATAGTTTTAGTCGCCTCAAACAACCCCCACAAGGAGCAGGCATAATGAATCTTCGTAGAATATCTTTTACCATATATTTCTTCAAAAGTCTTGGTTCTTTTACTGAGAGCTGAGAGCCCGTATGTAGTTAATTCTCTAATTCTTTTTAAAGTAGAATCTACTTCTTTATTGGATTCTAGTGTCGATAAAAGTGTATTGAGGGAGAAGATTGCATGAATATCTGAGAAAGACTTCTCCATAGGTAACCTGAGTCCACAGTATAGAGATTCTTCAGAGTTTGTAATTACATATTGGAGTTTGAGGTTTCTTAGAAGCTCATCGAGTTTTAATAATTCAGCATATACTAGTTCATCTACCACTATTACTGTTTTAACTCTTCTAGTAGGCTGACCCACCATCTTTGATAATTCCATGATTTTAGCATGATTTTCAAGTAAATCCCTAATGCTTAATGTTATAGATATATAGCGCCCTTTCAATAAGCTTTTAGAAACAATATGTCTTAGCATCCTGAAGGCATTTTCTAATTCTCCTCCATCATCTACCTTAAGGTTTATCTCATGTTTTATATTTATAATTGATGAAGCTATATCCGTCATTGTTTCAAGCATTTCTTCATCATTACTCGGTGCTCGATAACTTCTAGCAACGATTCCTGTAAGCCAATGGTCTAGAGGATAAAAGTCAAGCCTTCCTGTAAGATGCATTTCTGCAGTATTTCTAGATAAGAAATCTTGAAGGCAGTATTCTCTCATTATTGATTTTGATGATTCTTCAATGAACTCTCTAGGGTCACCCCTCTCGGAAGTCTTCTTTAGATGTTTTGAGACATCGTAGATGGGCATACCTATCCTAGAAAGCTTGTGTCTATATTTCTCAAGCCCCATATCAAGTAGCACTGTATTAACTAGTTCACGGATCAAAGGCGCTGTTAGATACTCTATCTTGAGGTTATGTAGTTTTTCTTCAACTATCGATGCGATCTCTATAGCTAGCTTAGGTGTTATATTCGCTTCTTTCATTAATGAGTTGATTATCTTAGTCTTATCAAATGGTTCGATTATATTCTCGCTTCTTCTAACTATCAGCATCTCCTTAGTTCCAAGAGCTTTCTCAAGCTTATCCAGATTTTCTAGTACTGTTAAACCAATTCTTGATATCTTGTATTTACCTGTTTCTTTATGGACTTCGATCAATCTAGAATCTAATAGCTTCTTTAAGTGGTAAGAAAACTTTCCTGCATCTCTATCTTTCTCCATCCCTAAAGAATCCATCAACTCTGAGTATCCCATCTCTTTTCTAGAGAGGAGTCTCAGCATCTTTAATCTTGTAGTTGATGCAATGGACCCTAATATATTATTGATATTTATGCTAACTTCTTCCAAATTAAGTCAAAGAAAATTTGCGTACTTACTCTAAAAATATTGAGGGCGCTAATTACAGTAGGTATGAACGGGAGAATACTTTGATATTTCCTTGAGATTAGTCTACTGAATCATACGTCAAGATTAATTTAATGTAAACTCTAGTTTGTGAAGATTTTTATAAGCTGCTTTATTTTTGAATTTTGTGGTCGATATTGGAATCTGAGTTTCATCAAAGAGTTAGAGATATCGTAGATGATCGAGTTCATGGTTCAACGAAGATTGCTCTTAATCTTTTAACTTTTCTCTCAGAAAAATTAGTCTACCTTGAAATATCTCAAGCAAGAAAAGTATTAGATGAGACTTTACGTATAGTTAAGAAGAGGCCTTCTATTATCTTACCTGCAAACCTAGTATATACTCTAAATGAGGCTGCTAATCTATCAACTAGTAGGGGGATAAAACCTGATATTCGAAGGATAACCGAGCTGCTCCTTTCATCATATAATCAGAAGATTAGAAAAGCAGTAGAAAATGCAGTAGATGTTTTAAGAGGTTACAGAAAAATCTTTACTTTAAGCTATAGCTCCCAGGTAATCAGTACTCTAAAGGAGATGTTGAGTGTTGAGGTGTCAGTAGTTGCTGGATGGCCTATCCTAGATGGGGCTAGAGCTTTCAAAGAGCTTACTTCTCATGGAGCTAGGGTGAGAGTTTACCCAGATTCTTCAATATATGAAGCAGTCTCTTCTTCGGAGGCCGCTCTCCTAGGATGTGATGCAGTCTTATTAGATGGCTCAGCAGTTAATAGGTCAGGCTCTAAAGTAGCTGCATTAATCTGCTATGAGAAATCTATTCCTGTATACGTTATCTGTGACTCCATGAAGCTGGATTTCCAATCTATCTGGAAGCCTGAAACATGGAATTACAAGTTTGAAGGAATAGAAATGGATTTCCAATTACTTGAGAAAGTAGAGTCCAGTCTAATTTCTAGATATATCTATGATCTAGGTCAAGATACCCCAAGAGATTTTGTAGAGAAGGCTTTAAGAGAAATAAGAGATTACCCATATAAGCTTATCCTCTAACTGCAGGAACAGATGATTCTTTCTTTAAGTTACCCATCGCATTTCTAAGAGTAGATCAGCATGTTCTGTGAGCTCTATTTTATTTTAGCTTTATCTTTCTTGCTGGGTCCTCCTCGGTCTCTGTGGAGCATACGGTATTGGTATGAATTCAACGCCTGGTCTTAAACCGGTTGGTTGCGGATAAAGTTCCATTAATTTATAGACTTCTTCAGGTATCTCTGTCTTGACATCTATTCCTAGCTTCCTAATTTCTTCAACTGTTATTGGGTAATCATGTGTCCATCTTCCTTCAACCATTATTTTAGCTAATTCTCTTGCTTTCTCCTCCCCCATTTTTTCTACCACCAAGTTGTAGAGAGTTTGCTCCATCTGGCGTACTGCTTTCTCAGCTATATCGGCTAGAATGAGATATTCTTCTTTTACTTTTTCTCTTCCTTTTTCATTTACTAGTTTGAGTATTGAGGCTGCAGGCAGTACTCCTAATTTCTGGTCAGCTATCTGTGGGTCGACGGGTCCAAGTACTGCGTTCTGATCCATCCATATCTCATCAGCAGCTAGAGCTATCAGGGTCCCACCACTCATAGCATAGTGTGGTATTATTGCGATGGTTTTCCCTTTATGTTCTTTTATTGCTAAAGCTATCTGAGTTGCCGCCAAGACAAGACCTCCAGGTGTGTGTATTATGATAGCTATAGGCATATCTGGTGGAGTCATTCTAATGGCCCTTAATACTTGCTCTGAATCTTCAATATCTATATATTTGTAGAATGGTATCCCGAAAAGCCCTATTCTCTCTTGTCTATGTATTAATGTTATAATCCTACATCCAATCTTCTTCTCACATCTCCTCATAAGCTCGAGTCTAGCATTCTGGAGAGCTTTTATCTTGTATTGTGGCCATAAGAATATGAAGAGGATGAGGAATAACCAGAAGATGACTCCGATGTCAAACCCTCCATTCATGGAGTTACACGTTATATTCATTAATATAAGGATTCAATCCATAAAGTTAACTTTGACAGCTGCTCATAATTAGGAGATTTCTAGATCAAAAGTATTTCAGCTTATTCTATTAAGCTATCCCAGAAATCTAACTCATACTGTTGTATTGTTCTGGCGATAAATCTGTACCTCTCCCAATCAAGATATCTTTCAGAGATCTTTTCAGCTCTTTCTTCCAGTATATCAAATGGTCCTGAGAATAAATTAAATATCTTTGTAGATTTTATGTTCAAGATCCTAGCATGTTCTCCAAGCTTCTTAACGTTTTCTCCCCATACTGGTAAATTTACAGTTAAAGCTACAGCTACATCTCCAGGTGAACCATTTAGTGCAAGCCATGATAGGAAGTGGGTGTAGGAGACAGCTTTTAGAGATAGCCTACTATAGTGTAGCTTAATGTTAAGTTCATGGGCTAGGTCATATAATGCTTTTAATGCTTCATAATCTCCATCTACAAGCATCTTGAAGAATTCAACTTCATCTAGAGTTATGGTCCTAGATAATACATGGGATAAAGCTTTCAAATCATGTGGTATAATGTAGAGCTGATTCTCTACAAATCTATTTAATACTTCTCTACTAGGTTTCTGTAATGATGGGTGGCCGAGAATCTTCTGATTTAAGTCTTCCAGTTCTCTTCGTAAATTCTTTATTATATCGGCCATTTCTCTTCACTATATGCTGCACTCCAAAACATATACTCGTATTTTGATGCTAACTCAAAATATGGCCACATTTCATCCACTGTAAGACTTGAGGAATCTACTTCATTCCTGAATATATCAACGATCTCTTTATATTCTTTAGAGAGGTATACTGAAGCCCATCTCCTATAAATTGTTGATGGATTCGATTCAAGCTTATCTTTATGTTTTTCAGCGATCTCAAGATATGTCCAGAAGCATGGTAGTAGAGCTGCCATAGTAGTCCAGTAATCCATCATGTAGCTTGTTGAGAGAAGGAAATTCATGTATGCAACATTGGATGGATTAGGAGTTGTAGATACAGCATCTCTAATTGTAAGATTCATCTCAGATAGAAGCTTTTCATAGTTTTCCATTTCTCCTGTAACAGTCATATATGCTAGGTATAGAGCTTTCTTGGTTTGCATAATGTTTGGAGCTTTCGCAGAAACTATACTTAACACCTTAATCATAGTAACCAGGTAATTGTAGTCTTGGAGAACGTAGTACTTGAACTTAGAAAATGGAAGCTCACCAGTATATAGTTCCACTACAAAAGGATGCTCCAATATCTTTTCCCATATACTTGAAGCCTTCTCCCTCATAATAGAAGATTTACTCATTCTACATCTAATCAAATACATTACAAAAGGAGTATTTGAGAGATTCGCTTAGAAGAATAGCCTATTTGAAGCTGGGTCTCCTAGATAATAGCTTGGGAAGACTAAGAGGCTTGAAGGGTTTTCCTTGATTATGCTTTTTTATTTCTTCAATTAATCTCTCTAGCTTCATGTATTCTATTTTCCCTGTTTCTCTAATTCTAACCGATAGTTCTCCTCTCTCTTTCTCTCTATCTCCAAAGACTACTATGTATGGTATCCACTCACTCTCAGCATCTTTAATCTTCTTATCGACTGTTTCTTCTCTATCATCTATATCAACTCTAATCTGTTCTTTCTCAATTTTCTCTAGCAAGTTCATGCAGTCTTCTATATGTCTTTCAGCAACAGGTATTAATCTGACTTGAGTTGGTGAGAGCCATACAGGTAGCATTGGTTTTCCTCCTTTCTCCATAATCATGTAGGCTTTCTCAAGTAATGCGTAGATTACTCTCTCAATTGCACCGCTTGGAGAGCAATGAAGGATGATGGGGTATTTTCTAACACCATCTTCATCCACGTAAGTTATACCATATTGTCTAGCATTCTCAACATCTATCTGATCTGTTGAGAGAGCTGCAGCCTTCTTCTGGCCATCGATAAAGTTAAACTCCCACTTTAATATGAAGTAGAAGAATCTTTCATCCCACATCTCTGCGAGGGCAGGTTTACCGAAAGCTTTCACCAACTCATATATGAATTCTTTATTTTCTTGATAGAATTCTCTAGTAAACCTTATAGCCATTTCTAAATCATCTTTCTTTAACCCAGCTCCTTCAAGTACTTCAAGGCTTAGCTTAAGCCTCTTCTTCATCTCTGCTTTAGCTTGTTCTATATCCTTAACGAATGCATGAACATCAGGCATTGTAAACGCTCTAAGCCTCCTAAGACCTGCTAGCTCTCCACTTTTCTCCCTTCTAAAACTATATCTAGTTAATTCATAGAGCCAGAATGGTAAATGACGATACGATAAAACCATGTCACTAGCCATCAAGAATTGACCGAAGCATGCAGCAAATCTCAGGAAGTACTCCTTATCCTCTGTTTTAATAACATACTGTCTAGCGGGAAATCTATGTAAGTATTTCTCCAGACTTGGATGATGCATATCATACATAATTGGTGTTTCAACTTCAACGGCACCATACTCAATAACCTTACTTGTAACATACTGTTCTATAAGAGATTTAATCAATCTACCTTTAGCAGGCCAACGCATATTTCCAGGATCACTACCACTTTCGTAATCTGCTATCTCAAGCTTTCTCATTAACTGGACATGAGGAGGCTGCTCTAAGACAGCTCTAGACTTAGCCGTCTCATAGCGTACTAAATACTCCAAGTTATCATGGTTCCTGAAGTCGAATTCTTCTACAGGGATCATCTGACCATCAGGGGTTAAGATAAACCAGTAAGACTTCAATTTCTCCTCCATCAATAATGCTTTAGATAGAGTCTCTCCCCCCGATTCTGGGAGACTACTATAGCTTTTAAGCTGCTCAGCTAATGGGTGTCCTTTAATTGAGATCACTAAACGCTTATTCCATCCAAATGGAGCACAGTGTATATCTATCTTCCTAGAAGATGCTTCTTCCCTAATCTTTTTGAGTATATTTAGTGCTTTATAGGGAGGGGCCAGGTCAGTGCTTAGATGAGCATAGGGGTATACAACTAACTTGTTTATCTTCATTCTACTCATAAAATCCAGAGAATCATTAACAACTTCACTTGCTAGTTCTTCGGAATCATCTTTCTCAATACTTATGAGAAGTAGGAGAGCATCATCTACTCTATAGACTTTCTTTTCTACATCTTCATATACTGAACTCTCTACCTGAATTGGTTCATACTCAACGAAGTCAACATGTAGTTGGAGCACTTTCAATACTTAAACACCTGCGTTAAAACTTCGTATAGGCTACTTTAAACCTTTCTTAACTTCTACGATCTAGAGAAAAGCTTATAAAAGAACTTCGTCAGCATAAGCCTCCTATTATAGAGATAAAAAGAAGTAGATAGGGATGTATCTAAAGAATGAAGAGAGATAGATTTGTACCTAGAACAATGGCTTCTCAGCATCCTGATAATGCTTCTATACCAAATTGGTGTCATAGCGAAGTAATAGCTGGAGAAGATGAAGTATATGAAGCATACTATGATTATTCTGTTCTAGGATGCCAGGAAGTCATGTGGGATGCAGAAGGTAAAGATATAGATCCACAAGTAGTAAGAAAACTCTTAACAAAGTATGGAGAATATTTCTCCAAGAATAAGCTGGGTGAAGATGTTTTTCTAACTCTTAGACTTCCCAACCCATTAATAGAAGTAAGTGAGAAGAAGATATTCCTAGAAACTCTTGAATCTATACCGAAACATAATGATGTTGCAAGTAGTTTCTATAACAAGTATCCTACAATCTCTATTTTTGAAGTAATCCTACCATTTACAGTAAGCCATGTAGACTTAGTGAGAGTTAGGGAAACATACCGGAAAGTTATCGTTGAGCCCATAAATGAGCAGATAGATTACTATGGTCTAAAGCTAAAAGAACTAGTAGGAGAAGCTTACCCTAGAGAGATAGAAGTCATACCGCTTATAGAAGACTTGAACTCTCTAACTACATGCGACCAAATATTAACTAGATATATTGAGCTTGTTTCCCCAAGTTATATTAGAGTCTTTATAGCAAGGTCTGACCCTGCATTAAACTACGGCTTTGTAGCTGCTACTCTTCTTGCAAAACTAGCCTTATCGAAACTTCAAACAGTTGAGACTCATTCAGGCATAAAGATATACCCAATAATTGGAGCAGGCTGCTTACCTTTTAGAGGTCATAACTCACCAGAGAATATTGATGGTTTTGTAAATGAATATAGGGGGGTCTGGACAGTAACAATACAATCTGCTTATAGATATGATTATCCTGAGGGTAGAGTCATAGAAGCTGTGAAGAAATTAAACAGTATCCTCCCATACGGTGAACCAAAAGATTTCACCGGGATAGAGAAACCTATTACTAGTCTAGTTCAGAAGTTCCTAGAAAAATACCAGGAATCTCTTGAACCAGCGATTGATGCTGTAAACTATATTGCATCATTAATCCCTGCTCGTAGAAGTAGGAAGCTGCACATCGGGCTATATGGATACTCTAGGAGGGTTAAAGGTAAATCCCTACCAAGGGCGATACCATTCACAGGTGCATTCTATTCTCTAGGAATGCCTCCAGAATTCATAGGTATGAGAGTATTAAAGAATCTAAGTGAAGAAGAATACGGTATTCTTAGAGAAGTCCATGTGAGACTTAGGGAAGACTTAGAAGAAGCAGGTAGAAGAGTTGTATGGGAAGCTATATCTCTTCTAATAGAACACAGAGAAGTTCTCTCTAAACATTTCTCAGGAGAATTCTACGAAAAATTCATCCCCTCCTATCTTGAAGATTTAGAAACGGCTTCCGACGTAATTGGGATAAAGATTGGTGGAAGAAACCTCTCAGATAGAAGATATGCTAACGTCATAGAGAATTTCATAATCTCAATTATAGAAAGAGAGTATCCTAAAGCTGAAAAAGAATTAACTGAAGCAGCAAAACTACGAAAATCAATAGGCTAGAAATCTAAGGAGAATGTTCCTACTTTCAATTATCGAGTAAGGAGCTTCTACCAAGATTAAAGATTGAATTACTGGGATAGCATCTAGTTATAAGAAAAGTACATCATCACATGATTAGAAAAGCTGTTAAGATTTAGGAGAGAAGAATTAAGGAAGGTGAATTAGCTCCAATGTGCAAAAACTGAGGAGAGATTTTAGCGACTTTTAGCCGAAAAAGAGCTCAATTCTGGCTATTTCTGCGCTTTGAATGTGGCGCCGGGGGTGGGATTTGAACCCACGAGCCCCACCTGGGGCATCGGCTTGCTCATCTTATTCTGACCTACCATCCTAATATTGATCTCGAGGCCGACCCTCTACCTGGCTGAGGTACCCCGGCTCAAGATTATCTTGTTTGTAGAGCTATTTATCTTTAAGAATCTGGTTATATCTTTGCGGGTAGTTCTTCTAGGTTTGGATATATCTGTCCGAAGAATTGTATTAACATGTATTCTATTGTAGCTGCGATGAGAAGCAGTATTGCTACTGCAGCAATTGATATTATTAGCCATCTTGATTCTATTCTACTCTTCTTTTTAAAGATACTGTATGTGAATACTATGCTCTCAGTGAAGGCTGTTCCATATGCTAAGAATTCTATGAATCCATAGAATGTTATGATTGTCATCGAGATCAATAGTATAGAGGGGACCCCCGTGGAAACTGATAATGCACCTATTAATCTTCCCGTAAAATAGATTGCATAACCTCCAATAAATGGCCCAGCCAGTGGGATGAACATGAGTAATGAGATCATAAAATTGTTTAAGAAGATATCCATGATAGTATATTTTTCTCTAAGTATTTTTTCAGCTTCTTCCATTAGAGAAGTTATTTCATCAGCTGATAGAGGTATTGTCGAAGCAATATATAGAAGAGAATACAATGAGACTGTAATAATTATTATAAGGATTAACCGGTTCCTTACACTTAATGTTCCTCTCCAAGTTGAACTATTATTATTCTTCAAGTTTCTCATCAACACTCTTCAGTATTTCTTGGTAGATTCTATTGCGACCCTTTAATTTAGGTATTACTGACAGGCTTAACGGGTCAACATCCCTCAGGACAGCAGCATAAAGACTAATATAATCAACTAAAATTAGTAGAGAAAGTATTTCTTCCATAATGCTTCTTGCTTGAACTTTTAACTCAATATATCTTTCTTGGAGGAAGCTTGAGAGAAGTCTGTAAACTTCGTTTATTTCTCTTGGTTCATCGGAGAGTCTTGGAGCTATTAGGATTGTTTTCTCATTGAGTACTTCAATATCGTTATGTAGTGCTTCGGGGATTTCACAAAAATGTGAGAAAAGTTTACTATTCTCATTAAGTTGACATTTTAAGCGGTATGCTATTGGAGCAGCTTTCCCATAACCATATACTACAGGCAGCATATCAACAATCTTTAATGCTGTCTTCTTTGCTAAGTTTTTATCTGTGGGGGTCTCAGGGCTCACTGTATCTTGAATAGTCTTGGCCGAATCTAGGTTTTCTATAGAACCTTCAATCTTAATATTTAGAGATTTTAGTAAACCTATTACTGCTCCAAATGTATGGGGGAAGGCATATCTAGGAGGTATACCTTGCTCAAGCATTATTATTGGAAGATTCTTTTTCTCAGCTAATCTTCTTAATGCTCCTCCAGAAGTGATCATAACCATTTTCCTACTATCTAGATTATTTAAGATTGTTGGAAATATCTCTGCAGTATCTCCAGAGTAGCTTACAGCTAGTATCAAGTCATCTGGATTTATCTTGAGCACCGTATAATCTCTATGAACTCTAACAGTAGGTTCTCTAACTATTACTGAGATAAAATCTCCAACTATTGCTGATCCACCTATACCGAGGTAAACTATCCTAGATGGTTTAAAATCTTTTAATCTCCTACCTATCTCTAATCCAATCTCATAATAGCTAGAGAAGCATTCAAGATATCTCTGGACAATAGAAAATGCTTTCCCGAACTGCTCCCTAGAATATTTTTCAGGATTATCTAACAACCCACTCTTAAAACCTGCTTATAATATAAAAATTTTATTATTGAGAGCGTGATAGTGTCCAAATAAGGTGTTATATTAGCTGGAGACCTCCCATAGTAGCCTTGCGGGTAGAAATAGCCGCCCCTAGAAGATATTTAAAGCCTTATTTGGACACTATCCGCTAAACAACACTGTCAACTTTTACTGAATTTTTCATGTTTATAAGTTCTGAATTTTTAGATAACGGTATAGATAAGATGTTCTCTCAACCTGCCACGTAAATGGTATTACCTATTTGAAGGGATCAACCAGTATATAATCCAGAGTGTCCAGTTATATACTGTTCTGGAATTTATGCTATTTTAGTTTAACTCTACTTTCGGCTGACTGTTTAAAGCATAAAACCTACTAGCTATATTAGAAAGCTTGAAATGAGACCTCAGCATCTTGAGAAGAATATTGAAGAACTAAGACATAGAGTAGAGACGCTTGAGCTTGCTATAGACACTATCCTTAAGAAGATACCGGAGATTAGGATTAGTGTTGAAGTCCCAAGAGTAATTCTAGAGAAGAAACCTGTCTACGTAAAGGTAAAGAGTAGTGAGCTTCATGGGAGAATAATCCTCCTTGCTATAGATGGTTTCTTAAATGATTGGAAGACTGCAGGCGACATTACCTCAGAGCTTGTGAGGAGGGGTTGGGCTCCTAAAGATTTTAAAGATATTAGACCTGTACTTGAACACTTGGTATCTTTAGGTTTAATGGAGAGAATTAGGTCTTCAAGAAAGAATAGGGGGAGAAGAGCTAAGTGGTTATACAGAGCTATGGATGATTTAATGCAGAAAGTAGAGCTTGTACAGTGAATCTGAATGGAGTGTCTTGAGTAGGACCATTGATTATAATTCTAGAGAATCTTCAGAAGGTTGACATTTAGTTGTAGTTATGCTTCTCTCTGGGTAATCTGTCCTACATACCTGTTTTATTCTCTCCACTCCCCCGATTGACTCAATATACTTAACAACTATCCTTGGAACATATTCTCTCCAATCTTCATCTTCAATCATCTTCTTCCTAATCAGGGTTCCTACTACTTCTTCTCTCCTATATAGTTCTATAGGCTTAACCTGGCATCCTGCATCAGTAAATAATCTCTGAACTAGTGGGTTGTTTGAGTATACTATATCGAATCGTGGTACGAAAGTTCTAACTTTCGAAACCCATAGAGAATGTTCACCTATATCTGGTATAGGTATGATCATTATCTTCTCTAATGGTAACCTCTCTTCTTGAAGCATTAATCTAATCATCTCAATCCTCTCTCCTGCTGTGAAAGGATTCTTAAAGGTATAACTATACTGAGCACTACCAACAACAATTATCAATTCATCACATTCTCTCAGTATGCTTTTTATAGCTGATAGATGTCCAATATGAGGAGGCTGGAATCTTCCAACAAGCAGTCCACGCTTCAAAGACCACCACTTCAATGATATTAGCCTAATATATTAAGATAATAAGAGAAGTTAGGAGGGGGTTGTAATTCTCCTCCAGTGTATTATGTGAGGGAACTGAGGAATTATGAAATATTCTTGAAGATTGATGAGCTTAGTAATTATTCTTAACTTATTCTCTTCTTAAACCTATTCCTTCTATCGTTATTGTTGCTGGTTCCCCCTCAACCCCATCTACCTCTACATACGTGTTAGTAATTATTCTACATAATTCAATGCTAGTAGTAGTATGTTTTGTTAGGTTTGTTACTCTATACTGTGATGTGCCTTCTGCTAAGCATGCCCATATTACTAACTGGTCTCCTAAATGCTTATCTACCGGAGCTTCTCTACTTATCTCACCTAGTAATTCTTTTGCAGCTTCTTCTCCAATCTTCTCTGATGGGACTCCCTTCTCACCGAGTTTATCTACTCCAATTACTATTCCACCTTCCAGTTCCGCTAGAAGTATTATTCCACATCCAGGGTCTAATGAGCATTTAGGATTATTAGGTTGTAGAGCTTCTCTACGTATATCTATGTCGTAGCCTTCTCTTCCCAGAATATTCTCAACAGTATTTGCCATTCTCTCAACAATGTGGCCTGGAAGCCTACAACTATAGCTCAACCCTCTAATCTTCTTAACATTCTTAAACTCTACTAGTCTTATGGGTTTAAGAGTATCAACTGGTATTGAGTAGGCTTTAACTACACCTCCACCTCTAGGATAGAATCCTCTTTTAACAAGTTCAATCTTAAATTTTCCACCCATCTTCTCTATTACTGGTAGTAATACTTCTTGGAGATATTCTACTGGAGGGGCCATAGGATTGTTTGTTCCACCTCTAAGTTCTACTTCAACTGGTTTTGAAGCATAGCACATTGCAGGCATCAAGCTTTGAAGTATTAACGTAGTACTTCCAGCTGTACCAGCATCAAACTTAAGTGAGCCACCTTGAAGTCTTCTTAAAGGATTGAAAGATATCTCTAGTGACCCGACAGATAAACCAGTAACCTCAGCCGAGGATAATGCTGCTACTGCTTTAACAGCTGTTAAATGCTGTGGTCTTAAACCAGGATTACTCCTCTTAACACGTATATTCTTTATTCTAACTGGTTTAAGTAGAACAGCTGATAATGCTACAGCATTCCTAAGAATCTGACCTCCACCCTCACCTATTGAACCATCGATCTCTACAAACATCTGTTAAAGTATTGTGGCGTCTAATTTTTAAGCATAGTTGTTTTTCTCCAATTTCTTGATTAAATACTAGGGTTACATTATAGGTTATGATGTCTGGATCTATGGATAGACCAATTATTGCTTTCATGACAGATTATGGTACTAGAGATACATATGTAACTCAGGTTAAAGCTGTAATATTACGTTATAGAAGAGATGTATTGATAATTGATGTTACGCATGAAGTTGAACCATTTAACGAGCTTGAAGCCGCCTTCCTCCTAACAACATATGTTCCATACATGCCTGCAGGAACAATCCATCTATGCATAGTTGACCCAGGTGTAGGAGGAGAAAGAAAACCAATAATAATATTAACATCTAGAGGAGACGTATTCATCGGTCCAGATACTGGATTCATGATCCCAGCTGCAGAACAATTAGGCATAGTATCTGTTTATGAGATTGATGAATCAAAACTTCCAAGAAGATTTAGCGAGACTTTCCATGGTAGAGATGTCTTCGCACATGTTGCTGGTATGATAGCTGCTGGTGTATCACCAAGCGAGATAGGTAAAGAGGTTATAGAGTATAAGAGGCTAGTATTACATAAGCCTATCAAGAAAGATGACTACATCGAGGTTGCAGTCTTACATATTGATAGGTTTGGAAACATAATCACTAATCTTAAACCTAAGGATCTACAAATAGATTTTGGAGATATTATCGATATATCTACGCCCTCAGGTATTACAGTTAGCTGCCCATTTGTTAAATCTTATAGTGGAGTAACTGAGGGGTCGTTTCTAACAACTATCGGGGGCTCAGGATACATTGAAGTTTCCATAAATAGGGGGCACGCTAATGAAAAACTTAGGATTAGAGCTGGAGATAAACTTAGAGTTAGAGTAGTTAAAAATATTTAAAAAGTAGAGGTGAATGTTTTAAGAATGGAGTAGGTGGTGTATGGCTTTCCAGTATCCATATCCTGGAGCTACAACTCTCGGTATAAAAGGTAGAGATGCAGTTGTATTAGCTGCTGAGAAGAGGCTTACATATGGATACTTTGTTGTGAGTAAGACTGTTAGGAAAGTATTTCAGATTACATCTAAGATCGGTGCGGCCTGTGCAGGTTTTGTAGGTGATATGCAGAATCTAATCCGTGATGCTCAAGCTGAGATTAACCTTTATAGATTCATGTATCAGAGAGAACCCGAAGTTAGAACAGTAGCTAAAGTACTTTCAAATTATCTATTCAGTAGTAGATTCTTCCCATACCTTGCTGAAACAATAGTTGGAGGATTCGATGAAACAGGAGGGCACGTCTTAGTCCTCGACCCTCTAGGCTCGATAATTGAAGATGATTATGCTGTAGTTGGGTCAGGCGCAGAGATAGCTATTGGAGTGATAGAGATATCTTATAAACCTAATATGACTGCAGAAGAATTAAGAGAACTCGCTATCAAGGCTGTAAAAGCTTCTATATCGAGAGATGCAGCAAGTGGAAACGGCATAGACCTTTTAATCATAACTAATGATGGGATAAAATCTTCGGAGACTATTCAAGTTTGAGGGGCGCTCTAGAGTTAACGAAGACAAAAACACACCTAAGAATCATAATATACTGCCCAAGGACCCTAGTGAAGCAAGCTTATAAATAGTTGGATACGTCCAGTGTATCTTTAAAGTTTATAAATAACAAATAGAAGTTGGACACACCCTCCAGTTCATGAATATTTAAGTATGTTGAGATGTATTCAATAGAAGTGTCCTCAATAAAAATTTAGGAGGAGGGGCTGGCTTGGTAGCCCTAGCCACCCATAAATGAATAGTCTCGGTCTTCGCTTCGAGCCCGTTAGGCTCGCCGAGGACGATAAGTATAGACATATGGGTCTTGCCAGGGCTTATACCCCAGCTCCATCCCCAGCGAGCCCCATCGACTTCCTTATGTCTACAATCTTCTTCAATGTATTTCTTAGATCCTTGTATCTTGGTATGCGTCTCTCACCATTCTTATGTAGAATCGCATTCGTAAGCATTATTAGGTATCTCTGAATCTTACGGCTGTATTTCTTATTCCTCCTGCCATTCCTGCCTTTAGCTTTACATAGCCCATGGTAGTTAATAGACTTCCTATATGATGTAGCTTTATTGTAGGCTAGTTCTCCAGCCAGCCCTGCTAATCCATTGATATCATCTCTATCCAGTCCCAGACTATCAGCTATATCCATGAATCTTGGAATAATCTTTATGGCTTTATCAACGACTTCCTTCCTAGCATCCTCAACCATCTCCTCCGATATCTTAACATCTCCTCCAACATCAACGCCGACCATACTGGCATTCAGTACTCTCTGAAGATTCCTATACAACATCTCCTCTCTCATTAACAATGGTCTCAGTTCAACATCAATGATTGTCAGAGGTTTAAAGTATCTATGAGTATTCCTCTTAATCAATGATAGTTCGTAGGCTTTCCATAGTAGGAATGCGTCTCCCTTATCATCTTTTGATACCTTGCCTACTTTAGCCTTCAATTCATCTCTAAATCTTTCCCTCCGCATCTCTTCCCACTTCCACGGTCTAGTAAAATAATATACTCTCCTACCATTACTGGTCAACTCTTTCAGCTGCTGCCACATGT